>QWQG01000017.1 GCA_003670925.1 Planctomycetota bacterium | reverse complement strand
GCGCGCGAAACCGTGCGCCGACGATTGCGTGAGTTCAGAACCGACCCTCATGCTGAAATCTGGCTGTATCCCTGCGGCATGGCGGCGATCGCTGCCGTCTGGCGTGCCCTGCGACAACACGATCCCTCCGATCCAAGTGTGCAGTTTGGATTTCCGTACGTCGATACGCTCAAGCTCCAGCAACGCTTTGCGCCGGCGGATGTGCGATTCTATCCCGTCGGTGATCCCGCTGATCTCCAGCAACTTGCGGAGTTGCTCCGCACCCAGAAAATCGCGAGCGTTTTCTGTGAATCTACCACAAATCCGTTGCTCACTTCCCTCGATTTGCAATCCCTCCGGCAACTGGCAGACGCACACGGATTTCTGCTTGTGATTGATGACACGCTGGCTGCCTGCATTAATCACGACGTCCTGCCTTTTGCGGATGTGGTTGTGACAAGTTTGACAAAATATTTTAGCGGTTATGGTGATGTGCTTGCAGGTTCTGTGACGTTAAACCCAGCCAGTCGATACGCAGACTGGCTGCGAGCAGCGCTGGCTGACAACTTCGAAGAACTGCTGATCGATGCTGACGTGGAGATTCTGGAACAAAACTCCCGAGATGTCCGGATGCGCGTCGAAACAATGAATCGCAATGCCAATCAATTGGCCCAATGGCTGACCACCCAACCGGAAGTTGAAACGGTGTATCATCCAAGCCTTGACGCCAAGCGCTTCGACTGGATGAATGCGCATTCGACCGATCACAACGGCGGACTGTTATCCATCGTGCTCAAGAACCCTGCCGTGACAACGCCCGCCGTATTCGATCATCTCGAAATCTGTAAAGGGCCAAATTTGGGAACAAATTTTACACTCTGCTGTCCCTACACAATCCTCGCACATTTTACCGAACTGGATTTCGTCGAACAGTGCGGCGTCTCCCGCTGGCTCCTCAGAATCAGCGTCGGCATCGAACCGATTCGTGAACTCCAAACTCGCTTCGAACACGCGTTTCGAAGTGCTGGCAGTCTTCGAGACGCCAGCAAACTTGTCACTGGCTAGACTGGCAATCAACCGGGGGACGTGGGCAACTGAACACAGCAATCTAGCTGTGATTTGTCCCCCACAGGGTGGTTGTGATCCGCTTGACGCATCCGACACGGCAACATGGCTAATGCTGATGATCATGCATGTGGTCGTGGTCATGCATGTGGTCGTGGTCATGCATGTGGTCGTGGTCATGCATGTGGTCGTGATCATGCATGTGGTCGAGCGGCAGTTGTGCGGGAACCTCACTGCCGGGACTAGGTACGAATGCTGACTCGGCGGCGCGATAGATGTCGCGGAGTGGCACTCCCGTCTCGCGTGCGAGGCGGGCGCAATCTTCGAACTCGGGCGCGAACGTCGGTTGTCGCCCGGTGCGCCAAGCGCGTTTGCCACGAACCTTGCCCCAAGGCGTTGCAGCTTCGACGAAATCGCGATGTTGCACGCTGCGTTGGATTTGCAGGCGGCGGATGCCCAGCGTGCCGGTTTCGGTGAACACGATGTCTTCGCAGCGTGCGACCAATTCGGGACGGCAGAGGACGCTCAAGACAACTCCGGGACGATCTTTCTTCATCTGCACAGCGGTCACAAAAACATCGAGAGCACCGGCAGATTGCAATCGTTCGCGGACGTGGCCGATAGTTTCGCCTAGGACATCGTCGAGAGTCGTTTCCAGCATCACAACGTGTTCCGTCTCGGCTGAAATGGTCGCCATGCCGATGAAGATTCGGAGCACGTTTGCGCGTTCCGGAAACGTCTTAGTGCCACAACCGCAGCCGATAGCCTCGATCGTCATCGCGGGCATCGGGCCAAAACTGTCTGCCAGAGTTTTCGCGATCGCAGCACCTGTCGGCGTCGTCAATTCAGATTCGATCGGAATGTCAGCCAGCGGAATTCCTTTGAGGATCTCCGCCGTGCCGGGTGCCGGAATCGGACAGATTCCATGATCAATTTTCACGAATCCACGCCCGGTCGGAATGGCATTGCAGACGACTCGGTCAATTCCCAACAGATCAAATGCGACAGCCACGCCAACGATATCGACGATCGAATCAATCGCCCCGACTTCATGGAAATGGATTTTTTCGACCGTCGATCCATGAACGCGGGCTTCAGCTTCGGCCACCGCCAAAAACATCTGCAGCGCCAATTGTTTCTGCCGCGGAGTCAGGCCAGTGGCCTGTTCGACAATGCGGCGAATGTCGGTGAAGTGCCGGTGAGCATGCTGTTCGGGATGATCGACCAAGACATGCAGTGAGCGGAACCCACCCTTGATGACCGTTTCTACGCGAAGAACGACATCCGGCAGATTGAGTGACGCAATTGCTTTCCGCACGCTGGCGATGTCGGCTCCAGCATCAAGCAACGCGGCCAGCGTCATGTCGCCGCTAAGTCCGGTTGCACATTCCAACCAAGCAATTCGCATTTTAACCTCAGCTCCGGCTACGCTTGATTTGCGGTACGATGGGCGTTCTTGCCCGCCTGCTCGCAGTCGAATCAGCATGTCCAACTTAAATTTAAGACATGATCGTGTACGGGGACGTCGAACGACTATTCCTTCTTGGCCGCGCCCATGGCACGAATCCGATCCATGGGAGAGCCACTCATCGGCGCTGCAGGCTTTGGAACACCCGGCTTGGGGGCCTCTTCCGGAGCTATCGGTGCGACAGCAGCTTCCGGAGCAGGTGCAGCAGCGGCAGTTGGCTTTGCCGCGGCGCGAATTTTATCCAGCGGTGAACCACCGCCAGTTGCAGGCGCAGCAGGTTTAGAGCCTGCAGCGCGAATTTTATCCAGCGGTGAACCACCGGTTGCTGAGGCGGCTGCAGTCGTCGTAGCGGGCTTCGCACTGGCGCCACGAATTTTATCAAGCGGCGAACCGCCACCGGTGGCAGGTGCTGCTTTGGCAGCAGGGGCTGCCGTGGCCACTGGTTTTGCTTCCGCGTGCGCGGCGGCCTTCTTTGGTTGCGGCGCATCAACAACCGTCAGATAGCTGGTGTCGATATCATACCAGCCGATATCAACGGGCCCATCGAATTCCACAAGGGCCCGACAACTCATGTTGACGGTTTTCACTTTTCCTGTCAGGTTCGCAAACCGCTTCAATTCCGGCGCGTTGGCAGCGACAACCACCCACTTGTCCGTCAGTTCTTTTTTCAGCCGCTCAGCTTTTTCGATGGTGGACACGATTCGATGTTCCTGAGTTTGTGACGTGGACCGTAACAGCATTTCGCCTTCTCCCTGTATTCTGTGACAACCGCAGCAGTCTTTCAAGCGGTGTTCAGGGCGTTGTCGAGGACTCTCGTGCGTAGGATGAAGATCTCCGCCCCGGAGCCGGTGCAGGTTTATGGTGACTTCTGTTTCAATCGTTCACGATAGGCGGCGAGAGTGCCTGCGGGATCAGCTTCGAACGCCTGTTTGCAGCCTTCACAGCAGACGTAGTAGGTCTTTCCGGCGTGGGCGACGGAAATGGTGCCGAGGCCGCCAGTCACAATACACTGTCGTTCGCCCGTGTTTCCGTTTGCCAGTCGTGCCCCAGCCCGAGTCATCCCGATTTCATATTGCCGCCGAAAAGCGGCCTCAGGGCTGACACTTTCTTCGAAAAGCATTGTTAGACGAAGATCATTAATCTTCCGCACCGTGAACCGCAAGCGAGGTTCGCCGGGCTTTGAGACGGACTCAAAGACCCAATGATCCTGTGCGGACTTATCGGTCAGAGCGATAGAATCCGGTGCCGGTGACTTTTCCGGTTCTTTCATTTCCAGCGCAATCACAGCCTTTTGCGGCTGATGAAGTTCGATGATCGGTCGCCCCGTTTGGGAAGTGACTGCGAAAAAGATCCGGGTCGATTTTTCGCCCGGTTCAAATTGCAGCAGCAGGCACGCGATCTTTTCGTCAAAGCGCCAGACGATATTTGCTTTTTCAGACCATGCTCCGGAATTCGAACCACGTTTTGGCTGCGCCACACCCTTCCAGTCACCGACCAGAAACGACAACGCGGAAAGTCCGGAGACGACTTTCTCCCGGTTCGTCTCGGCCTGCGGCAGAATCGCAACAGGTGCGTGCGGCAATGAGCCCTGTGGCTCGTCAAACCTCCAGCCTGAGGCGACAATGAGCAGCGGTGTCATGCACATAAAAATGAGCTGAGTTTTCATAGCTTCCACCTGCGAGGTTTGGTTCCCAGATCCGTTGGACTAACGCCGCACCGCGCGCCCTGAGGCAGGATAACTTCCAGAGCTCGCTGCGTCGATCGGCAGGTGTTGCCGGTTCAACCAAGACACAGAAACGCATAGAGTCAGCGGAAGGCACTGCACCCGGCTCGTACAAGCAGACAAATCGGTATGCGCCGAACAACTCTCAGCGAAGCGCGACAACGCACGATCGATACATTAGAAATGCGAACGAGCGAAAGCATTGTGATCCGATGGAGAGATGCAGGAGTCCGCCGCGTATCAATAGTAGATGACCGGTGGAAAAATCGTCAAAATCGACACTTCGATGACAGTTGCGCACGACGCGAAGTTGCCTAGGGATGGGCTTACTTTCGGGCAAGCGTATTATTTGTGGGCCACCATGGAGGGTAGTATGCGACCATCACACCAAGTGTGCATGGAATCGTTTTGGAGACTTCTGACTCCAACTGTTGTTTGGCTGGCAGCCTTCAGTCTGAGCGGTTGTGTGTCCACGTCCCCCACGGTTTGTCACAGTTCTGGCATCTTCGGGCAGCCCTGCAGCGGAGAAATGTACGGTGGAGCAGGCCAGAATGACGCACCTTGCGAACTGCGGAAAGTTTCATTGCCGGAGTACGTCGTCGAACCGCCTGACGTGCTTTTGATTGAAACGGTCAACAACATTCGTCCCGCGACGGCACCTGTCCATGTGGGTGAAGCCTTGCTGGTGCAAGTGAATCGCACAATCCCGCTCAGTCAGACCGAGGAATCTGTCGCCGCGCAGTTCAAGACGATCAACGGGATGTACACCATTGGGGCAGACGGTTATCTAAATCTGGGCCCCGAGTATGGGAAGGTTTTGGTCGCCGATCTATCAATGGAAGTGATTCAGCAACGGGTTGATTCGCACCTGCGGCAAGTCCTGACGAATCCCCAAGTTCTGGTCACACTGCCGGTACCTCAGAACAAACAGTTCGTTGCCGGCCCACATCTGGTACGTCCTGATGGAACAGTCGGCCTTGGCGTCTACGGCGGAGTGTATGTTTCGGGACTCACATTGCAGCAAGCACGTACTCAAATTGAACAGCATTTAAGCCAATATATTTATCGCCCGGAAGTTTCGATTGACGTGCTGGCCTACAACAGCAAAGTCTATTACGTCATTACCGACGGGGGAGGTGCCGGAGAACAGGTCTATCGCATTCCGGCGACAGGAAACGAAACGGTGTTGGATGCGATCGCTGGGATCAACGGACTCCCGACGGTCGCATCGAAGGGTTCCATCTGGCTCGCGCGGCCATCACCGAATCAATGCGGTCCGGACCAAGTGCTGACCGTCGATTGGGACGCAATCGCTCAGGGGGCACAGGCGGGCACAAATTATCAAGTACTGCCTGGTGACCGAATTTACGTGAAAGCATTGCCGCTCGTAACATTTGACACGAAATTTGCCAGACTGACAGCGCCGATTGAACGACTCTTGGGCCTTACGATCCTTGGCAACGGGACCGTGCAGTCGTTGCAGGGGCAGAACTTAAATCAGAACAATTGAACAATCTTAATCCAACAAGGATCATCAACATGTCAAAGCGGAATTGGCTTCAGCTGACTCTCGTCTTAACAGTTGTCTGCGGCTGGTCATCGAGCGCGAGGGCCCAGTTCGGCGGCGGGAACAATTCTCAGGCGAATTCGCCGACCATCAGTCCGTACGTCAATCTTCTGCGGCGGGGAAATGTTGGGTTAAATTACTATGGGATTGTGCGACCGCAACAGAATTTCGCGATCCAGAATCAGCAATTAGGACAAGGCATTCTGAACATGCAAATGCAGGCACCGCAGATGCAGATCAACACGGGCAGCAACAACTATTCGCAGCTTGGAATGACAGGTCATCCAGTGATTTTTAACTCGATTGGCAATAGCCAGTTTTCCGGTGGTTACCTGGGAAGTGGGGGCAGTGGCGGCGTGAGTTCGGGGGTAGGTGGAGTCTCCGGACATATGCCTCAGTTTGGTGGAATTGGCAACACGTACCGCACAGGACGTTAGACGACGATTTTCGGTCAATCGCAATGTCACAGAATTGCAAATCGAGAACACGGATGAACGCAAGGAAAGAAGACATGGACGTGCGTCAGTTGACACGACTAATAGGGATTGCCGCGCAGGGGTCGCTCATCCTGCTAGGATCGACCGCAGCCCTCGCCGGACATTACTCGTACGAACAGCCAACGCGACCACATGTGTCTGCCGCTGATGCTCCCAACTGGGGCTTCAATCAGACCTGTTGGAGTCGTTTTCCACCCGTGCCGGGTTGTGTCAGAACTGGTTATGATTTCATACCGGAAGGTGATGCAAATCAACCGTCGCAGCAGTTGCTTTATGCGCCGCAGAATGCGTTACTACGACTAGACTCACAAATCGTTACGCCGAAGTATGGCAATTCGCAGGCTCCGGCCAATGTCTTCCCGACTACGCCACCCCAAACCGAACTTGACGGGATGCCTGCGATGCCAATTCCGAATGTCCCGTCCACGCTTCCGCCACAGCCAGCACCAGGGTTGCCAGCACTTGGACATTCTTCGCTGCAAATGCCGAACATCATGCAGGGGACGAATCGTCAATTGATCGCCCGCCCGGTTTCCGCCTCGACGACACCCATGCCGCACAGTTCTCGTTATGGCAGCGTCGGGCGATCCGTGTTACCCGCGACGACAGTGGCTCAGGTGTCTGCCGTTTCCTTCACAAACACGGTCCTCGCGGACACTCCATTTCTGCAGGTGGCATCGCCTGCGGGAAGCCGGTATGGGCATGCGCGGTCTTCGCAGCAGTTGAATGCCGCTCCGCAGATCTCTGCCGCTCCGCAAAATCCGGCGTTGAATTCGAGTCCGCAGGGTCCCTTGGTGCAGGCGACGCAAAGCCGCGACTTATCCAGCGCAGCCCGTACGTTATCGTATCGCAGTGGCAATGCGAAGCCTTCTGTTCGCGGCATCGCTGGTCCTCAGCTGCAACCAGCTGAGTTGCCGGCAATTGTGATTTACCCAACAATCTCGGGTAAACCACTCTACCGCACGCCGTAGCCTGAAATTTATTTGAAGCAGTCTGCGGCCGCCATACTGTCGTGGTGGATACGCATGAACCGCGGCCCGCTCGACGCATGGCCCGCGGCCGCCCCGGATTTCGTCAAGATAATCACCCACGCGGAAATTGAATCGCTCGGTTGCAGATGCGGAAACTCTGTGCAAGTCATTGAATCCACGAGCAGTGCGTTGCCAGCAGGCTCTTAAAGCCGAAAATCTGCAGCTTCGGGGCAAATCATCTGGCAAACCGCGAATTCTTGCAATTCCGGCGCTAGGTCACTCGACTCGTGACTGCCAGAATCTGGGAAAGATGTTAACATGGTGCGGCTGAATCGGGCCTTTGAGTGGAAATTTTCGTTGCTCCGGTCGCAGGATGTTTGCGGAAACTGGATCAAAAAAAATACAGATAACGGGACCAGCCGCATGGCAGTTGTGCCATCGGCGGTGCTGACTTCAAACGATTACTGAAACAAAAGGGAATGTCATGGCTAATGATCCGTACTCCGTGTGCCCCTGCGGCAGCGGAAAGAAGCTGAAATTCTGTTGCGGCGATTTCCTACCTGAGCTGCAGCGCGCCTATCGGCTACGGGAAAATCAACCTGAAGCAGCCGTCAAGCTCTTTCGAGATTTGCTCCGCCAACATCCTGACAAAGATGTGATTCTGCGTGAACTGACGCTGACACTGCACGAGCTGGGGATGACCGTCGAAGCTCGCCAAGCGGTTGCCGAATTTCTGAAATCACACCCCGACCAACCTACCGCGTTGCTTTCGATGGCGGAAATCTGCCTGCAAGAGGACGGCTTTGAGGCATCCCGACGAATTCTACACCGTACTTTTCAAATCTGTTCACGTTCACAACCTGCCGCGATCTCGTTTCTGGCGTCAATGATCGCTGCTGAAATGGGCCGTGTGGGTTGCCTGATGGCGGCGCGGGAACACCTCTCATTGGCTGTCCGCATGGCGTCCGGTGAACGCCAAAAAAATCTGGTGCTGCAGTTGGTCCGCTTTGAATCAGAATCCAGTTTGCCATTTCTCTTTCGCAGCACGTATCCTCTCCTGCCAGTTAACTGCAGCGAACAAGCTGCACAGCAAGATGTCCGCGCGCGCAAGTTAAGTCTGCTGGGATGCTGGGAACCCGCTGCGATTATTTACAACCGTCTCGCGGATGCGTACCCGACCGAAGGTGCGATCTGGTACAACTTGGGACTTTGTCAGAGCTGGGACGGACGGCTTGCCGAATCCGCTGGTTCGCTGCATCACGCCGCAACGCTCTTAAGCGATTTTGATCAGGCCGTGACTGCGGAAGCGTTGGCACAGCAGATTGATGGGCAGTTGAGTGCTGAACGCTATAACTCTTACGCAGTTTCATTGAATGTGCATTCGGTCTCAGAACTCCTAAGCCGTCTGGATGCCGAACCGCTGCTGCATCGCAACAATTCGCACGATCACCAGCACTGTGATCATCCAGACGGGACTAGTCATGCGGCAGAAATGATTCTGTTGTCATCCGCGATTACTGGCGAAGAGTTACACGACGCTTCGCTGTTGCCGGAATCCACTGCTGACATCGATCTGTTTGATATCACTGACTTGGACGAGGCTGTGGCGGCCGGCATTCAGCATCCGTTCTTGCAGATTTCTGCCTCCGAAGGCTTGATCGACGACGCGTTGGTCAGAATCCGGGCGATCGCAGGTGATCTAATTCTGACTTCGGGTGATGAAGAAAAAAGAGAGCTTGTCAGTTTTGATCGACCGGAAACACGTCCGTTCGATCATCGATTTTTCTGTCCGGCCGGCATGACGCAAAAGCGTTTCCGTGAATTCACGACTCAGCGTGCTCCGCTCGCGATCGAAGCATGGCTGCAGATGCCACAGACGGCATTGGGCGGAAGATCCGTCTTAGATGTCACGCAGGACGATTCGTTCCGGATCAAACGCGCGGCCTGCGTGATCGGCCTGATGGTCATCGCGGCCCGCAATGATCTGGCACCCGATTTCACGGCAGTTCGGCAGCGTCTGAATGTGCCGGTACCTGCTCCTCGTGAGGTGCCGGAATATATGGTGATGGCCGCGATCCCCGCCGTCGATTACGAACGCATTGATGTCGTCAAACTGACCGATACTCAATTGCATGAGTTCACGAATCGCTGTTCGGTGCTCGGGCTGCGGCATCAGATCCGTGCGGGCCTAGATGAACTGACGAAACGCCCGGAAGGCATTAAAGAGTACGATGCCCGGCGTGGCTGGCTCATGCGGGCCGCGATCGCACGCGTTGAACAGGATTATGATCTGGCATACCACAGCCTGAATCGTGCGCGAGAATCTGCCGCGGCAGCACCCGATGCCTTTCGCCACCAACTGGAGCTCGACATCCGTGAACTCTCGTATCGCCTTGATGATCCGACAGATCCAGAATTGATTGGCCTGTTGCATCGTATTCGTGATCGCTACCTGCACAAGATTCCCGAGATCGAAGGAGTGATCCGCGAGCAACTGCAGATCGCCGGTTGTCCGCAGCTGGCTTCCGAACTCGACGGTGGCCTGATGTCTGTCGGAGTTGGTTCGTCGCTCTGGACTCCGGGTGCAGACGCTGAACCCGCGGGAACAGGGAAACTCTGGATGCCCGGTCAGGAATAGTCTGTTGTATTTAGACAATGCCGCCACTAGCTTTCCAAAACCCGACAGTGTCTGTGACGCGGTCGATGTTTGGATGCGTGGCGGAGCGGCTGCGGCAGGGCGTGGAACACATCGCAAGGCTGAAGCTGCCGACCGGATGATCGATGAATGTCGTCGCCAACTGGCCACGTTGCTGGGTGTGTCGATCCCCGCGCAGATTGTCTTCACGCTAAACTGCACCGATAGTTTGAATACCGTGCTGCAAGGATTTCTGGAGCCAGGCGATGCGGTCGTGGCCACCGCCTTGGATCACAATTCCGTGCTGCGTCCGCTGGAAGCACTCAGGCAACGCATCGGAATCGCGGTGGAAATTATTCCGTTCGATCCTGTCACGGGATTGATTGATGCACCGCGTTTTACCCAAGTCCTAGCAGAGAAAAAGATCCGGCTTGTCGTTCTGAACCACGCCTCCAACGTCACTGGGCGCGTGCAGTCCGTAGCCGAATTGACGCGCGTGGCTCATGCGCATGGCGCGTCCGTGCTGCTCGATGCCGCGCAGACAGCTGGGCATTGGCCATTGAGTATGGCAGAACTAGACGTGGATTTTCTCGCTGCTGCGGGACATAAGGGATTGCTTGGGCCACTGGGCACAGGCATCCTGTGTCTCCGGCGTGGACTGGAAACTCAGTTGCCGCCGTTGCGATTTGGCGGCACAGGGACCGCCAGTGAATCATTGGTGCAACCCTCCGACATGCCTACACGCTTCGAAAGCGGTAACCTCAATTTGCCGGGCATTGTGGGCCTGCACGCGGCGACAAAATGGATTCTGACGCAGGGCGTTGAAAAACTCCGGTCACAGATTCATGCTCGGACGGCGCAGTTGCTGGAAGAACTGAAACGCCTCCAAAACGTGAGTGTCCTCAGGCCATGCCTGGAATCTTCCAACTGTGGCATTGTGTCGTTCAATATTGGCCACATGGACTGTCAGGACGTGGCGATGATTCTGGATCAGTCCTTTGACATTCAGTCCCGGGCGGGTCTCCATTGTGCTCCGCTTCTGCACCAGACGCTTGATCCTCGGTCCAGTCACGGTACGATCCGGCTGAGCCCGGGTGTGTTCACAACTGAAGACGATATTGCACATGCCGTCCAAGCCGTTCGAGAAATCGCTGCTCACGCATAACGACATTGAAGCAGAGAGTGCCACAACATGACAACCACTCCTATCAGTCGCAGACAATGGATCATCAGCGGTGTCGCTGGAACCGTGGGACTGGGATTGCGTCCCTTACCCGCCGCAGAACCCGCTGGAGAACTGGACATCATTGACTGCCACACGCACTTCTATGATCCCACGCGGCCCGACGGCATTCCTTGGCCACCCAAAGATTCGCCGCTGTATCGGACAGTCTTGCCGCAGGATCTGCGTGCACTGAAAACATCCCGACCTGTCACAGGCACGGTCATCGTCGAAGCTAGCGATCGCATCGAGGACAATGCGTGGTTACTGGAATTGGCGAAAGACGATCCTTTTATCGTCGGCATCGTCGGCAATCTGACGCCCGGTATGCCCGGCTTCAAAAACCACGTCACACGGTTCGCAGCGGATCCATTATTCCGAGGAATTCGAATCTCCGTCCAGTTACTGCAAGACCTGCTGCAAAAGGACAAAATAGAAGACCTGAAACTCTTGGCCGATCACGATCTGGAACTCGACGTAAACGGCGGCCCCGACACGGCAACCACTCTTGCGCAGTTGGCTGGGTTGCTACCGTCGCTGCGGATCGTGCTGAATCACATCGGCAACGTGCGCATCACCTCCGAAAAACCACCACTCGACTGGGAGACGGGCATTCAATCAGCGGCGAAGCATACCAATGTGTTCGCAAAAATCTCAGCCCTTGTCGAAGGCGCGGCCCGCGATGGCAAATCGACCCCTAGCGACCTTGCGTTCTACAAACCGTACATCGACGTTGTCTGGAACGCATTCGGTGACGAGCGTGTCATCTATGGTAGCAACTGGCCCGTGTCTGATGGCGCTGCCGACTACAACACACTGCAGCGGATTGTGCTGGAATATGCAGCTCTGAAAGGGGATGCGGCCACCCAAAAATTCTGTTCACTGAATGCAAAACAGGCGTACAAGTGGGTCGAACGACCTGGGCGGCGTTAGACTCTCCGGTGTTATTGGGCAGCCTTCTTCATGCGATAGGATGGACATTCTTGTCCGTCGGATTGCCAAAAAACGCTGCCGACGTCGAGATGGTTATGCATAGAAAGTCTTATGTCGTAGAGACGCTGTCTGGCGAAGCACTCGGACAAGAATGTCCAAGCTACAGGGATCGCAGCTTTAGGCGATGTGCATCGATGGAAATCACAGTTGCACTAGCAACAACGGTCACGACGCCAGCGGCTTCAATTCGGGGATTGGAAAGCGTACGATATCGATGAGTTTATTCCCGCGAGAACCTTATTTCGTGATTGTGCTGGCGGCCGTGCGTTAAGCAGGACTCCACCAAACAAATTTCACCATGCGAAAACTTATTCGAGCCTCTGCGGGCAGTGGCAAGACATTTCAACTTTCGTCGCATTTTCTGCGGCAGTTGTTTGAAGGCCATGCGCCGGAAACGATTCTAGCGACCACATTTACGCGCAAAGCTGCCGGAGAAATTCTGGGACGCGTGCTCTTGCGTCTGGCAGATGCGGCGGACAACACGCAGGCCGCCATGAAATTGGCCGAGTTCCTCGAACTGCCGGACATCACAATCCTGAAGGCGCGTGACTTGCTGGTTCAGGTGACTCGGAATCTGCATCGGCTGCGCGTCTGTACGCTGGACAGTTTTTTCCAGCAGGTCGCCCGCAGTCTGACCCTAGAACTTGGGTTGCCACCGGGCTGGAGCATCATCGATGAACACACGAACGCAGAACTCCGCGAACAGGCAATCGATGCCGTCCTGTCGCAGCAGGTGCCTGAAGATGCTCAGAACCTGATGCATATGCTGGCGAAGGGTCGATCGAAACGCAGCGTCCGCGACCTGATCGATGAAACTGTCAAGAGCTTCCACGAACTGTTCCTGCTGACCGATGACGAAGCATGGAACAAACTGCCAAAATATCCGCGTCTGACAACGGAACAATTCCAGCAGGCACTGCTTGATCTCAACTCGTGTGCGCTGCCAGAGGACAAGAATTACCAAAAGGCCCGCGCAGCGGATGCGAACCGCTTCGAGACTCAGCAGTGGGATGAATTCGTCACGATCGGCATCGCCGCAAAAGTGCTGGCGGGGGAAACGACATTCAGTCGCAAAGAGATCAGCGATGAACTGATCGCCGCCTACCGTCCGTTGCTCAATCATGCCAAAGCCGAATTGCTCGACCGCTTGGCACTGCAGATGCGTGCTATCCGCAATCTGATCACGCGCTTTGATCGCGAATACTCACGTCTGCGGGCCGATCACGGCTGGATGGGCTTTGGCGACGTGACGCGGACGCTGGCAAAGTCTGTCGATGCGGCCAGCGGTGATCGCATGAATTTTCGCTTGGATAGTTCGATCCGCAACCTGTTACTCGACGAGTTCCAGGACACGTCGGCCGATCAGTGGAAGATTCTGAAACGACTGACTCAAAATCTGGATCGTCACGAAAAGCACAGCTTCTTCTGTGTCGGTGACCCGAAGCAGGCGATCTACGGATGGCGTGGCGGTGTGGCGGAGATTTTGGATGCCGTGCCGGACGCGGTGCCGGGAATTGTTGATGAACCGATGGACAAGAGTCGTCGGTCAGCTCCGGCCGTGATGCACGCTGTCAACACGATCTTCCAGCACATCGCGCGGCATTCGAATCTGGAAGACTATCACGCACCGTGTGTCGCATGGTCCAATCGATTTCCTGAGCATTCCACCGCCAACGAAACGATGCCTGGGTACGTCTGCTTTCGTTCGTCGCCCGTGATGGAAGGTGATTCGGCGGACGAACGTCGTGGCCCGTGGCATCGTTGGGTAGCCGAACAGATTCGTGAGCTGCACCTGCAGACTCCGGGTGCGACGATCGGCGTCTTGACGCGGACCAACAACGCGGTTGCCAGAATTGTCCATGAGCTGTCGCAACTCAATGTCCCGGCCAGCGAAGAAGGAGGAACGCCACCGACCGACAGCGCGGCAGTGCTTGCGATGCTTTCGCTGCTGCAATTGACGTCACATCCCGGTTGTCAGGTGTCGCGGTATCACGTAGCCAATTCGCCGCTGGGGTCAATCACCGGGCTGCGCGACTGGAAGAATTCAGAGCAGTCCGAAGCCGTCGCTGCGAATTTGCGAAGCCGATTGATGGACGAAGGTTACGGCAGAACATTGCAGACGCTGTCGGAATCCGTCCGCGACGTCTGCACGGCTCGCGATCGATTGCGACTTCAGCAGATCGTGGCGCAGGGATGGCAGTTTGATCAGACAGGTTCGCTCAATCCCTGCGACTTCGTGCGGCTGCTGGAAAACAGCAAATTTCAAAAATCTGAACCCGCACCGGTTCGCGTCATGACGATTCATCAAAGCAAGGGCTTGGAGTTCGATGTTGTCGTCCTGCCCGATCTGGAGGTGCCGATTTTCAAGGCACCGGATGCCGCATTCACGGGACCAAGCGCGGGCGAAGTGCCGGATCACGTGTGTGTCTGGTGCAACAAAGCACTGTGGCCGATGCTGCCGCCAGGCCTGCAGGCCGCGTTTCGGGACACGGTCGCTCGGCAAATCTCGGATAATCTGTCGGTGTTTTACGTCGCCGTGACCCGGGCCGTGCATGCGATGCATCTGTTGACGAGGCCCATTACCAGTAAGCAGCCACCGAAGACATTCGCGGGCCTGCTGCTGGCGTCATTGACTGACCAGTCGCAGGCTGAAGCCTCAGTCATGCTGTACGAAACCGGCGATCCTGACTGGTACAAGTCCGAGTCAAAGATGACAACAATCGAGACGGAAAAACGGCAGTCCAGATCTCACATCGTGCCGCATGTGCGACTGGCTCCGATGACCGACGGACGGCGGCGTGGCTTAAAGCGACGCGCCCCCTCAAGACATGATGAAACGCGTCTGTATCTTCCCGCCGTGACGTCATTGATCGCGCAGCGCGAAACGATGCCGGCCTCCACTGATGTGGCGGAAGCCGGTGTCACAACCGTCGTCGATCCGAAAACACGCGGGACGGTGATGCATGCGTGGTTCGAATGTATCGAATGGCTCGACGACGCGAAGGCAATGCCGGACGAATTTTTGCTGCGGCGCAGAGCATCCGAGTTGACCGTGCCAGACGCGGCGATCGATCGTCTGCTGACAGACTTTTATGTGGCCATCCAGCGTCCGGAAACACGGCGCGTATTTCAGCGAAATGTAATCGGCACCGTAGAGTCGTTTGCCGCATTTCGCACGGCGATTGAATCTGGACAAGCGACGACGAAAGTCGAACGCGAACGAACGTTTGCCCTCCTGCATCAGAATGAACTGGTCCTTGGATCTATCGACCGCCTCGTGCTCCTGATCCAGAACGGGCGACCGATTGCCGCCGATATTATCGATTTCAAAACCGACCGTTTTTCCGGAGACCGCAGCCGTTGGATCGAAGCCCGCCGCCTGCACTACGGACCACAGTTAGAAGAGTACCGTTTCGCTGTAGCACAATGTTTCGGCGTCCCGATCCAGCATATCGGCACCCGCTTGCTCCTGCTCGAAGCCGACGCCGTGATCTCGACGCCGTAAACTCCTGACGGCAATTCGCACCCGCGCGAGCACCAGTGGCGACAACAAAATATTTCCAGCAAATCCGCGAAGAGGGCAAGCAGGCCCCCGCCAACTAACCCAGTTTTTAGGAGGGTGTGACTAACAAGCATCGCAATGCTCAGGCACGCGACAGCGATTTTCCGTCAGCTGCAACTCCCACGCCCTATGGCACTCCGTTTGGCCAGGAGCTGAACGTCTCCATCCCTAAGGCACCGTCGAAAAAATGCTGACCGCCGTCTGAATCGGATTTAACGTTGTCTCGTCTGCCAGTACGCATGCATCGCAGCATGGCCCGTCGGAACGTCCGTGAGCGGCACCTCTTTTCGATCGGATAACCGCATCAGGAACAGATTCCGCACACCGTTACGTTTCGAGCCATACACCATCCAGTTGCCGTCGGGAGAAGGCTTTGGATGATAGTGCAGTGTTCCCTCGGCGGTGTGCGTCAGTTGCTTGGCCTGACCATCCAGCGGGATCTGAAACATCTCGATATTGTCTCCGATCTTCGCCGTGTAGAAGACAGACTGGCTGTCGATCGACCAGATGGGGACATCACTGCTGCCGCCGTGGTAATCAGGCACATCCAGAAACTCAATCACGCCTGGGTAGCCACCTCTGTCTGCCAGCTTCTTCAGTCCGGTCCCGTCAGCCCGCACAATGTGCGGATGGCAGTTGTAGTGTTCTCCGGAAACGAACAGCAGCCATTTTCCATCGGGTGACCAAGAAGGTGCGAACACAAACGGGTGACCCGTCTCAACGTGCACACGATTCGTGCCATCGGCGTCGGCCAGATAGACTTGGTAGTTCTCGTGATACGAGATCCGCGAACCATCGGGCGAACTACTGAACCCGTACGCAAAGCCTTTGGAATCCTGTGTGAGATCAGTCTTATTGCGGCCATCGCGATCCATGCGATATGGCTTCGAGTTTCCGTCAATCAACGCTGTGAATCCAAGTTTTGTCGCGTCATTTTGCCAGAAAAACAAACCCGAGTTGTAGAAGCTCACTCGATCTACCATCGTGACGTTCTCAGTTATTCCAGCCGCCACATCAACGAGATACGAATCGTACAACCAACCCTCTGCCGTGAAGCGAAACGTCTTGTGCTGCTCCTCCCATTCCGCGTTCGCCGCGTTTTCCCAGCCGCGACCAACAACCGCCATCCTGCCATCGGGCGACCAGCCCGCAAACTGCGTCCATGAGCCATCTACGTCCGCCAGTTCAGCTGCCAACAGACGACGATCAGTGCCATCTGCCTGCACGATCATCGCCCGATTGGTGACGATGTTGGCATATCTTCCGCCCGGAAGATTCGTGCGATGCTCATTGTAACCGATCAAGAGCTTCGGCAGTTCCGGTTCGGCTGCGTTGGCAAACTGGCTGAGATTTAAGAGACAAACGCAGATGATGACGCCAAACGGGAAACGCATAGAAAATCTCCGAGATCAAAGCTGTCGGTTCGGTTGTTCATAACAACTACAGGCCTGAGCGAGAGTGCGAATCTCGTCAATTCTATCCATTCGACCAATAAAAACAGCCGAATGGGTCACAATTGAATGCAGGCCAGAGTTGCAGTTGCATTCTTATCGAGCATGGCTGCTTGGCATTAACGCGATTGGCGACGCTACTCGCTAATTTGAAATCGCCGCCCATTCCAATGTCTTGGCCCCCGCCTGCTCGTGCTTCGTGCGTGATGGCTCCGTGTGAAAATGAATCTTTACAGGACAGCGGGGGACTGCCAACTTTAACCCAGCAGTTCCGCCCGGAAACGCCCGGTACCGGTGATCGGAAGTGGGCGGCCTTCGGGATCGGGAAACGTGCTTTCCGGGTCGATGCCCAGCAGATGGAACGCGGTCGCGAGCACATCTTTTGGCGACACGGGATTTTCTTCGACATCGCCCGCATGTTTGTCGGTTCGTCCGACGACATGGCCACGGCCCATGCCGCCGCCGGCGTAGACTTGGGAGTAAGCGCGCGACCAGTGATCTCGACCTGCGCCGAATGGCTTGGAATCAATCTTCGGCGTGCGGCCATGTTCGCTCAGAACTAGCACCAGCGTCTCATCCAATCTTCCGCGCTGTTCGAGGTCGAGGATGAGCGCGCTGAACGACTGGTCAAAGACCGGCAGCAGGAACTCTTTGAGTCGCCCATAATGGTTGTGGTGCGTATCCCAAGAACCGGCGTTCAGACCATAGGCGTCCCAGATCACGGTCACGAATTTTGAACCCGCCTCGACCAGTCGCCGCGCCGCCAAGCATGACTGACCGAAAAGCGTCATCCCATAGGCTTCGCGCACCGCTAGCGGCTCACGGGCAAAATCTAGGGCATCCGACATCCGGCCGGACGTCAGCAGCGAAAATGCTGTTTGCTGCTGCTGGCTGAAGGTTTGAATCCGGGCCACAGCATCCAGATCACGCCGTGCTCGATCGAACTGTTGCAACAACGAACGGCGAAGGTCAAGCTGTGGCGAAGTGAAGCTCGGCACGTCGGTGCCGAACAAGGAAAGTTGATCGGTAGCGCGAATCCCGCGCAGCGGATCTTTAAAAGCACGGCTTGGTCGGATCTCTGGAGCCAAGGCCGTCCCTTCGGGCAGGAAGTCGGTGTAAATCGGGTCATAGCGCATGCCAAGCATTGCACCGTACAATCCGGCCAGTGGAGGAATCTCGTTCTTCGATCCCATCACGAAGGGCAGCGCCACGTTCCGCGGCATCTCGGGCAGCGCGACTCCCGTTCGCCGATCCTCAAAGTAGTCCACCAGCGAACCAATGAATGGCCATTGCCGCCGGTGCCGCGGTTGCGACTCGATCTTCGTATCGACTTCAGGAATTCCGGTTGTGGCGTAGACCGTGCCGTGCAGCGGATAAGGATGCGTGAGCGAACGGACCACCGTCAGCCGGTCCATGATCTGCGCAATCTTCGGCAGATGATCGCCAATCTGGATTCCCGACACATTGGTGGGAATCGCTTTCATTTCGCCTTGAATCTCAACGGGTGCCTGAGGCTTAGGATCAAACGTTTCGTGTTGTGGAGGCGAACCGTATTTATAAATCAGGATGCAGGATTTCGCCTGTCCGAACTTTGGTCTGACATCAGTGATCCCTGCTTGTGCCTGTGCGTAACCGGGGATATTGTGCAACGCCAAGCCAAACGCCCCCAGTCCGCCAATCTGAAGCAGATCGCGGCGCGAGGTGCCATTGCATAAGACCTTCGAGTTACCCAGCAATCGAAGCATAAATCATGAGCCGTGGTTTTGTCATCCTTATTGCCCGCCCAGTCGCGCACGCGCCTCAGCTTACCGAGAAGCGGTTAGCTAGACAATCTTTAGTCAGCCAGAAGTTGCAGGACCGTACGAACTGCCGCCACCCCGGTCTCACCACCACCTCGGCGCTCGAGAAGACACTGATGGGCTTCAAGGGCATGGAATGCCATAATCTTCAAATGAAGTTTACGGGGCCTGTGAGAACCTATTTCAGACACGAACTCGACATCCCCTCTTAACAAGAATCGGAGCTTTATCGATTTCTATATTTACACTGCGAGCGACGTGTTCAAGGATAGCCAACTGTTACTCCACGCAGTCATGCTGGAGAGAATTGGCGAGCGGCATGCGGCAGCTTGCCGGTACAAAAACGAGATACCATTGGGCTCACGCCACCGGACTCATTGCTGGTCGCGTCGAACTATAACGCTTTCAAACGAGATGCAGAAGACGCTGCAGAAAGTACTTCGCAGCGCCCACCTTTCAGCGTTCTTCTTTCAGCGTTCGCGGCTTCATTTCTTGAACGTAGTCGTCGAGTCGCTCGAGTCCGGGCATGTGGCCGTTTCGCTTGAGCCAGAGTTCGAAAGAAATCAGCAACTCGTCGTCCGGAATCGCTTTGCTCCACAAGACCCCGTTGCCGCTGAGGTTCACGCCGGATGTGCTGGCTCGCATTCCCAACTCGGCGTCTCCTTGCGTCCACCCGATGCGCACGAAGTTGTCGTCTACGAGATTGTTGTCGCTCTCTTTCCAGCCCAGAGCCTTCATCGCCTCGAGATAAAACGCTGCCGCCTCCTTTGGCGACAGTGCCGTTTCGAATTGGATCACGCCAGACTGCCGCTTCCGCTTCACTTTGGTTGCATCTTGGGGTATCGGCACGTCCGCGGCCTCGATGCCCCCATTCTTGGGTTCGTCGGCGCCGACCGTGTTGTCCACGACCGACGTGCGCCCGCCTGCAACTTGCATGATCCACGAAAGATGGTTGCGGACGTCGCCCACTTGGGCGCGCGTGCCCTCAGGCGTCGCGGTCAGACGGACTTCGAGCAGGTCGTCCCCACGGAGGTAACTCAGACTGGCGCCACTGTCCGATTGCTGACCGTCTCCCAAAGGCGTCCAGCCGATTGTCGGCATCTGCGCCCGATAATAGTCCGCGAGTTGCGTGACGCTCAGGGGGCAGTTGAAGCACATTGCACGATTCGTGTCGTCGACTTCAATCCACTCCGCCTCGCTGGGAACAGGCAGCGAATCCTCCGCCAAACTGATCGAAGCTTGAACCAGCGTCTTGTCGGGATAGCCGCGGGAATGAGCGGAAATAAAATAATCCGCCAGCGTCCCGTTCCTGCTGAAGCGAAGGCTCCTGTCATTTGGTTCTTCCGTTCCACTCGAATTCAATCGCGTGCGCGCGATCCAGCCCTGCGCCCGCAGTTCGCGATAAAGAAACGCCTCAACGTCGACGATCGTGGCCTTCGTCGCGTTCATCGATCCGTCAGCAGTGACGTCTTCGGCATCGGGGTATCTCGGCAAACGGCTCACGCCATAGTTGCCCACGTTGCGGAGGCTGACCGTGCTGCCGCCGGCGTGAAGTTCAAGTCGATAACCGTCCTTCTCGAACGTGCGATGTCCGACCTCGACGCCTCCCTCGATTGGCGCTGTCGCAGCGGTCCAGCCAGCCTTGGTCAGTTCGTCCGCATAAAAGCCACGAATTTGTTCCGCGTCGTTCTCGCCCGAGTAAAAGAGTTGCGTGCCAGTGGCATTCGCCTCCTCTAGACCTTTGGGTCGCGGAAACGTCCGCAGGTCGATGACTTGGAGTGCATCGTACGTCGTAGCCGGTTCTGGGCCGACGGATTCGACGGATATGACTTCCGCTGGCGGGTCTGGAAAAGTCGATTTGGCGGGGACCGAATCCTCGACCGGCCGGCTACTGAAGGCCGCCTTCGCTGGACCCCAAATTCGGATCTTGCCCATGTCCGTTACGACCGCCAGCAAATATCCGTCTGCCGACCATGCCAGATCGCGTGGAGTTTCTGTGGTCCCATTAATTTCCGTGCTGATCGTCTGCATGAGTGCTCCGTCGCCAGCGCCCCAAATCCGCACTGTATATTCCTGCGCGGCCGTGGCGATCAACGTGCCGTCGGAAGAGTAGGCCACGAGTGACAGCGGACCCTCGTGTCCCGTGAGCGTCGCCTTCATCTCCCATGCGGCCACGTCCCAGAGAGTCCCCTTCATGGCCATCTCCGCAATCGCCAACTGGTTTCCGTCTGGCGAAAACGCCACATCGGGAATTCGAAACGCAAGGTCGTCTTTATAGACGTGCAGGACTTTGCCATCGGCCAGGCTCCAAACCGTGGCCACCTTTCCGCAGGCTGCAAGAAGGCCTCCCTTGGGCGAATACGCCACTGCCGAGAGCCGGTCGTCGTCGGTCGTCAGGGCGGTCACCTGTGCGCCGGAGTCGGCGCGCCAAATCCGCACTTCGCGGTCTTGCCCGGTCGTGGCAACGTGGAGTCCATCGGGCGAAAACGCCAACCCCGTGACTCCTTCGCTGTGAGCATCGATTCGAACCGTCAGCTTTTCTTCCGCGAACGACCAGATTCGCAGCGACCCGTCATCGCAACCCATCGCGAGCAACGCACCGTCCGGCGAATAGCCAAGAGCCTTGACGGTTTGCAAAAAATTGAAATCGACGGTCGCCTCGTTCAACTCAGCAAACGGCTTTGTTTCGCCGGGATGCCACAGCGAGACCAATCGTCCGCCGACGGCCAACGTGTCGCCCCGTGGTGCGAAATCGATCGCATAAAGATCGCCATGCTCGCTGCTATCGACTTCCCAGAGCAAATCGAAGTTCGCCGGAGTCGCGATGCTCACCGTGCTGTCGGATGTTGCATCACCGGCCGGTTCGCTTCCGTCTTCAGATTTTTCGGACGCCACTTGTTCGGCAAGCGGTTGGTCTTTTACTGGTTGGTCGGCCCTTCCGCCGCAACCCAACTGCCAAGCAGTCGTTAGGCCGAGAGTGATCGTCACAATCGGATGCAACTTCCAGCGTACACCTGCGCGGCGGGTCGACATGGATACGGCTCCTTTGAATGACACGATTGCTCTCCGGGGAATGCCGCATGAGAAATTAATCGAAGCTCACAGCCGCGTCAACTGAACGGTCTCTGACACGAATGGCACTGTCAGAATTTTGTCGGCGCGCAATGTCATCTATCGACGGAGTGGAGAGTTTTGTAAATTTTTGTTCCGTGAGAGTGGGTATTGTGTAAAAGCCCGCTTCTGGTGATGATCTGGAAGCCCTCCCTGGTTCTCTTGCCGAGAAATTGCCAGGGAGGGTTTTTTCATGAGTGCATGACATACCAGAGAACGCCGATTCACGCAGTGGCAGTTTTCGGCAAATCACCGACGCGTTTTTGTCTCAGGACGGGCTGCCGTTTTCCGAAGTGCTGACGGCGGAGAAAATCCAGAACGTCTTCGGCCGCAACGGCGGACTCTTTGGGCTGGACGACGTATATTCGACAATGATCGTGGTCTGGGCATTTCTGTCTCAGGTGCTGAAGGATGGCAAGGAAGCGTCATGCCCGGCGGCAGTCGCGCGGGTTGTCGGCCATTGTCTTGCAGTCGGTGTTGAGCTGGCCTACAGAGGATACCGGAGACTCCTGCAAAGCTCGGGCAAAGTTGTCGTTGAAGGCGCTGCACGAACTGAGCAACGAAGTCGCCGCCGACCTGGAAGAGGAGGCAATTGAAACTTGGTCGTGGAAAAACCGCTCTACGAAATTGGTCGATGGATTCACGTTCACGATGCCTGCCGAACTTAAGAATGAGGCCGAGTTTCCGCATCCGAAAACACAGAAGAAAGGGCGTTGGTCTGCCGATTGCTCGGGTGGTGGCCATTCTGTCACTGGCAACAGCCGCCGTGATGGACGCTGCGATTGGTCCGTATCAGGGTAAGGAGACTGGTGAATCGGCACTGCTGCGATCTTTGCTGCCGTCGCTGCTGGCGGGTGACATCGCCGTGTTTGATCGCTACTACTGCTCGTTCATGATGATCGCTCTGCTGCAACTCCAGGGAGTCGATGTGTGTGCGCGACTGCATCACAAGCGGAAGTCGGATTTTCGCAAAGGCGAACGTCTCGGAAAGGACGATCTTCTTGACCGCCTCGGCAACGGTCTTGCCTCGCCCCACCTCGACTTCGATCTCTCGCTGCATAGGGAGTGATCTGCTCGGCCAGTTCTTTCTTTCCGCATGGCATTGAATGCCCTCCTTTGGTTGTGACACCACCAGATTCCCTCTCTGGGAGTGGTGCCGTTGAAGGGGGGGCAGGTCACTCAACGAACACGAATGTCGTTCCGGTGGCTGTCACTGCGGGCGAAAAAATCGAAGCCTTTACGCACCTAGGCTTCCGGACAATGTCTTGCGCCAGGCAGGCCCAGGATGGATTCGCGAGAAGGTCGAGTGGCTGGGGTTGGTGGCAGGGCGAGGTGGGCACTACCAGAGCCGGAGGTGAATTGAGAATCGACTCGCCGGCTGATCGAGTGTCAGGGAATGAAATGGGTTGCCGCTGATTCAATTCGAGGCATCACAAACGTGCCCCCGTTGCATACGCCATCGCAGCTTCTATTTCATTCTCGATCCGCTGAAGTGCGTCGTCCGCACCGTCGTTGACAGATGCTGCGGCCGCCTCTGTTGTATCGTGCGTGCCCACCCAGACCTCGCCGGAAGGTTCCTGCCATACGAGAATCTTTGTCTGAAGGACCATGGCCGTCGTCGGATGACGGAGCATCAACTGCACGCCGGCCTCCGTGTTTTCAAAGATCAATTGTTCGGCTACGAGTGGAAGTTCATGCCCGGCTTTTGTTGCAGTTGCGGCGAGGGAAAGGCGTGCCGTCAAGCCAACGCCTCGCGACTTGAAGGCGTCGATGAGCCGGTCACTCGTCGTCTTCGCCGAATAGGCACTTTCCATGCACTTCATTACTTTCGTACTGACTGGAGGGCCTAGTTTGCGGTCGAATGCCCCAGCAATACGGCGGGCCAATTCCGACAATTCCACGCCGCCCTTATTGCAACACAAGGTAACGCAGAGCAGTTCCGACGGATCTGTAAAACGGCTGAGCTGGCAGGAAAAGCCGGGCACATCACCGCGAATATCCATCGCACCTTTGTGACCGAGAAATCGCCAGCCACAGTGGCCCGGCGTGGCCGTGCCGTCGTTGAGCTGCACCGCGTGAAAGAGAAAATCTCGGTTCTCTTTCTGGTTGATCAGCATGTTGCCTGCGAGGCCAACATCCCACAGGCTGATGTCTTCGGCCGAAGCCCACACCGCGCCGTTCGCAAACCACCCGCTCTGGCTGTTGGCCGACACAACTGCCGGTGCGCCGCCCTCCATAGCGGTGCCGACTGCTACTTCGGTGGGGTCGATTGAAGAGCGGTCTGTCAGGAATTTACGGTGTTTTCCGCCCTTGGCTTCGACCTCTGACTTTCGTCCCGCAAAACCCGATGCAAAGCTGGTGTTCTTGAGGCCAAGCCTTTCTATTTGGTTGCGCGTGACATACTCCTCGTAACTGGTTCCGGAGGCGCGCTCGATCACGAGTCCGAGAAGAAAAAAGTCTGTGTCGCTGTTGGCGACTCGCGTTCCAGGCTTACTGGTGAGTGGAAGATCTTTGACCAAGGCAATCACTTCCTCAGGGCGGTATTCGCCTGCGGGCTGAAACGCCGCCTGTTTTGTGTAATTCGGCAATCCTGAGGTATGCGCCATCAGTTGCCGGAGCGGTATCTCTCGCCATGCCGCGGGCAGGCTCGCAACATGCTTGCCCACTGGGTCATCAAGCGTCAGCTTGCCAGCTTCGACAAGTTGCATGATTGCCACGGCGGTGTAGGCCTGCGTCATCTGGCCGACGTTCCAGAGCGTCTTCGGAGAAGCCAGCAGTCCCTTCTCCACGTCACAGACGCCGTAGCCCACAAGGCGGGAGATATACGGTGCTTGCACGATGGCGAGAGTCATGCCGGGGATATGGTGTTCCCGCATGAATTCACCAACCATCATGTCGATGGTCTGCCCATCCAACTGCACGTTGGGGTTGCCTCGCTCGGCGTGAGCGCCGGTGCTCATGGCCATCACGAGTCCGATAACCATAAAGAATCGCGAGGGTCGAGAGAGCATTGGCAGCATTCAAGCAACAGGGGGTTCAAAAGGCACGACTTAGAACAGCTATGAGATGACGTATGAGAACTCTGTAATGGATCGCTGCTGGCACATCAACGAGTGTGAACATCGGGGCCATCCATAATAGTGTGAATCTTGGGGCCAATCAGAATGTCTTGAGAAGCGATAGAATATCGGACAGTTTTCAACCCGTCCAGCGTCAGATGTTGGCATGCATACGAAGCCAGCGACGCCGGAGGAAAGTAAGTTCACGAGCGGTCAAGAACGCCTTGTTGACCTGAAGACTGTGAAATTGTGGCCTCGCAAATGAAGGAATCAATTGAAAGAAATTGTGTTCTGAAGTCCACGTTGGAAACGTTCGCGGAATTGATTCGGGCTGTTATTTCGAGACACTACCCTTTGCCGAAATTTAGTCATTGGGCAGGTGCAGGGGCGAGTCCGGATGATTGGCAAATGGCCATTCAGCAGCGGCATAGTTAACGGCGAGTTCAGGGGTTTCGAAGCGTTGACCCTCACTTGCCAGACTGTGCATCACGCGGTCAAGGATTCCGGTTGTCAATAACGTACGTTCCACCGGATAGGCAGACTTGCCCGTGTGAAACGTTTCTTCGATCGCACGCACGAGATAAGCAAAATGACCGAATGGCGGGCCTTCCTGAAGCTTGAACCACGTCCCCACAGGCTCGGTTCGGCCTCTAATCAAGAGTGCCGTGGAAAAGTGACCGGCAAGGCCGTTGGCCATCACGACTGCCGAGCGCAACCCATCACGGTGCTCAATGAGATAGGCGGCCGCTTCAGAACTTGGCTTCCACGCCAGAGTGTCCTCTGGAGCACTAGGCATCTGGCGACGTGCGGCTGCAAACAGTTCGGGGGACCAATCACCGGCCAGTTCCGACTTTCGAATCATGTCTCCACGTACCGTACGAACTGCCGCCACGCCGGTCTCACCACCACCTCGGCGCTCGAGAAGACACTGATGGGCTTCAAGGGCATGGAATCCATAATCTTCAAATCCCCCATAACCGATCGTCAGCGCTGCCTCAATTTCACAGTCGCGTGGCAACTCCAACGCAGGCATCCGCCATGCGACGGGGAGTGATGAACCGGCAAGGAAGGGAATCTCCAGTTGCCGAGCGGTCTCAACCATCGCCGTGGCATCCTCCCAGCGATATCCAAGGTGCTTGTCATTGAACACGGGAACAACTTCACCGCAATCGCGAAACACATCGACGACTTCATCAAAGAATCGGCGGCGAGGATACATCTTCTGTTCGGTATCCGGCGTGCGAGGGTAATCGCCATGTTCTCCGATGCAGAGCACACCAGCCACCTGAAGCTGATCGCTGCCCAGAGTGAGGGCGTCACGGATCGTGGGTGAGATTCGAAAGCCGTGCTTGACTGCCTTCTCACGACTCATGTCTTCAGCCGGAACCTGATCAGTGAAGACCGACACGACTTCGAGGTCTGGTCCTCTTCCGCCATCCTGCTGATACCCTTCCAGAATCTTCCCCACAATCACATCCGCATGGCTGCTCGGTGTGTACACGGAGACGACAGCGGCCACCGGCAGTCTGCGGCGCGGGCGGGCTTTCTGGTCCGCAAAGAGCGAGAATGGTTGCGGAACTGTCGATGCCACAGCCCCGGCAAGGCAGGCTTTTAGAATGTCGCGCCGCGTCGTTGTCATTAAAATTTTTACCTTACCCCATGAGTTTCAGTGACGTGATAAACGAGCAGGCGAAATATCCGCCCTTCATCCGGTTAACCCTGGAATAGGATCGCCTTGGTAAACTTGATGCGGTCGATCCAATGAGTCTTTCCAAGTGATTGTCGGGGGCAACCCCAAGGCCTCATAGATCGTGGCGGCCATGTTTTCTGGTTTTTGTGGATCCGCTTTTGGATACGCTCCTTGGGCATCCGATTCTCCGATCACCGTACCACCCTTGACGCCACCGCCAGCAAAGAAAACGGACTGCACTGCGCCCCAATGATCACGGCCAGGCAGCTTCGTTTCCGCACCGGGGAACGTAAACACTTTAGGTGTTCGCCCAAATTCGCCCGCCATCACGATCAAGACGTCATCGAGCATGCCCCGCTCTGACAAATCATCCAAAAGGGCAGAGACCGCACGATCCGTCGGAGGAAACAGAAAATTCTTCAGGCTCCGGAAGGCGGCCTCATGAGTATCCCAAGATTCGTTATTTCCCAGATTCACCTGCACCATAGTCACGCCTGCTTCCACCAGTTGACGTGCCATCAGCAGCGACCAGCCGAACGAATTGCGACCATAGCGATCCTGAATCTTCGCGTCCGCAGCATGCACATCCAACGCGCGATGCACCTGACCTTCCATCAGCATCGTCACCGCAGTCTGCTGATAACGGTCCAGTTCACGAACCTGTGCTGTCTGATCAAGCCGCTGTCGTTGCTGTTGAATCGAATTAAGAAGTCGGACGCGAGATTGAAACTGATCCCGCAGCACGCCCTCCGCAAGTTCAATCCGAGGAGCTTCAAAGTGATAGCCCGGCGGCGTGGTATGTCCCTTCTGGCGCTGAAATCCATATTCCGGAAACGCACCATGAATGTAACTTGTGTCTCGATACTGACTAGCTTCGATAAACCAAGGTTCGTGCTTCGGACCCATCTCACCGGCGAATTGTCCGGGGATTGTGCGACCCGTCACATGAATGAGTTTTTCCGGCAGGATGGCTGCCGGAGGCAAGTTGTTCCTCGGCGCCACGACACCGGTGACCACGGACGCGATGGACGGGAAGTCCGTGGACTTTGGCTTGCTGTCGTTGAATCCCGGCGGCGTAGGCGTTCGACCGGTCAGCATCACATGGTGCCCCAGCGAATGTGCGTCGTAAGGATGCGTGAGCGAACGCACAAGTGCCCATTGGTCGCTGCGAGACGCCAGCAACGGCAGGTGCTCACAGATGGAAACACCGGGTGTTCGTGTCGCGATCGGCGAGAATTCACCCCGAATGTCCAGCGGTGCGTCAGGCTTCATATCAAAGCTGTCGTGCTGACCCAGACCTCCAGAAAGAAAAATATAGATTACCGCCTTCGCCCGCGGCGTTACTGCAGGCACGCCGTTGTCCGCCGCGAGGCCGCGCAGCCCGACAACATGGTTCATCCCCAGTCCCAACAAACCCACCGCGCCGATCTGCACGGCCGTCCGTCGACCAAGCGTTGGATGGTCTGAGCGTTGACATCCGAATTGAGGCATCAGTTGGCTCCTAGGTCGTAATTTCCTGTAGCCTTTCAGTCTATCAGATCACTTCAGCAGCAGGGAAACCACTCCAGGTTTGAATTGCCCACCTCCATCATCGCACGTGACTCGGAGAGTCAGGCTACCATGGAACGTCCTGCCGCGCGTGAAGCCGGCCGGCAAGTTCTAGGATGTGAGGTCGCATGTGGGTCAGGGCATCGACGGTCGCCGAAATAGCGATGCCTTCGGTTTCGCAGACGACACAAATATCGACTGTTTCTGTCGAACAGGTCGAGACGCATTCGCCGAAAGCAGGCGTTAAGATGGACTCCCAGACCTCAGTCGGCTGCGGCTCAGGAAGCACGGCCAGCACACGTTGCCCGCCGCCGACATTCTGAAGTTTCGGTTTGGCATTCTCTGGAAATATGGCATGGTGTTGCGGCAGATGTTCGTTATCTGCGAACTCCGGGCTGCGGCACATACTCAGCAGGAGGAAGTCCGCGGCTTCTGCGAGCAGCGTTGCGGCATCGGCCAGTAGGATCTCTTGACTCAACGAACTGACTTTAAATCGACCGGACGTCTGCAGATAGGCTTCAAAAGCCGAGATCATTTGTTCGGGGATGATCACAGAACAAGGAGCTCCATCGTTCACCTGCAACGCAAGTGCTTGTAGCCGGTTGCCGAGAATCATGTACCGTTCTGCCAAAATATTTGGCAATGCGGCCTGAAGGGACTGTAAGTGTTCGAGCAATGTTTGGCAGATCGTCTGGCAAGTGAATAGCATACAATACTGCCGGCAGACACTGCGGAGAGCAGCGTGCCCAGCATCCGTCGTCTGTTCGGGCTTTCTGACTGAATACGAGGCACACAATTCATTGAATGCAAACTGCAGATGGCTTTGCTGACACCGACATGCGACTAATGCCTGATCGGTGCACTGTCTCAGAGACGTGAAAGCCTGAATCGTCAAGCCCGGTCGCATGCGGGTATCGAGCAATTGCAGGAGGAAGGATTCTACGAACTGTAAATCCAACGGTCGCCGCACGGCCAGTTCCGTACGAATTTCTTCGCTAACTGCGGTAATAGAATTATGCGCATTCGCTGGAAGTGCGTCCTGCCGGATGATTGCGGAAACCTGCTCCCTGACTGACACGTCAGAATCTCGCGACAATCGCTGCCAGATACTGTTCGCATATTCATCCATCCGCCGCGTGCGGCCGACATCAAGCAGGCGTGGAATGACCTGCTGTCCAGCTTCACTGCTGATGCCCAGTTGATCAAGCAGCGCCATCCATTCGGGCGAATTAGGTTCACCGGCCGCTGGCTGCGTCCAATGCGTGATGGCAGCGGCAGCCAGTTGGCCAGCTTCGCGATGAGCGATTTCCCACGCTTCCGCATTTATCGATGAGAGCCCGAATGAACGCAACGAGGCTTCATGGCTTGCGAAGATCTGTGTTCGCTCCGGGTTACGCCATGCATTCATTTCTCGACGAGCCGACGTGAGTGTGCGTAATTCGAGGTATTCAGCCGTGCGATTCACGCCTTCGAAAAAGGCGAGATCCGAAAGGTCGTCACCGAAATGCACAAACGTCGTTTCGTCGAACGGTTTTGCCATTTCAGAACCAGAAAATCGCGAGGTCAGCCCGGGGCGTTGCACGCCAAGTACCGAGAAATGCTGAAGCTCCTGCAAGAAACAGACCGTGTTGGCATCCTGCAGGTCGATGACTTGGCGATCGCCGCTCGTGCCGTGCAGCAGCATGGACGTCACCCGCGCGGGCGGCATCCGACCATTGCTCAGAAGTTCACGAACCAGCCACGCCAGATCTATTAGGGAACCACTTGCTGTCCCTCCGGAAGTTGAACCAACAAGACATACGTCGATGCCGAGTGTCTCGAACTGCAATCCGGTTTCAGACGTCGAGGTGTCGGCCGAAGCGGAATCCACGAGAACTTTTAGCCTGTCCTTCAGTGCGATGCGGATGCTCGCCACATGGTCCACAAAAGCCAGACGTCCCAAAGGCCGCATGGATTCAACAAGCCCACTGCGGGGAAGATTGAACAGCCAGCGTCGGCTAAGCCATCCCAGATGGTCAGATGACGTTTTGCGATAGTCCTGAGTCGTCCGCAATGGGACGCAGACGGTGGTTACGGCCCGGTGATTTATGGCACTGAGTCGCTTAAGATCTGACATCGCGCTAGGGTCTGTATCGATGCACAAAAACTGGATTGCCGGCAGAGTGGCATGTGGGAAACGCTTTTGGATTTTCTGATTTAGCAATGTAATCGTCTGGCAACCAAGTCCTCCGAATCCGACAAACAAAGTTGGGCGAAACTGCGTGTCTTCCGGTAGGCTTTTGACAGGGGCCAAAGGCCTCGCCATGCCGTGCAGGATCCTATGATTGGTTGCGATATTTTCCGTGCTGCCAAAGATTATTGGCGATTCATGATTTGCGAAGCCCGAGCCTCTAGATTCACCACGACTGAGCGACGGCTGCGGGCGGCGTTTCGTTAATTCTTCAATAAACTGCCGACAGCTTGTAAACCGTGTGCGTGGATTCTTCGAGAGAGCCCGCGCTACAACCGCTCGGTCCGACGGGGGCAGACTGCTCAGATCCGGCGAACTTTTGAGATGCTGAGCCATCAGTTGTGAAGGTGTCCGTCCATTGAACGGAGGAATTCCAGTGAGCATCGTTTGATACACAATAGCTAGACTGTATTGATCGCTGCCACGATCCGGGCAGCCGTCGAACAGTTCTGGCGGTGAATACATCGGCGTGAAACCTTTGACCTGTGAATGTCGCGCCGCGCCAACAGTTTTCGTCAGACCAAAGTCACCTACTTTCGCATGAACGCCCTGCAGCAGCAGGTTTTCGGGCTTAATATCGAGGTGCTGCAGGCCGTGTTCTTCGAACATGAAGTCCAGAGCATCAGCTGCGTCACGGAGGTAACACAACAGTTCGTCGCGCGAGACTCCGCGTTGTCCGGAAGCGACCAGTTCACGGAATCGTTGGTCCAGACTGCGATCCGCAAGTTCGGTCACGATGATGACGCGCCCATCGATGACTTCCACCCGTTCGATACTGAGCAGAAATGGATGCCGTAGTTCACGAATACGACTCAGCGACTCGAGTTCGGTATCAGCCTGAGGACCATCCATAAGTCCGAACAGAATCTTGACGGCTTTCGGAAAACCGCCCGGCCCCACTGCGCGCCAGACTTCTCCAAATCCACCCACCCCGATGCATTCCAGCATTCGGTAACCGGCAATTTCGGTGACGCCACGGAGCATCATATTGGGTACCACATCGCTGCACAACTGTGTCGAACTGACGTCGGTGTCGCTCATAAGACTTCTTTTACAGACGTGTTGTCAAGACTTCTCAAAGTGACGCATTCAAGGGACGAGTGCGCACTCGCGCAAAAAACGATTGGGCGATATGGTCGAAATGATCAGGGTGCATTTCGAATGGAATACCACGGTACATACAGAAATTCCGGAGCTGCAACAGCAAATCTCGCGGATGACACCGCCGCATTGGGCGGTCTTGCTCGCGGTAGTAGTTTTCCAGCAGGTGCTCAATCGATTCCAGATTGTATGCGCAGCCGAGGTTATCAGATGCGATCTGAAACAACCGATGCATTTCTACTTCCTGCGGATCAGTGACTTCAATCCTGTACGGAATACGTCTCAAAAATGCTTCATCCACCAGATCGGCAGGGTCCAGATTTGTGGAGAAAATAATCAGCTGCTGGAATGGAACTTGAATCTTCTTACCGTTGGGCAGCGTGAGATAGTCGTACTTGTTTTCCAGCGGCACGATCCAGCGGTTGAGCAGTTGCTCGGGTGACACACGCTGGCGACCAAAATCATCGATCAGCAGGCATCCACAGTTGCTTTTCATCTGCAAAGGCGCTTCACTGATGTTGCTCGCGGGATCATGTCGGATTTCCAGACTGTCCAGTGTCAGTTCGCCACCGACGATGACCGTGGGTCTGCGAACGCGAACCCAGCGGCGATCAAACGGCAGTCCTTCATGCGGTTGCTCGATAATCTCGTGATACGCAGGATCAAACAGAATGATGATTTCTTGTCCTTCGATGATCGCATACGGAATCCAAATCTCCTGCCCGAAACACTGAGTCAGGCAGCGGGCGATAGTCGATTTCCCATTCCCCGGCGCGCCATACAGAAAAAGCCCGCTGGCAGAGTTGACTGCCGGGCCAATCATGTCGAAGAGTTCTTCGGACATCGATACGTTGAAAAATGCATCGTCCAGTTCCTCGCGGCGGATCGGCTGATCACAGATTGCCTGCGCCTCGACGGAAATGACATAATCGTTCAACGGGATCGGTGCTGGTCCTGTGTAGGCGCATTCGGAGTGAGATGTTTCCGCACGGCGACGACCTTCGTCGGTCAGCCCAAAGATATAGTCATTCAGGCTGGCACTTCCACAATGCAGCACCATACGTTTAGATTTCAGACGCTCCATTAAGCCTTCGATCATGCGGAAGGGAATGCAGACGGCACTCGCTATCTTACGCCCAGTCTGATTTCCCGCTGATCGCAGCAAACGACAGATGAGACCTTCAATAAAAGGTTCATTCAGACCCAGCTCATGCAACGAAGCAGGATCAGATGGCCAAAAATTCTCGCCGGCCAATAATGCTGCAAGCAGGGCGGAATCGGGATTGTTTCCCTGTGGGGAACGTCCTTTGAGCATGGGTTTGGGTTCTTAGGTAGTAGTCCAGTGTCGAACCGGCTCGGCATGACCGAACAAGTAACCTTGGGCAAGTTCGAAGCCCAAATCTTGGCAGGCGACAGCCTCCTCCATTGTCTCAACACCCTCAGCGAGCGGTATCACGTTCAAATTCCGCACGATCCGAATCAAAGATGCTATTGCGGCACGATGCTGGGGCGGACTGAATGCCAACCCTTGGGCGAACTTCACGTCGAATTTCAAGATGTCCGGCGGAACTGCAAACAGTTCTTGCAGGCGAGCCTGTCCTGCTCCGAAGTCGTCGTAGGCCAGTCTCATGTTCAAGCCCTGAGTCACCATGCGAATATCTTGCAGCATCGCGCTGGAGACCATCCCTCCCTCGTGAACTTCCAGCACGATTTCCGCATCCGGGAAATCTGCCCGAAGTTGTTCCAGAGATTTAAAGAGTTCTGTGCCCTTGAGTTCAGCCGGGTGTGTGTTGAGATAAAAAGGCATGTTTCCGAGGCTTGCGCCGATGCGGAGACCTTCGGTGCGGCAAGCCTGGCTCAATTGGGCTTCCACTTTACGGATGGCGGCAATGCGGAACATCTTATCGGGTGTTTCCAATCCCAGCAGATAGCTGCGTGACAGAACTTCATAGCCTACGCGAACATTGTCGCTCAAACGAATGATCGGCTGGTAATAGGGTCGTAACGCAGGCGGTCGCAGGAGTCTTTCAAATTGCGTTTGAGCGATCACTTCGTTGTCCGAATCAGCCGCGATGGTGGAAGTCGTGTTTTCGTCCGTGGACGAGTGCAACACAAACATCACACTGCCGAAATGCAGGATGTCACCAGAACGAAGTCCCGTCAAGTTATGCAGCTTGCGACCGTTCAGCAGCGTACCATTAGTGCTGTTAAGGTCGCGGATGAAGATGTCACGATCGATCATCAAGATTTCTGCATGACGTCCGGAAACCGTCGGATCTGCAATATGCAAAGTACCATACTTGTATCGCCCAATCGTAAATAACGGCCCCACCACATGCACACTTTGCTGGGTTTCATTTACTCCACAAGTTCGTGATAACGTCCACTGGCCTCGCGGTTGGGCTTTTGTAGAGCATGTCTCGTTAATAATGCTGGAGCCGACGTGCAGCAGCATATCATCGAGAATCACGGTGTTATTTGAGTTTTTTAGCTGACCAATGTCTGTGTTCATTTTTGTCTTTACAACGCAAAAAATGTACCTGAGACCGATTCTGCTCAAGAAAACGTAGGTCATGCTCGTCGCCCAGAAAGCGATAATCCACTTCGCTGGAACTCGTTCGCGGACGTTTTATTGTTCTGAAACGAATATGCCGCATGCATGAGGGAGGATCCGAATATTTCAACACGTGTGCGTCACACGTTAAAATGCATATTCTGATTACAATCGGCAGGATCGTCTCCACGAGCATGCACCTCTGCTCCGGCAGCAGCAGGCGTCCACGACGAACAGGATGGCCATCGAAATCAAGCGAAGCGGCCGGATGCAGGATCGATTAGCCGCATCATGCAAATTCAGCACATCAGCGGATGGCGTGAATCTGTCAAACCAATATGTGGTGAAGCACGTCTCCGGCGACATCGGTCAATCGGTACCGGCGACCGTTGTGGAAGTATGTCAGTTGCTTGTGGTCAACGCCAAGCAGATGCAGCATCGTCGCGTGCAGGTCATGCACGGAGACGCGATCTGTGACGGCGCGGAAGCCGATTTCATCGAGTTCACCGTAGCTGGTTCCCTTGCGAATTCCCGCACCCGTCATGAACATCCCAAACCCGTGAGGATTATGATCACGTCCGCCGTTGCCCTGCGAAACCGGCATCCGGCCAAACTCTCCGCCCCAGATCACCAGCGTGCTGTCGATCAAACCGCTCTGCTTGAGATCAGTCAACAAGGCATCAATCGGTTTGTCGGTGGCACGACAATGTCCCTTGTGATTGCCATCCAGATCGTTGTGGGCATCCCATTCGCCGTCGCTGTAAACCTGTACGAAACGCACCCCACGTTCCACAAGGCGGCGCGCCATCAGGCATTTAGAACCAAACGAACGTGTTTCATTCTGATCAACCCCGTACATCTCGCGCGTCGCGGCAGTTTCGGAACTGAAGTTCACCAATTCCGTCGCCTCCATCTGCATGCGATATGCCAGTTCGAAGCTCGCAATTCGCCCCAGCAATTCCGCTTCGCCTGGACGTTCTTCCATGTGCCTCGCGTTCATCTTTGCCAGCAGGTCGAGTTGCCTGCGTTGATCTGCGCGTGTCACATCGGCCGGTCGATTGAGATTAATCACCGGCGTGCCTTCTGGCCGAAACAGTGTCCCCTGAAATGTCGTGGGCAGAAATCCGGAGCTCCAGTTCAGATTGCCACCCTTGACGCCCTGATTATTCCCCAGCACAACAAAGCCCGGCAGGCTGTCGTTTTCTGATCCCAGTCCGTAAGTGACCCAGGCACCAGCGCTGGGGAATCCTGGCCGCGGAATCCCCGTGTTGATCTGGTACAGCGCAGGGACATGGTCATTGGATTCACTGTAAAAAGATTTTACGAACGCGAAATCGTCCACATGCTTTGCGACATGCTGATAATGCTCACACATCCATGCTCCCGACTCTCCGTACTGCTTAAACGAAAACGGTGACTTCATCAACGGCCCTGGGTTGCCATTGAAGACATCGATCTCAATCTTCTGGCCGTCGCGTTTCGTGAGTTCCGGTTTTGGATCGAACATATCGATGGCACTTGGCGCGCCTTCCATGAACAGCCAGATCACGGATTTCGCCTTCGCCGGGAAATGTCCGTCATGGGGAGCCAGCGGGTTGCCTGATCCTAGTGACTCATCATTTGCGAGAAGATTGTTCTTCCCCAGCAGGTCTCCCAACGCGAGCATCCCGAGACCTCCGCCCGCTCTTGTCAGAAAGTCACGGCGATTTGTATTGGACTGAAAACGTCCGCAGTGTTGCCGAAGTAGGTGCATGGCCGACGGCCCTTCAATCACTCTAAAAAAAGGTCAGGAACGAAGAGTGCGGAGCACCCTCTGAGCCATTTGACTATCCGTCGCTGACCCTTTGTTAGAAGTCCTAATCGATGTACATGAATTCATTGAACGAAAATAGCATCTGACAAAAATCCGTCAATGCCAAGGTTTGCGCAGTCTCTTCCGAAATCCGCCCTGCCTGCTGCTGTCGAGCTACGGTTTGTTCAACTAGAAATGAGCTGGCATCGGTCATGTCTGCTGCCATGGGTTCCCGCGCAAGACCAAGTTGAAACGCGAGTCGAACCTGGGCATCCGCATCTTTCCCAGCTTCCGCGACGAGACGATTGGCGAGTTCACTTGCACGCATCCGCACAAACGGATCATTCAAAAGCGCCAACGCCTGCGGCGCAACGGTCGTGTTGGTGCGGCGACCACAGCCGACCTGTGCATCAGGCGCGTCAAACGCCATCATGAGCGGATACTGCACGACGCGCTTGTGGAACATATATACCGATCGTCGTCGCGAAGTTGGTGAGTCCTGCACATCACTTGGATACGGATCTTTGACGTTGCGCGCCTGCATCGCTTCGCTTGGGATCGGTGGCTTGAAGCTCGGCCCAAACATCTCTAGATTCAAGGAACCAGCCACGGTCAGCATTGCATCCCGAAAAAGTTCCGATTCCAGCCGCTGTGGACGACGACGCCATAACAGATGATTGCTCGGATCGATTGCGTGATTGGGTTCGTTCGGCGCGGTACCCTGACGATAGGCGGCACTGTTGAGGATCAGCCGATGCAGGTGCTTCAGGCTCCAGCCACTGCGGATCAACGCGCCGGTCAGCCATTCCAGCAACTCCGGATGAGTCGGGGCATCGCCGCGCGTGCCGAAATCACTGACCGTGTGAACAATTCCATTTCCAAAGTGATGTTGCCAGACACGATTGACCATGACGCGGGCTAGCAGGACGCCGGCTCCATGATCCGTGTCGGTGATCCAGTCGGCGATCGCATGTCGCTGCTGCGTGCTGTCGTCGCGGAGTTTAGTTTTGCGAGCTGCATTCCAGTAATCGTCTGCTGTCCTGTCCCGCATCATCACAGTCAGAAATCCCAGGCTCAGACGTTCATTGCGGGCCATGAAATCGCCACGTTCAAAGAGCCACGTCTCACGCGGCTCTGCGGCATCATCCGAAAACGCAAATCCCTGCGCAAGACTGGCCGGCTTTCGATCGACGATCGCTTCGACGGCTGCGTCAAGATCCTTCCACCGCGACTGCTCGTCCGATGACAGCGCAGCAACATACTCGCTGGCTTCGATTCTGAGTTCTTTCTTAAACCCGTCAGACAGTTTCTTCGCGTCCGGATCATCCGGTTTGTCGAGCAGAAGTTTTTTTTCGTCGTCGGAGATCGACAGTTTCGAGACTCTCTCGGCCAGCACCTGGCGGGCAATCGGTTTGCGAGCTTCCTTCAGCCAGTCGTTACGTTCCCTTTCCGCCTCGTTGAATTCCTTTTGCCATGCGTCCATCGCCTCCTGACTGGCCTTTACCGCTGCCGGACCCGCCAGCGGCACGTCCATGCGATCGCCTCCGTTGAAAGCACACATCATCCGATAATAGTCGCGAGTCGGAAGCGGATCGTACTTGTGGTCATGGCACCGAGCGCAGGCCAGTGTCAATCCCAGAAACGCCTGAGCGGTCGTGGACACCATGTCGTCGAGTTCATTCGCACGGTTGCGCAGCTTTTCTTCTTCCATCGGCACGTTCAATACGGTGCTGTTGCCCGCCACAATGAATCCTGTTGCGGCAATCGCCAGCGGGTTGTCCGGTGCAATTTCATCCCCCGCCAGTTGCCAGCGGACAAACGTGTTGTACGGCAGATCTTCATTGAGCGTGCGAATCACGAAGTCGCGGAATTGGTACGCATTGGGGCGATCCGCATCGCCTTCCTGACCATTGCTGTCCGCGTACCGGGCGACATCCAGCCAGTGCCGTGCCCATCGTTCGCCGTAATGCGGCGATCCCAGTAGTTCATCAACCAGCGCGGCAAAGGCAGAAGGCTGAAGGAGGAGGGCAGAAGGATCCAGCTCGATCCCCAGCAATTCTTCCTTCAGCATTCCTCCTTCATCCTTAAGAATCGGCGGCAAACCGATCACGTCAAAATAGACGCGCCGAATCAGGGTTCGGGCATCGGCAGTTGCAGCAGGTGTCAGCCCTTTAACTTCCTGCGCATGTCGAATGAACTGATCGACCGGAGTGCGAACCCACGCCTTGTCGGTGACTTCGGGCGGGGAAATGTGCTGCAATGGGCGGAACGACCAATGGTTTCGATCCTCGTCAGTGACCACCATCTCCATACGGCCGGACTTCGCCGATGTCGAATCCGCGTCCGGCCAATTCGCGCCGGCCTCGATCCAGTGCCTGAGCAGATCGATCTGCTCTTCCGTCAAAGGTTCGCCTTCACCCTCAGGCGGCATGCGTTCGTTGTCATCGGCTGAGGTCACCAGTTGAACCAGCCGGCTTGCAGAGGAATGCCCCGGCACGATGGCCGGCATTTCTGATTCACCTCCCTTGAATGCCGCTGACTTATCATCCAGTCGCAATCCCCCTTTTTGCTTTTCCGGCCCGTGGCACTTCACACACTTGGCTACCAGCAGAGGCTGAATGCGCGTGTGATATGCGGACTCATTCGTGGCCGCTTTCATGTCTGTTACAACAACTGAACTGGCAGGCAGGACGGGGGTCTGTCCGGCCGCAAAATTCTGATCAACATCGCTCGGAGTCAGGGCTCGATCGTAGATAGCCACAAAATGAAGCTGCCCCAACCACGGACGATCACGTGTGACTTCGTTGCCCAGTGACAACCGATGGCCCATCTCCCAATTCCCGAAGTCACCTTCAACATTCCTGCTGGCCACTTGCTGGCTATCGAGAAAGATCACTGCCAAGCCTGAGGAATCACGTGTAAAGACGACATGTGTCAGAACAGGTTCCCCTGATTTCGCGGGACTAGGAGTAGACGGGTTACCATTTTCGTCCGTGCTCGTGGTTCTCAATCGCACATCGTAGCGGTCTTTGTCCTGTCCGAGCGTAAAATTGCGAGAACCCGGATTGGACGACAACGAGACAATTCGAGCGGGACCGCTTTGGTCCACCGTGGCCGGAGTGATCCATGCTTCGATGGTTAATGCGTTGGATTTTCGGATCGCCTCAGCAAATCGTCTCGCTGATTTTTGCGAAACGATGGCCGTCGACGAAACCATAGTCAGGCCTGTCGTTGACCAACGTACACTGTCAGGAATTTCGATCAGCAAATCGACAGGGTCTGGGCTGCCCGAGCGATCATGAATGAGCCGTCCACTGCCTTCCGAAAAATTATACAGGCCAATCAGTCCCTCTCCTACACGGCTAGATGGAGGCTGTGCCCAAGTCACCAAAGGCAACATAATCACAACCAAAAAGGCCACGATCGTGTGGGTGGACAAGTTGCGCGAATCAAATGTCATAGAAATGAACTTCCGCGATTTAATGACGGCAGATGGCGTTATCGGGCGGCAGCAATCATTTGGCAACGGCGGCGCGATGGCCTTTTTACAAATATCTTAATTAATAATAGACCGGCAGAAACCGCCGAGAGGCCGCCCCGTTGATGCCAATGCAACGCGAGTCTCAAAAGATCACTTTTCGGACTGGGATCGCTGGTCCTAAATTGCCGAAAAGAGCAGAGGCAAGATGGCGGCCGGGGCGGCATGCGTTCATGAAGAATGGCGACGTTTACCAGCAGTGTGCGACAAGGAACTTGATCCGCATGCGATGGGCGAAGGTTTGGGCAGGAGGCTCATCGATGACAGAAGTAGAAGTCGTAGAAATCCTGCGGAGCAGCCTGAATGAACTCTTGCGCTGGGTCGGATTCGGGACCCTGACAGGACTCGCGGCCAAAGCCATCATGCCCGGTCGCGATCCTGGGGGTGCGATTGCCACGATGCTCACAGGGATCGGCGGCAGTGTGGTCGGCTGTGGCATCGCGTTGTTCTTCTGGCGCGACATGTCAATCGATCCCATTAGCTTCAAAGGATTTTTTGCTGCAGTGTTCGGCGCGTTTGCGTTGCTGTTCTTCTACCGCTTACTTTCGGGCTCATTTTTCAATGAAACCAGTGACAATGAAGACCGTTGGCTGCATAAGTTGCGGCGCCGGATGAAACGTCGCAGAGTCGTGGATGATGTCTTACGCGATGCGGCGTAGTGAAACCGAAAAGATGCTAGTTCGACTGTACGAGATTCGCTTGTAGTCCCGGCTTTAGCCGGTAAATGGGCTGAATGTTCATGGGGTGCAGGCTGAATTTCCGCCTAAAGGCGGGACTACGAACAAAATGGGACAGTCGAACTAGTGCTCTGTCAAGGCTCAATTTTCGGGTACGACGGACTTCCAGTCCGTCGCCAAAGGTTACCGCCGACGGACTGGAAGTCCGTCGTTCAAATACAATTCAACCCCAACTTTAAAGGTTGACAGAGCACTAGTTCGAACTGTCGTTCTGCCGCTTGCCGCTCGTCGCGATTTCTTGGCGTGCCGTGATTTGTGCCTGCCATTCGTCGGTCATACCGCCCATCCGTTCGCGATCCTGATCGTCTGGCTGGCATTCCAGCAGTGCAAGCTGCAACTGTCGAATGGCTTCGCGTTCCTGTCCCTGCGCGTGAACGGTGAGCGCCATCTGAATTCGGAGCACGGTCAGCTTTGGATACTGCTGAATCGCGTGTGTCCAAAGCGTCTGGGAATTTTGCCACACTGGCAAATGCTGCCATGTGAGTGTGAGACATGCAGCAAGTGACACGACAACAACCATGCCACGCAGGCTGTTGCCGATGATCCGTCCGAGTCTGCCCGATTCTGATTCGGCAAATGTCACGATGCGCTGCACAATACTGGCAGCCATCGCGAAGAAGACGATGCATGGCAGATACAGATAACGATCGTTCATCAGAGTCGTGATGCGAAAAAAATTGAGCACTGGAAAGAGCAACAGTAGAAAACTGAGAGCGCCCAGAATCGACAGCGGTTGCGATTTTCGAACTCGCCAAAATGCATAGCCCACAGCCGCCCAAGCGACACTGCCGACGAGCACTTTCATGCCAATGCCACTGGTCGGCGGATCGTACAGTACGCAGAGCTCCGTCGGGCAAAACAGCATCGCGACGTACTGCCACAGGATCGTGACGTCAATCGCCATGATGTGCAGCAGACTAAAGCCCATGTGACCACGCACGCCGCCTAACACCGTGTTTTGCACTCCGGCCGTGTAAAACAGCAGGAGCAGTGCCAGCAATCCCGGAATGACCTGCCGCGCGATCGCGGGAGCCATTTTTTCACGGCGAATAAGGACGTCGTACAGGAGCACGATCGGCGGAAAGACGATGGCCAATGCCTTCGACAGGAGGGCCGCGATCAGGAGCCCGAAATACCACGCGTCCTGCCTCGCCGTCACTTCAGGACGCAGTCGCACGATTGCAGCCCACAGCATGAACGCACTGCATAAGAGCCCTTTGCGTGATGAAATCCAGACGACGCTTTCGATCTGAACGGGATGCACCAAGAATAATGCGGCAGTCAGCCATGCGATAAACAAGTTACCAGTCAACTGCTTCAAGAGCAGGAACACGAGCACCCCATTCAGCAAATGCAGCAGCACGTTAGTAGCATGGTAACCGCTGGGAATATTACCCCAGATTGTATGATCGATCAGAAATGACAGGATTGTCAGAGGTGCATAATTGCGAGTGACCGTTTCAGTTGCAATGCCCCACAAATTGGCCGGCGACCAACTCCTGATTAGGTCGTTCTGCTGCACGTACGATACGTCGTCCCAGTTGACAAAGTCGAATGCCACCGACTGCCAGAGCGTGACAAGCCCTAGCACGACTAACGTGGCATTCTGGAACAGCGTTTGATGGCGTTTCAACAACTCAGACATAGGTCCATGGGCCTCGTAATTTTGACCGCATCAGAGCACTCGGCGAATTTGAATCACAGATGCCTGCGGCATGCCGTGCAAACGCACAACGCCGCTGAATGAACCTTGGCACGTGGAGTGGCACGCACGTGGATTTTCTGCCACAGCGACGAAAATCGGAACGTGCATGAGCTTAAGTGATTCATACGATCGTCATACGTGTTGCAGACCGAATCTTCCCGCAGGTGGGACTGGGCTAGTCGTGCCGCATGGGGGGTCTCCAGCGTGAATCTGCGCCTGGAATGCAGATTTTTCCGACATGTTGCATTCTAGAAGCTAGGTTTCGTTTAGGGAACAATGGGTTCAGGTGACTCCCATTTTTTAACTTGTCTTAACAGGAATGGACGAGAGTTCCGTTATCTCCCAAGCAACGCAATCATCTGGCAAACTCATCAGGCGAGATTCACGAAGATGGAAAACCGGCAACCTAGCAAGAGCGGTTCCGTACTGTTCGCCGTCACGATTTTTACCAGTGCGTTCCTGTTATTTCAGGTGCAACCACTGCTGGCGAAATTCATTCTGCCCTGGTTTGGCGGCACACCTGCCGTCTGGACGATGTGCATGCTGGTCTTCCAGATGCTGCTGTTCGGCGGTTACGCCTATGCGCACCTGCTGTCATCCCTCAAAAGCGTCTCGCGCCAAGCCTGTATTCATGCGGCGTTGTTGGCGATTGCTGCGTTGACCCTGCCGATCGTGCCGGGTGCTGAGTGGAAACCGGTTGGCGACGAAGCTCCGGGCCTGCGGATTACGCTGCTGCTGCTGGCGACCGTCGGCGTGCCCTATTTTTTGCTTTCCTCGACAGGCCCGCTGCTGCAAAAGTGGTTCAGCACGGCTTGTCCGGGATCATCGCCGTATCGCTTGTATGCTCTGTCCAACACCGGATCGTTGCTGGCATTGGTCTCTTATCCGTTTGCCTTTGAACCAGTCTTTTCCTCGACCGCCCAGGCATGGTTGTGGTCGGTGCTGTTTCTGGTGTTCGCTCTGTCATGCCTCATGTGCGGCTGGAAAACGGCAAATTCAGCAGTCATCAGCGGACCTTCGGATGACGCATCCTGCTCAGCACCAACCGACTGCGACGTTCGACTGCCACGCGCCCGCTGGTTTATGTTGTCGATGCTGCCATCCATCATGCTCTTGGCGACCACGAACGAAGTCTGTCTGGACATCGCTGTTGTTCCGTTCCTGTGGATCATTCCCTTAACGTTGTACCTGTTGAGCTTCATCCTGACGTTCGAATCCGATCGCTTTTATCGCCGTCGCCTGACAACCACAATCACCGCCGTCAGCCTGATCTCAACGATGATCATGCTTTCCATGGATTGCCCTTTTGGTGTCGTCGTGCAGATTATTCTGTTCTTCGCCAATCTGTTCGCGGTCTGCATGTTGTGCCACGGTGAACTCGTCCGGCTGAAGCCCAGTCCCAAACATCTGACCTCGTTCTACCTGACGATGTCAGCCGGTGGAGCGGCCGGCGGTCTGGCGGTTGGTTTGTTGGCACCATTTGTTTTCAAAGGTTACTTCGAACTTCCCTTGGCGATTCTGGCCTGCCTGCTGGTCTGCATCGGAACGTATCTGCGGGACGACAAGCAGTTTCAATTGCGAGTTCCCGAGGCCACGACGCTGAAATTCGGCATGACGCTGGTGAGCCTGTTCTTCGTCTATTTTGCATTTTTCGCGCAGCATTCAGACACCGTGAAAGACGTGGAACGAAACTTCTACGGCGTGCTGCGTGTGGAAGATGATGTGCTGGAATCTCCCATACGACCGATGCGCGACATGGTGCATGGCCGCGTCGTCCACGGACGCCAGTTTACGGACGAGCAGGGTCGTCGCGAACCATCAACTTACTATTCGCATTCTTCCGGCATCGGCAAAGCCCTGCAGGCCAGCGACGAAAACAAGCCGCGACGTATCGGTGTGGTGGGGTTGGGTGCAGGAACCCTTGCGGTCTACGGTCGCACAGGTGATGCGATGCGATTTTACGAGATCAACCCGGATGTGATTTCGCTGGCTCGAAAACACTTCACGTTTCTTGGCGACTGTAAGGCACAGATCGACGTTGTTCCCGGCGATGCTCGTCTGGTTCTGGAACGCGAATCGGATCAGCACTTCGATGTCCTTGTGCTGGATGCCTTTTCCGGTGATGCGATCCCCGTGCATTTGCTCACGTCGGAAGCCATGCAGATCTACACAAGACACCTGACCGACAACGGAATCTTGGCGGTGCATATTTCCAATTCGTACTTCGACCTTGAACCCGTCGTACGTGCATTGGCTGAAGATTCCGGTCTCGATGCCCGCGTACAGGAGTGTAATTGTGGAGCGGATGCCGGCGTCGCATTCGATTCCGTCTGGATGCTCCTGTCGCATGATGTGCATTCTCTGGACGTGATCTGCGGTCCGGATACTTCCAAAGCACCACACCGCGTTGTCTACTGGACCGACGATCGCAACAATCTGCTGAATGTCCTACGCTAGGCTGAATGGTTTGCAGCCTCGGTTCAAAATCGTGTAAACGTCACGACATTTCGAGAATGACAGTTTGAACCACAGATGGACACGGATGAACACAGATTGATCATTGATTTCTATCTGTGTAAATTTGTGTTTATCTGTGGTTGCTTGCACAGGTTTCGTTCTGAGGTGTGAACGGTTACAAAATCGTTTCCCTCAACCTGCCGCGCACGGTAACATGTTGATCGTTGGCAAGATGACACTCAAACCGTGTCCGCAGACTTTCGGAGAAACGACGATGATCCGCATATTCCACGCCTGTCTTTTCGCCGCGTCAATTGTGACGTTGAGCTTAACGCTTTCACAAGTCCACGCGGCCGACGACAAAAAGCCAGCGGCTGACAAACCCAAGCCCGCAGCAAAAGCTGAAGACACACCGCCCAAAGACGCCGCCGTGGACAAAGAGGGCTGGACATCGCTCTTCAACGGCAAGGATCTGGCAGGCTGGAAAGTCACCAAATTCGGCGGTGAAGGCGATATCTACATCGAAGAGGGAGCCGTCGTGATTTCGCAGGGATCAGACTTGTCAGGAATTCACACAGAACAAGAACTGCCAAAATCCAACTACGAAGTCCAGTTCGAAGCCCAGCGGGCAGCGGGTAGTGACTTCTTTGCGGGTCTCACATTTCCTGTCAAAGACAGCTTTTGTTCACTCATCGTGGGAGGCTGGGGTGGCGGCGTTTGCGGGCTGTCCAGCCTGAGCGGCATGGATGCGTCCGAGAATGAAACCACCAGCTACGGCGACTTCAAAAAGGGTCAATGGTACAAGATTCGTCTGGTCGTAACGGACGACCACATTAGCGCATGGATCAACGACAAACAGATCGTCGATGTCGATACCACCGGCCAGCGAATCAGCACACGCTTTGAAGTCGATCGCTCGAAGCCATTCGGATTCGCCACATGGCAAACCACCGCGAAAATCCGTAACGTCAAACTGCGACCGCTGCCAAAGACGGAAGAGAAACCAGCTGAGAAAGATGCATCGAAGTAGCTGCTGCACTACTTCGCAAACAACGCATCCACAAAGCTGTCCGGGTCGAAGAGTTCAAGGTCATCGATCTGTTCGCCGACGCCAATGTACTTCACAGGGAATCCCATTTCCTGCCGGATGGCGATCACCACGCCGCCACGCGCTGTGCCGTCGAGCTTGGCCAGAATGAGTCCTGTGCAGCCGATGGCCTGTGAAAAACTCTTGGCCTGGCTCAGTCCATTCTGGCCGGTTGTGGCATCAAGCACCAACAGGCTTTCGTGCGGTGCATCGGGAATGATCTTCCGCATGACACGGCGGATTTTTTCGAGTTCATCCATCAGATTCTTCTGAGTCTGCAGGCGACCGGCGGTGTCCATGATCAGATAGTCGGCTCCAATCTCGACTGCTTTCTGAACGCCGTCGTAAGCGACAGCCGCCGGATCGGAATTGCTTTCCTTGCGGACAATCGTGCAGCCCAGGCGTTCGCTCCACAACGTAAGCTGCTCCACCGCCGCCGCGCGGAACGTGTCGCCGGCAGCAAGCACGACTTTGTTGCCGTTCTTCTGCAGCAGGTTTGCCAGCTTGGCGATCGATGTCGTCTTGCCAACGCCGTTCACACCGGCAACCAGGATCACGGTCGGTCCGGAGGCCACCTTGACCAGCGGTGACAGCGGATTGCTCAGGTCCCAGCGAACGGCGTCGTGGCCCTTCAGCAGCTCGACCATTTCGTCGTGAATCGTCTTCCAGACGGCATCCACATCAATGGTTCGTCCGCCATGATCCGTTCTTATCCGTTCCACGATCTGGCTGGCCGCCTTCACACCCATATCGGTGCGGATCATGCGAGCTTCGAAATCCTGCAGCAGTTTGTCATCCAGAATCTGCCCGGCCCGGAACAAGTCCCGAACATCGGTTCGCAGAATCTGTTTCGTCTTTTCCAGTCCGCGTTTGAGTTTGTCGAACAATCCCATGATCGGTCTGCAACCATCAGTCAGTGTTAAAAAGTACGAAAGCTCTCGGCTGCGGAAGGATAACCGCCTTTGCTTCCACGACAAACGCTATTGACGCCGGATTGTCAGTTCCCGCAATGACTCGCGTGGATTCCTGTGCAATGAAGCGATAATTGCTGCCATCGTGTCAGCGTCGGATTGCCGCTTCCATCAAATCCGCGATTTCAAGGTCGTCCCCGGCTGCTCGTGTCCTGAGCCCGGTGAGCGCGCCAGCGCGGCGGGATTCTGAATGGTGCTGGTTGAGTTTCCAGCATCTTTGCATCGATTCAATCTTGATCGAAAAACCAAGGATGCTGTCGGTCATCCTCTGCCGAAAATCAGGATCGACGGTTTCAAGGTTCCACGGCGACCTTGCTGACTGGAACCTGGCCCCCCCCACACTCATCACCGCCAAATCTGAACCGCTTCTCAAACCTACGCAAAACCCCGTAAAAACACTGAATCTGTCACACGCAATGCGGAATTGCACCAATCTTGCCGCTTCCCGAGAACGGCTTGTTGACAATTTATGGTTTTTGATAACAGTTGTTATGCTCAGCCGCAGGGCGCTAGCCCAATGGCACTCACTTTGTAACCCGAAGCGTCAGCGAGGGGCTGAGGCTGTTGATCCCTCTTTTGCATTGAACGCAAATCGCAAGTTGGCGACGTTTGCCAAAGAGCGAGGGGATCTTGAGGCTTTTAAGAAATATTCAAAGGCTGTGGATCGCATCGTTCAATCATCTGATATGGGAATCGGCCGGAAAATTTCATTGCTTCGAGAGTCATTACGCAATCGATCTTCGGGGCCCGAAGATAAAGAGTACCTTGCGGCCATGGAGGCGATGTGGAACAACCCGAAGTATTTTCCGTACAAGGAAATACTGGATATCGGCGACGAATTGTGTTTGGCGTATTTCTTCTCTAAACCTCTTCGTCAACAAGAATTTGTATCGACGGCCAAAGAGTTTCGTGCTCGGCTTCTGCTTCATCGAAGTGAAGACACGCCCATGAAGGAATTGGCTGCAGACATGATGTTTGTTCGACATTCACTCATGGTTACCGAATATCCTGCCACATACGGCGATAGCGGTCTCCAATCAAAAGACGTCAGACGCGAGTTTCAGGAGGCGGCTGGTGACGGCGAGGTCACGCTGGGAGTGCCCGCAGGGACAAACGGCTCGGAAAGACTTTCTCGATTCGTTTCGATCTTCCAGAAACGGTTTCCGGCGGCGTACGCAGAATTCGAGAAGAAGGCCGCAACTCCGAAGAACGATGCAGTATCCGTTGATCCACCAGTTGCGAAGACTGGCGAGAAGACTCCCTGATAAACCTCAAGTCTGATCCAGCCACTGGCCCTGCGTCGTCGGCGTCGAGTTAACCTCATCAGTACTGTTGGAGGAAGCACGAAAGGGGTCGGGAACTAATAGCCAAATGGCCCAACGGGTGCTCTGCACTATTCGTTCCTGGCCCCTTTTTCAAACGGGTTCCAGCATCCAGCACGAGTCGTGCGGCTGCATGCCAATGTGCGGATAGTACGATCGAGCCTTCGGTGCCGCAATCAGCAAGAGCCGCGTCGCGCGACCGGCGGCCGCATGAGTTCTGACGATCAGCTCACGGCCAATCCCCAGCTTCTGAAATTCGACAGCAACCGCCAGATCCGAAAGATACGTGCAAAAACTAAAATCCGTAATCGCGCGACTCACGCCGACCAGCAATTTTCCCGCCCGAGCCGTCACGATCACGTCGGCATTCCGCAGCATCAGCTCGATGCGTTCATGATCTTCCACAGGACGACGTTCCGCCAGCGTCGATCGCCGCAGCACATCGATAAACTCATCCGCAGACAGTGCTGGCTCCAGTTGATAGTCAACGTTCATGGGAATTTGATACCTTGCTGTCGTTGGGGAGTGGATATGACAAGAAGTCCGCGTCGAATTTGGGCGAGCGACAGCAGTTTTCTTACGAAAGTCGTCGCTGAATTCGCAAGAATTCAGTTCTTCGAGCAAACAGTGTGAATTCTTGCAAATTCAGCTACGGTAGATTCATTGCTGCCGCTCGCCTACTGAAACACGCATTTACACTTCATTCTCCGGAAAGTTCGTCACATGTACCACCGACTCTTATTTCCGACCTTGGTTTGCCTTGCCACCCTGTCTGTGCCGGTCGTCGCGGACGACGTGCCGAAACCCGACGGCATGAGTTTGATTTATCAGCACGACTTTGAAGACAGCAGCATGGATCGTTATGAACCCACAGATGCCACCGCATGGAAACTGGGTGAAGCAAAGGGCAATCATTTTGCGTCACTCATTCGCAAAGACAGCAAGTTTGAGCCACCGGTTCGGTCACCTTTCAATCGCAGTCTGATCTGAGACCTGAAGCTGGGAACGTTTACGATGGACGTCCGCGTGCAGTCCACAATCCCGGATTATGGCCACCGCGATTTGTGCCTGTTCTTCGGATATCAGGACGACAGTCATCTCTATTACGTCCATCTGGGCAAGGAGGCGGATGACCATGCCAATCAGATCTTCATCGTCAATGAGAAGCCACGCACAAAGATCTCCACGAAGACAACCAAAGGCACGCCGTGGACGGATGAATGGCACAACGTCCGCCTTTCCCGCTACATCGAGAGCGGCGAAGTCCTGGTCTACTTCGACGACATGCAGACTCCGGCTATGACGGCGACGGACAGGACGTTCGGTGAAGGCCGAATCGGCTTCGGGTCCTTTGACGACATCGGCAATTTCGACAATGTGCGGATCTACATTTCGGGATAATTCTCAATGCGCGCCATCGTATTTGATCAAACGCTGCAGTTCCGCAGCGATGTTGTACTCCGGTCGCCCGGCAGTGATGAAGTCATCGTGGATGTCATCCAAGCCGGGATCTGCGAAACAGACCTGCAGCTTTGCAAAGGTTACATGGGGTTTGCCGGAACGCTGGGACATGAGTTCGTTGGGATTGCACTGGTTCACCGACGGGACTGACTACCGCGTTGCAGCTCGTGCGGCCGTGCGGCACCATTGTGCTCAAGACAACCGTCGCTGCCGATCAGACACTGCACATGGCGCCGTTTGTGATCGATGAAATTAAACTCTTGGGCTCCCGCTGCGGCCCCTTCGCCGCCGCCCTTGAGTTGCTTAGTAGCCGTGCGATTTCCGTCAAACCACTTCTAACCGCCACCTATCCGCTTGAAGCTGCCGCTACCGCCTTTGAACACGCCGTCCGCAAAGATGCGTTAAAAGTACTCTTTGGAGTGCGGTGACTCGTCAAGCCTCTGCGAAAGAAGAGAGCCGCAGATCTGCAGAGTGATACCGTTAGCGGGCGATGTGGGCAGAAAAACGGATTGTTTCGGACCAGTTCCGCTGCGGGCGACCGCATGGCAACTTTGGTAACCGTGATCACCGACGGTCTGGGGTCGTGTAGGTCTTATTAGAGAATCCTAGAACGTTCTGATACGCTCCGCCGAAGATTGTCCAATGGCAAGTTTCGCGAGGATTCAGATATGAGAGCCAACCAGATCGATTGTCTCATCTGCGTTTTTCTCTTGCACGTGCTTGTGTCACAGGCCTGTGGCATGGAAGACATCGGGCGGATCGACTTCAATCGGGACATCCGCCCGATTCTTGCAGACAACTGCTTTACCTGTCATGGCCCGGATGCGCAGCAGCGCGTCAATGATCTGCGACTGGATCTTCGGGAAGTTGCGTTCTCCGATCGCAAGGGCCATCCAGCGATTGTGCCTGGCGACGTTGCGGCCAGCGTGCTTCATCAGCGAGTTTCCTCATCCGACCCCGCGCAACGAATGCCACCTATGGATTCTGGTCGGGACCTGACGGACACCCAAATTCAGTTGCTCACCGAATGGATCCGCCAAGGAGCCGAGTGGACCGAACACTGGGCGTTCATCGCCCCACAACGCCACGATCCGCCGGAGACGCAATTAAAAAATTGGAACCGGAATCCGCTGGATAACTTTATCCTTGCTCGACTTGAACAGGAAGGTCTGCAACCATCCGCCGAAGCAGACCGGAATACCCTGATTCGACGAGTGACTCTCGACTTGACGGGACTGCCACCGACGCCGGACGATGTTGCCACTTTTCTGGCGGATTCCTCACCGAACGCTTACGAAACCGTCGTTGACCGACTGCTGTCATCACCGCGATACGGCGAGCACATGGCTGTTCGCTGGCTAGATGCTGCGCGCTATGCGGACACCAGCGGGTATCAGAATGATGGTCCGCGGTCCATGTGGCGTTGGAGAGACTGGGTGATCAATGCGTTCAACAGCAACCAGCCATTTGATCAGTTTACGATCGAACAGCTAGCAGGCGACCTCTTAGAAAATCCGACGCTCGAGCAGCGGATCGCGACCGGCTTCAACCGCAATCATCGTGGAAACGCCGAAGGCGGAATTATTCCCGAAGAATACCAAGTTGAATATGTCGTCGATCGTGTTGATACCACATTCACAGTCTGGCTAGGCCTGACCATTGGGTGTGCCCGTTGTCACGATCACAAATACGATCCGATTCGGCAGCAAGATTTTTATCAAATCTTTGCTTACTTCAACAACATCCCTGAGAGTGGACGTGCCATCAAGGAAGGCAACTCACCACCGCTTGTTAAAGCGCCGTTGCCCGAGGAGCAGGTGCGGTTGATCCAGCTTGACTCGGACATTGGCGCGGCCGAATCCCGCCTGCAAGCTCTGCAGGACGAACTCGCTGAAACAGAACGCGTGTGGGAAGCAGGTTTCGTGCCAACGCAACCGGTCAACTGGTCCGTTGCAGCAGGACTGGTGAACCATTTTGGCTTTGACGGCAACCTCACGGACTCGGTTAAAAACACTGACGCGGCGTTAGATGGCAAGCAGGTGATGTATGTTGCCGGTCAGCTGGGACAGGCCCTCGAACTCGACGGCGCGTCCGTCTTCAATGCCGGCGACAGCGCCAACTTTGGCTATTTCGACAAATTTTCCATTGCCGCATGGGTGCATGCCTCTGGCGACAACGGGACCCTGATTTCGCGGATGACTCCGGTGGAAGAAGGCGCAGGGTATTACATCCATTTGCGGGATGGCCGCCTTCAAGTGAACCTTATCAAACGCTGGCTCGATGATGCAATCCGGGTGGAAAGTCGCGAATCACTGCCTCGCGATCGCTGGTACCATCTCGCTGTGACCTATGACGGCTCACGTCTGGCGGATGGGATTCGCGTCTACGTCGATGGTCAGCCAATTCCGCTGGACGTGAAACTGGACCGGCTCAATCAGACATTCGCACTGCTCACCGAGCCACTGCGAATCGGCGGCGGGCAGCGTTCTTTCATCGGTGGCATGGATGACGTCCGGATTTATGGGCGAGATTTGGCAGCCATGGAAGTCCAGTTGCTCGCGGTTCCTCAAACAGTGTCTGAAATCCTGATCCTCCCGGCGGAATCTCGGGATGTTGCTCAGCAGCGCAAACTCACACGCTATTTTCTTGACCACCATGCTCCGGATGTGATTCGCGATGCTGACCGGCAGTTGACGGAGCTTCGGCAGCAGCGGCGTACGTTCTTCGAAAATCTGCCCACGGTGATGGTGATGCAGGAAATGGAGCAGCCGCGCGAGACGCATGTCTTAATCCGGGGACAATACGATCGGCCGGGAGCCAAAGTGGAACCCGGCGTTCCAGCGGCATTTCCTGCGATGCCAGCCAATTCCCCCTCGAATCGCCTCGGTCTAGCGCGCTGGCTTGTCAGCCCGGATCATCCGCTGACCGCTCGCGTCGCCGTGAACCGTTTCTGGCAGCTCTACTTTGGCCACGGGTTGGTCGGTACGAGCGAAGATTTTGGTGTTCAAGGAGAAAGTCCGAGCCATCCGAAACTCCTAGACTGGCTGGCGACGGAATTCGTCCGACTCGGCTGGGACATGAAGGCCCTTCAGAAGATGCTTGTAACGAGTGCGACGTACCGCCAAGTGTCGCATATTTCACCAGAATTGATTCTGCGCGATCCCGACAATCGCCTGCTGGCACGAGGGCCACGGCAACGACTTCCGGCGGAGACAATCCGAGATCAGGCATTGTTTGTGAGTGGCTTGCTCACCGACCGCGTTGGTGGTCCGTCCGTCAAACCCTATCAGCCGGAAGGTCTTTGGCAGGAGATCGCCACGGACACGGAGTACACTCAGTCACATGGTGAAGACCTTTATCGCCGCAGCTTATACACGTATTGGAAACGCACGGTGGCTCCCCCGTCGATGGTGACATTTGACGCCACAAGTCGCGAAGCCTGCATTGTCCAGCGGACGCGCACAAACACTCCGCTGCAGGCATTGGCACTGATGAATGACGTCACGTTTGTGGAAGCGGCGCGCGTGTTGGCGCAGCGATCGATGACAGATGTCGATGGCTCGATCGACGATCAACTTGCCCACGCCTTCCTCACCGCCACGGCGAGAATACCTCGTCCCGAAGAATTGGTTGTTCTCGTGCGGCGTTTTCAGCGCAGCTTAGAAATTTTTCGCAATGATCCGTCCGCCGCACACGACCTTGTGCATGTGGGCGAATTCGTGGTCAATGAGAAACTGGACGTCTGCGAACTCGCCGCATGCACCACGGTCACCAGTCTGATCCTGAATCTGGACGAAGTGGTTAACAAGAAATAGGGAACACAACAACGCACATTGCAATACGGTCCCTTTGAGCGCATGGACATCTGATTATGACAACCACTTACGACCATCTCTTCGCGGAAAATCGCCGACATTTTTTTGCACGCGGGGCCCAAGCAGTCGGCCTTGCGGCTCTGGCGTCGCTGATCAATACGCCCGGGAGTGCGCGAGCTGAGCAAGCGGCCACTGGTCCGGGATTGGCCGGTTTTCCAAATCTGCCGGTCCGCGCCAAACGCATCATTTACCTGTTTCAGTCCGGAGCACCTTCGCAGCTTGATCTGTTCGACCATAAGCCGGGACTAGCCAACCTCCGAGGTTCCGACCTGCCAGATACCGTTCGCCAGGGACAGCGTCTGACAGGCATGACGAGCAGCCAAGCCAACTTTCCCATCGCGCCCTCGAAGTTTAAGTTTGCACAGCACGGCCAGAGTGGTGCTTGGATCAGCGAGCTGCTCCCACATACCGCGAAGATTGCAGACGATCTCTGTTTCATTAAATCGATGCACACCGAGGCGATCAACCACGACCCAGCCATCACATTTATGCAGACGGGCGCACAACTCGCCGGACGTCCTAGTTTGGGTGCATGGATGTCTTATGGGCTGGGGAGTGAAAACACGGACCTGCCAGCCTTTGTCGCGATGATCTCGGGTAGCGGCGATCAGCCGCTGTACGACCGTCTGTGGGGCAGTGGCTTTCTGCCGACGCGATATGCCGGGGTGAAGTTTCGTTCGCAGGGCGATCCTGTTCTGTTTCTTTCCAATCCACCGGGAATCAACAGGCTATTACGGCGGGGCTTGCTGGACGACCTTTCGGCGATGAATGAACTCCAGCTGCAAGAAACCGGTGACCCTGAAATCACGACGCGGATCGCCCAGTACGAAATGGCCTATCGGATGCAGACATCTGTTCCTGAACTCACGGACATTTCCGACGAACCCGCGGCAACCTTTGAGCTTTACGGTGAAGCCGCCAGAAAGCCAGGGACGTTCGCGTGGAATTGTCTCCTCGCACGACGGCTGTCTGAACGCGGCGTCCGTTTCGTCCAACTGTTTCACCGTGGCTGGGACCAGCATCTTGAACTTCCAAAAAACATCGCGCTGCAATGCCAAACAACTGACCAGCCAACGGCGGCTCTGGTGCAGGATCTGAAGCAACGAGGACTCCTAGAAGACACGCTCGTAGTCTGGGGTGGTGAGTTTGGCCGGACCGTCTATTGTCAAGGGAAACTGACCGCCGAAGACTACGGCCGCGACCATCATCCACGTTGTTTCACGATCTGGCTGGCTGGCGCCGGGATCAGGTCGGGGACCACCGTGGGGGAAACTGACGATTTTAGTTACAACATCACGCGTGATCCTGTGCATGTCCATGATTTGAATGCCACCATCTTGCACCTCTTAGGCATTGACCATGCGAAGCTCACATTCAAGTTCCAGGGACGTCATTATCGACTGACAGATGTCCACGGCGAACTGGTTCCCAAGGTTCTCGCATGACGCGTGCCGCTATTTTGCGCGTAGGATTCACTGAGCGCAGTTGGGTTAGCTTTGCCCCAATCGAAAAATTGCTTCCGGAATGCACGCGCCGCGGGCAAGATCAGAGGACAAAACCGGCAAAATCGCCGCTGGTGCTTTTAAGTCAAGATTTGAAACAGTGGTTACAATTCTGAATTGAGAGTGATACCTTCCGCATCCGATGAATATCCAATCCATCTTTAGCTAGGTCAAATAGGAATCGTTGAACCCAAGGTTAGCGGCTAGGCTGCTGTGGATAATCGCCGAAACAATGTGGTCTTTGGCCATGGGTTAAACCGACGAATGTTCCCCTAAACTTTTTTCTCCATCCTCGCCGTGTACGGCTAGGCAATACGTTTCCACCTTTGAAAGATATCCCGTGACTGCATTGGAACCTCTGCTGCTGCTGCATCCTTCCGACAACGTCGCTGTCGCTCGACGCGCACTGCAGGCCGGAGAAATCTTGACGGTCGCAGGCAGAACGCTCGAAATTTTGGACGCGGTACCCG
>QWQG01000137.1 GCA_003670925.1 Planctomycetota bacterium | reverse complement strand
TTTTTTGATCATGTTGGTCAGTCTCCGTACTGTCGTCATCTGATCTGAACGCTATCTATGCAGAATTAAAAAATTGAATTAGTGCCTCACCTACGCCGAGGCAATCGATCATTTTGATCCTTGGCTGAGTGCCGGAACGCCCTTAAACCTGTCCTACTGCTGACGCGTCAAAGTAGACTGCGCTGCCTCACGCACATTCGGATCGGCATCCGTGTCGGCCAGTTCTTGAAGTCGAGTGAGCGTGCTACTTTCCAGGGAAGCGAAATCCCCGAGTGTGACCGCTGCGGTCGCTCGGACGTTGGGCTCCGCACTTCCCAGAAGTTCGCTCAGAGCAGTCCGACAGGATAATTCCTGTTCCGTCCCCACAAATTTTCTCAGCTGCGACGCAGCCTGAATTTTGATATCGCAATCGTCCACGGAACACAGTCCAAGCAGACAAGTTGCCGTCCGCTGATCGGCTTCATCGCGTTGAATCTGTGAGTCACAAAGTGCTATCAATATTGTAGGATCAGACTGGAGGCCAGAATGCTCAACTAATGCATCCCGAACCCGAGTATTGGCCGGATCGCAGTCACCGAGCAACGTGGCCGTCAGCGCCTTTGTTTCAACACCGTCTCCGCTGTGCATCGCTGCCAGCAGCAAGTCGATATGGTTGTCCGGATGTTCCACAGCGATCAGAATCTCTTCGCTGTTGATGGCATGGTGCTGACTACTTCGCCAGCCTTGGTTGTCTCCGGAGGTCAACTTGACTTCTGGAGTTGCAACTGGCTTGCTCGAAGAAACCTTGACCACAGGTACCGCCCCCACCTGAGTGGGGAGTGTCGCAGGCTGCTGCACAATTGTCGGAACTTCGATTGATGCCGCCACGCTGGATTTAGGGGACGGAGACGTTTGTAACGCCGCAATCACCTTTTCCTGAACCGGCTGAACGCCTGACTTCGGCGGACTAACGATGTCAGCGCGAGCAATCGCGTTTGCCGTTTCTGTCGGACCGAACTTCTTTTCTTTCCGGCGTTCTGCAAGCTGCTGCAAATGTTGGCGGAGCTCGGCATCTTGCGGACGGTTCTTGAGCGCCTTACCATAGAGGACCTCCGCTTTGTCGTAACGTCCCTGGTTTTCAAAGACGCGGGCGATCGCGGCAAGTCGATCGGCATCGTCGCGGTGCTCCCGATTTGCTGGGGAAGAATCGCTGACGACAGCTGTTATCGCTGAGCAACCAATGCCGGAAGCGGAAAGGACGCTCCCCAGAAACAGCACAAGCGGCTGACTGAATTTCATCGAATTCTCCCCTTTTTCAATCACTGCTGGTCCCTCTCGGAAGCAGCGGTCGATCGATTTTAGCCCGACGGCATGAACAGGTGCGTTGTAAGCCCTGACAACAACCCTGACTGGATCAGATAACCAATCCCACCATCGCCAATCGCGTTGCAATGGTCTTTACCCCATTCATACATCGGATCGCTAGACGCGGCGAATTTGTTTTTTTTGTTAGAATTCGCAAGACGGCCACAATCAGCCTCTTTGTCCTCAAATATTGCGATCTAGGAAAAAAAGAATTTAGTTCCTCACCGGTCGAATTTTCCCGCATGCAAGGTCAAAATGTGAAACTTGATTGAAGAATGAATTGCCGGAAATTCCATAACAGAAGCCACATGCTTACCGTCCTCGGACTCACATCGATCGCTGCTGCAGGAGCTATGATTTGGCAGGCCTTTCTCATCCGATCCATGGTGAGCGTGTGGACTGCCTGCCAAGCGTGGAATTGGATGATTGCGGCTTTGCTGTTTGGACTGTTACACGCGATTTTGGCTTTGCCTCTGCTACATGTGAGTCCTGCCGTCACGTCGGCGACCGCGTATTTTGCGACGACGATGCTGCTCACGCCGCTGGTCACCTTACTGGGCGCCCGCCGTCCAGGAATTGCCGCATGGCATTGGTTCGTCGTGCTGCCGATGGTCATCATCCTGCAATGGCCTGCGATCAGTCAACTGTTGGGCAGTCATGGACGCGCCCAGATTGAACTCAACGCTCCCGCCATCATGGGAGTTCTCGTGGTCTTGGTGATGAGCGTCGGAAGTTGTGTCGGGACGGGTTCCGCCGCTGTCGCCCTGTGCTATTTGTCTGCCATTCTGCTGCTTCTCGCTTCAGCGACGGGTAATAAATTAGCACAGTTTCCCGTCACGGCTTGCGCACCAATTTTGCTGCTGACGGCCATGTGGATCGCCCGTAAAAATCTGGAGGGCCACTTCACGCGACTTCGCACTGCGACAACGACATCGCAACGCACGCAGGCCATTGGCGAAATGTTTAGCAGTCTCTATGGTTTCTCATGGACGCGCCGCGTGCAGGATCGGATCAATCAGTTCGCGCCGCGGGAACGATGGTCCGTGCGCCTGACTGCCACAGGCTTCAAACGGCTGGACGGCGCGACACCAACGCCCGACGAACTGCAACAACCACTCCACGCATTCATCTGGGTGTTGACACGTTTCGTAGACGAGAAATGGCTGCGACATGTCCTCTCCGCTGAAAATTCGAATGCCCCGTCGCACCCAGCCGTTCCACCCGTCGGCTAATGGTGTGAAAGTCGCGGCCGCGACGAAGTGTGTCTCCGCCGACGGACTGGAAGTGTGTCGTACAGATTCAACTCAACCCCAACTTTACAGGTTGACGAAGACCTATACTCCGCGCGGTAATGAGTGAAACAATTGGTGAGCAGCATGCGTCAGCTTGCCGGTACAAAAACGAGGTGCGATGAGGGCTCACGCCGCTCCGCTCGCCGGACTCATTTCTGGCCGCATGGAGGATAGTCTCGGTTCTTAGGACCATAACCGGGGCTAGCGATCTGCGTTTGAGAAAAGAAAAGCAGATTCCTTGCAGACGGCGGCGGGGGAGCGCGGGTTATTTCAGAACACGAAGCTCGTCGTCGGTCGCCACCTCACGGGGAACCATCAATCCGTTGGGGGATGGGGACACATAATTGGGTATGTTAAAGAAATGCAACCGCCCCGGGCCTGGCTGAAAGATGGACCAACACTTTCCATCCGCGCCCGGGGGGACCGGGAAGGAGTAGATCGCACCGGGCAAGCCCTGTATCTCTGCCACGACGGTGCCGTCAGAGGTGCGGATTTTGTTGCCGACCGTACTGCCGCGATAATAGAACTGAACCTGGCGAGTTCCCTTGGGCACATAGAAGAAGAGCTCGGGGTTGGTGCCCACCGTAGTCACCTCGTGGTCCAGCAGGATGGTCCACGGCTGGTTGGACGGCCGCCACATACCGGCGGTGGCCCCGCCGGTCGTTGGAGAGTGATCCAGATAGTACAGCCCCGGCCTGGGTACCTTGAACTCAAACGGATGCCTCTTGTCGTCGTTGGGGACTGAGCCCGTGGCGACGACCTTCCCGGCGGAATCGGCGAGCCGGTAGCGAAGATCGGGGGCCCCGGGAAGATTGCCTCCTGCGCCGATTTCCCCGGTGATGCTCTCGCCCCGAATGCTGCAGAAGACGTAGCGCGGCGGCACGCCAAAGAAGAACGCATATTTCTCAACAGGAGGAGTCTCGTCAAATCGAACCGGCACGAGGTCTGCGGAGAACTTGCGATCTTCGATGTCCAGCACCTTCAAGGCGGCCAACCCCTCTTGGAAGTTCGTCTCCGTTTCCTCGTGTGAAATCAGTTCCGGTTTGAACTAGGGTCTCGCCTTCCTGTGCACGGGATAAATGGACTCGTCAGAATTCCACGACGGCTCGCCAAAATCCTTTGCGGCGGTCTTCGTCCAAAAGGTTAGCATACACTGCGTGTCGTTCATGTAGGAGTATAGGCCAACAGCCCGATCATCTTGCCCGGATAGGCCTTGTCCACGGCCTTGGCCACCTCGTTGGCCAGACCGAAGACCCGGTCGCTGACCGAGCCCAACTTTGCACATTGCTCGCATTCGCAATGCCTCCCCTCGTCGGATGTCTCGAACGAAACCATGTCGCGATCCGGTTTCTTTGCAAACTGATCGAGAACCCATTGGGCGGCCAGTTTCCTCACCTCCGGATTGCTCACACAGAGCTGGATCCCCTGCCGCTTCCCGCCAAACAGAGACAGATACTCGGGGTGCTTCTTGAACGTCTCCGCATGATCCGCAATGATGGTCTGCTAGGCGTGTCCGTTCGCGATCTGGATCGACCCGACATTTCCCTCCCCATAGCTGTTCATGCGGTTGTGCCGGCACCAGGCGAGATAGTCACTGTAGCTCTGACGGTCCACGCCGTTTACGTCGTGAAAGTAAGCGCCCCCGTACCAGATGGATCTCGAGAGCATCGCCGGCCGATCCGCCTCATGCACGGCGATCTTCAAGGCGGGAATCGAGGGGATCACCTCCCACTCTTTGGCCGGGAAGAACCGGCGGCAACCCACCAGCTCCAGGAGCCGGAACGCCGCGTGGGATGCCCCTTGCTCCGTCGCTCCCAGCAAGAGTAGCCGCTTGGGTTCGGAACGGATGACGTACGCCTCTCTGCCATCGTAGACGTTGCGGACCTCCAGCACTTTCGCCAAGGCGGGATTCGGAAACTCCTGCAGGGTTCCCAGCACGATCCCGTTCGTTCCGGGACCCGTCTGCACGACAAACGCCGCGCCGCTGATCTTCTGCAGGTACGCGGCCAGTTCGTTGGCCAAGTTCTTGGTGTTCGCGGAAGCATTGGGAGATACGATAATCGGCAGGCGTGCGACGCCGTCGTCGGCCAGGGACAGACTGATCTCGTCCGCCGCCTCGCACCGGCCGACAACAACGAACCCGCAGAGCAGCGCCAAGGAACTAACCAGCAGCCATCGCGCCGCAGAAGCCGAGAGGAATTTGCTTTTGACGCTCCGCGGTTCCGTCTGACCCTTGCCGCAGCGACCAGAGGTCTGACCGTGGCTGCAGCCTTCGCCACAGCCGACGCGCTGCTTGCCATGAACCGCGCCGTTGACGTTCTTCAGTTCGTGAAGTTTCATGATGATTCCTATTTCGTTACGCCCCACCCTGCTGATTTTTTGAGAGTGGAACTCGTGTAGAACTCAATTCATCAAATGAGCTGCGTCCAAATAGTGTTCGGCACTTCGATTGCTGTTGAATCGTGTGTGCCTGAATTTTGACGAGGGCGGGGGCAATTGGCGAGTCGCTTGCAGGATTTCGGCGACTTCAGGCGGAGGCGTTTACCATAGCGCGCAGCAGCGAACGGCCCGACACGAAGAGACGCGCGGGGGCCTTACTTTTTGGCAGCTTTTAATTTTTCAATATGCCGTTCCAGCTCTTCCAGCGAGGCCCAGCCTGACATATAGAGGCAGATCATTTCATAGGTCCGCTTCGTCGGCGCGCGGCCTGTGTG
>QWQG01000093.1 GCA_003670925.1 Planctomycetota bacterium | reverse complement strand
GTAGCTCCAGCAGCGTGAATCCACGAAGGCGGCGTTGTGAGTATGCAGGCAGATACCTCATCAGAACTCTCCAATGACTTCCATGTCAGCTCGATTGCCAAGATTGGCATACACCGGGAGACTGATGGTTTCACTCAGAAATCGCACTGAACCATCTGCCAGTACAAACTGTGCACCACCGGTGTGGTAACTGGAATATCCGCTGGTGGACGTATCATCCGGGGGCGGTAATGCCTTCCGGAATCTGGCTGCTCCCGGTGCCGTTCCTCCGACATCCCAGCCCTTGTTAATCGGCACACCAGTATTCCGTAGCGTGGATTTCGTACCCGACATCCAGCCCAGCTCATTCGCATTTTCTACCACACATTTTTCACCAACCATGATTGTGTTGGACGCACCGTCGCGAATCTGCCGAAAACCAACGCTGCTGTTCAGAAACATGACGCCATTGTTTTTGGCGTCGATCGGAACATCTGCACCACCGAATGACGCAGCGTAATTATTCATGGCCAACGTCTGGCTCCCCTGACTCATGACGCGCTGCCAATCGGAAGGACAGCCCAGCGTGGGGATCGCCATCCCGCGAAATCCACCGTTCGTCGCCGCGTAGACACTGGCATTGAAGTTGATCTGACCGAACAGACTGGCTTGTTCCATCATCGGCAGGAGCTGCACGATCCAGGACATGTGGTGGCCTTCTTCGAGGTTGCGAATCGGGCCAGTCTCATTCACACAACCCGGAGGCAGCATTTCAAACGCCATCTCGTAATTGTGTAACGCTAGGCCAATCTGCATCAGATTGTTCTTGCACTGCGTTCGCCGGGCCGCCTCACGTGCCTGCTGCACCGCTGGCAGCAGCAGGGCAATGAGGATCGCGATTATCGCGATGACAACCAGCAGCTCGATCAGCGTGAAACCAGGGCGGCGACTGCGCCGTGTTGATTCAGTCGCAAAAAGTGAGCGGAATGGCGCTAGCCTCCGGTGTTTTCCTGTTGTCTTCTTCTTCATGGTGCCAACTTTCTTGTTCGAGTAACCTGAAAAGGAATCTCCGCATTGGCCGGGTATCGAGCGACGACGGTACACGAATCATCCTGGACTGTGATCACGACCTCAGCGGAATTTGTCTGATGAATTGAGCCGGGCGGCAAATTCCAGGTGAGTCCCAGCCATGCGGGATCTTTGGATTTCGATTTTTGAGCGAGCAATAATCCCGCATCTGCCAGCTTTTCGGTCTGCAGATACGCCACTTCGTTCCGCATCTGCCGCCGCTCCATCAGCACTCGTCGCACCTGTTGCGCCATGATCCCGGCAAGAATCACCAGTACCGCAATCACTACGATACTCGCCGCCCCACGGCGCTGTGCCGCGACGTGAACCGGATGGGTTGAGATGATAGAAGAGGCGTCGAATTTCATAATTATGATTTGCTACAAGTAGGGTGTGTGCAGCGACAGCGGAACACATCGGTTTCATCCGTTTTCGCTAATTGGTGCGTTGCGCTCCGCTTCACGCACCCTAGGATTAAATTCCACGGCGGCCAAAATCTCATTTACTACCACAAAATAATCTCCGTCACTGCCTGCAAGCCCGCTGCCGCCGGAGTTGCCGGGAAGGCTTCATCCAGTGGTTTGTTTCGATTCAGTGCTCCACTACCCACTTCGCTGTACTTGACGAAAACAGACGGCTCGAAAAACTTCAGGACCGTCGCACCATCGTCCCGAGCTGCGATTTCGATTTTCGAACCTGCCGGGAAAACAAAGCGCTCAGAATTGAGTGTTTCACTGCCCTGCGTTGCCTGCCGAGTCAAAATGCCGCGGTCAGCGACCCAATGGATCTGCACGCCATCGCTCTGAGCGACTGTCAAAGCGGAATCCGAATCAACAGTCAACTTCGCGGCAGCGGTATCTGCACGCAGCATGCGTTCGCATCGCAACAAGGAATGCAGAATCAGTGACACACGTCTGTCTGTTTGTTCGCTCTGAAGAATCGTATGCAGGCAGCTTCCAGTCATCAGCAGGACTGACGAAACAAGCGTTACATAGGCAAGGTAATAGTGAAACAGCGCGCCGCGACGACGATGAATTTTCCGGACGGGCTGGAGGAGACTGCGTTTCATGGCGTTGGTTCTCCCTCTTCTCTCCACACCACAACCGAAACTTTCTGGTCGGGCATGAATTCTGCCTGAGGTCGCCGAATTGTCAGACGCAATCCATCTAAAATGTCTTTCGTGGCGTCTTCTGGCTCTGGCAGAGGTTCTACGGCCAGTCTTGCCTCCGAATATCGGTCCGAAAACCATTCGGAAACCTTGATGTCAGTGGACAATGTCTTGTGCTTCCTGATGCTGGCCTCAATGTTATTGAGTTCGATCATCGCCAGTGTGTCGAACCGCATTGCCTGTCGCTGGCGATTTATGGCAGCCAACCCTGGCACCAGCATGCCTATGGCGACGCCCAGAATGATGCACGCGATGATCCCTTCCGTAAGCAGCGAGCCACGTCGATTGAAAGTAGATTTCTTTTGTTCAAAACATTTCATCATGGGACCATGACTTCCTGACAAGGCACTACACCGCGCTCGGTCGAAATTCACATTAACCCGAAGCGTCAGCGAGGGCAGGAATTCAAGTCCCTCGTTGACGCTTCAAATCTCAAATCTCAAATCTCGGATCTCAGATGGGTCATTCAAGGCCGCGTCGAGTATGGGTCAGCCTTCTCGGCTCAAATCATCCAGCAACGTTATCAACGGTTCAAAGAAACCTCTTGCTAAGAACATCACGATCGCTCCCACAATCAAAACAACTCCCGGCCCGATGAATTGCGAAAGTCGGCGAAACAAATTCCGGCGTCGTCGTTCCACGGAAGCGGCGAGGTGCCGGAGTCCCCAGTCCAGATGATGCGTCCTCAACGATGAATGCAGGAATGCCGCTTCGGAAGCGCGCAGCAGGCCGACAGACTGCATCGCCGCAACCGCATCTTCACCACCATGCACGCGATGTCGCAAGGCACTCACCACTGTAGCCGAACGTCCCGGCGGAAGATCCTGCATCACGCAATCTAGCGCACGTCCCAGAGGTTGTCCGGTCGCGGCAGATAGGCTGAGTGTTCGCAAGATCCCGGGCAACCAGTAACGCGGCCAGAGCCCGGCAAATCGAGGATAGCCGAGCGTCAATTTTTTCCAAAGCGATGAATAGACCAGCCAGAAGAAAACGACTACCGAGGCCGTGCCAGGGACAATAAATAAGTACCAGTACGAATACGCAAAGTCGCTGACCTCGATCACGGCCATTGTGGCAGGTGGCAGAGCAACGCCGAATCCGATGAAGATTTGCTTAAACTTTGGAACGATGAAAACGATCAGAAAAGTCACGATGAATGATGCCACCGTCAACAACGCTGCTGCCCACAGCAGATCTTGCTCCAGCGTGCGTGGTGATCCTGATTTCGATCGAGTTTGGTCATGTAGACGCCGTGCCTCGTCCATCAGCACATCCGCCAGTGCCCCTGTGCCTTCGGCGACGCGGATCGCAGTCACAGTCTGATCGGGTAATAGTTCAGAAATGATTGAGAGGGCTCCAGACAGTGAGTGCCCCTGCTCTAGGAGCATCCGCAATTGTCCAATTTTGCTCGCCCAGACAGATTTACTCTCCTGCTCATGCGCTTGCAAAGACTGCAGGAGCGAATCGCCGTGGCCAACCCCACCCGCCAGCAGCATCAAGAGCGAAGCCTGCCGTAAAGGTTCAGGCCGGTTGGTCATGAACAACCACATCTGGATAAACGTCATAGCCATGCTCCTGATGTCCACACGCAGACCGACAAATTATTCAATAGGTTGATCAGTGGCATAAACAACGAGATGACTAAAATTGACACGACGATTGCAGTGGCCATGATGGCGAGGATTTCAACGACAACAGCGACGATCGACCCGTGGCCCAACGACGCCTGTTCCAGAGATGCTGCGAACAGCATGAACGACTGAGCCGTTTCCTGCCGTGCGTGCGCAGAATCCCCCTGATCACTGATTCTGAGCAGGAGTGACAAGGGAAGCCCGTGGAGCCCGCCGCAAACCAGATTCACTGGCTTTCCACTTTGCAATTCCTGCGCCATCTCTTTTCCACGTCGACGAACCTCGCGAAAGCCACTCGCATCTGTCGCCACGGAAATCGCATCCCCGACCGAAGAATTATTTTTCACAAGGACCCCGAGAACTCGTGCGACACGCGCCTGCATCAGTAACCGTAACGAAGTGCCCAGCATCGGAACAACGCTCAGGATTTCTGCTGCCGGAGACCAGATGAGCATGCTGTAAAATGTGACAGCCACAGCAGTTGTGAAGAAGAAAACACAAAATAGGCCGGGCACGCCAAGTCGCGAAACGAAGTCACTGATGGCGATCACCAACATTGTGAGCCCCGGTAGTTCCACTCCAAAGCCGATGAAGATTTCTTTGAACTTAGGAATCACGATCAACGACACGGAATACCCGGCGGGGATGAGCAGCAACAACGCCAGAAACGGGGCCACCATTTTCGTCGCAAACAGGTGTCGCTGCACCTGCATGATCCCGAGCGATGGCAGTAGTTCCGCCACGCTGAGTGACTTTTGCTCAGCCGCCATGCCTGAATTCATGATGCTCCTGATCTCCATCGGCACGAATGCATCCTGCATGAGCGGCTCGGAGCTTCCTGCCGCCATCTGCCGCGACAGACGCAGCAACATGTATCGCGGCCGAACCTGCAGCCACCAGTAACCGGCAATCCAAAGTCCCAAGCAGGTCAGCAGTGCGAACACCGCCGCCGGGATCAGCAACACGACAAATTCCGGTACGGCGATCGATAACAACAACGAAACAATCACCGCACATCCGGCCAAGCCCGACAGCCACGGCATGGCCATCAGCAAAGGATGCTCAAATGGTTCATTCGCCATCGCCGCGATTGCGACATGCGCCGGGAGACCTGTCAGCAGGGCTTCCTGAATTCGTTCGCCGATTCGCAGTTGCAGAATTCGAGGAATCGCAGCCAATGGTGTTCCCAGACGCTTGTCGATTGCGACTTCAGAACAAGCCACCAGCGTCATGCCGCGCGTGAGCAGATACGCAGCAAGTGAGGCTTCGTTTTCAGCATCGAAAATGCCGAAGACCGAGACGCCGGTCGGGAGAACTGATTGATATTTGTATGTTGCCATTTTTGTAAGACTACTGTCCCAGATGTCGGTACAACTCAGCCGCCGGCCAGAAAACCATGACCGAATACATCAACGCACAACCGCCCGCGATCACAACGAACATGACGAAAGGCATCAAGAGGCGGAGCCATGCGAAATTTCTTTCCAGGCGATTACGATAAAAGTCTGCG
>QWQG01000153.1 GCA_003670925.1 Planctomycetota bacterium | reverse complement strand
GGCGAGCCGCAGGCGGAGGCGAAACCTGGCAACGACGCCTGCGGCTTGCCGTTAAACTATTCGAACAGCAGTCCCCTGACACGGCAGAGTTCAGAGATTCGATCGTCGATAACCCGGATGTCCCGCATCAAAAAGTTCCGGCAACCAGCGGGCTCCGATGCCGGAGCGTTGGGGAATTGCAATGTGTCCATTAATAACAGTCACGTTTTCATCGATCAATGCCGGATAGAGTGTCGCGATGTGTGCCCGCACGGTTTCCTGAAATGCAACGCCGGAATTCGCTGCGGCCACGTTGACGCCGGCCAGCAGCGTGAACGGCCCGGTGCAGTCGTGCATCAGCGTTGGTACGTTGTACAACTGAGCTAGTTCTGCAATTCGCCGAGTCGCCGAGATTCCGCCGACCCACGTAGGATCGATCATCACGTAATCTGCGGCGCGTGCTTCCAGAACCTGACGGTAGTCGTCGGCCATCACGAGCATTTCACTCACGGCAATCGGCACATTGATCTGAGCGCGAAACGCAGCCATTGCATGCATGGAATCCGGTCGCAGGATGTCTTCCATCCACAGCGGTCGCACGGCATTCATTCCCTCCGCAATGCGCCGCGCGGCGGCGAGCGAAAAGAAGCCGTGACCATCGAGCATGACTTCGATCCTGTCGCCGACTCGTTCACGGATCTTTTCGAACGGTTCCACGCCTTCGCGGATATCATCCCACGACAGGTAGTGACCTCCCTGACGGCGGTAGACGGCATCGAACGACCACAGCTTCATGCCCTTGTATCCCAGGGCCACGAGTTCTTCGGCCAGATCGGCGGGAGAATTCATGCTGGCCCAGTTGTCTTCCAGCGGTCCTGGTTGTCCGGGATCTCCATGTCCTGGCCAGCCGGATGCGGAAGGAGTCTTCCGATTGGATCGACCATAAAATGGACCACCGCAACTGTTGTAGACCGGGACGGCATCACGAACCGGACCTCCGAGCAGTCTCCAGACAGGTTGTTCAGCCAGCTGCCCGGCAATATCCCACAACGCGAGATCGACGGCTGACAGGGCGCGCAATTCTGCACCGGTTCCGCCAAACGCGGTCATCCGCTCGTAGAGAAATCGCCAGTGGCTCTCGATCGCGCGGGCATCACTGCCCAGAAGTCGTGGAGCCATGAAGTCGTGGATCACGGCCGCCGCCGCGGTCGGGATATAATAGGTCTCGCCATGCCCGATCACCGGAGTGCCGCCAACTGAGCCAGCGTCCGTATGAACACGCAATGCCAGCAGCCCCGGCATCACATCGTGTGGAATCACAGTCTCCAGAGCCGTAATGCGTGGCCCACTGCGATATGCATGTGCCTGAGTCGGCCCGGATGCCCGTTCTGTAAAATCTGTCATTGGTCAAGCTGTTCCTTTGGTAATCAGTGTCATTGAGCGCTCTGGCCCTTGGCATCGACAGGCGCGGCGATTGTACCAGCAAGCCACAACTCATTTTCATTTTTGTTGTAGCGTAATGTTTTCTTGCCTGCGCGTCGCTCACGCTGGCTCATGGAATTCCAGCAGCTGGCCAGTTTGCGATTTCGTAGGGCGGGACTAGCGTATGGTGTTCGTGATCAGGATTGACTCGTTTAATCGCGTGCCCAGCGGGCCGCGATTGTTCTATTTCAGATTTCGTATTTGAGATTTGAAATACGAAGCGCGGGGCGTTGCCCACGCGGTTAAACGAATTTTCCATCCTCAGCGGCGACAGGTCTATGTCGCCTGCAACAGCGTCCGCAGTCGCACAGTGACTTCGTCACGAGTCAGCGAACCGCAGGCCACGTCGAGTCAGATACTTCAGGCGACCGGTCATCACGACAGCCTGCGAAAGAGTTGGTCATTTTTTTCAATGAGCCGCCGAGCTGTCAATCCAGCAGCAGTTGCATCAATAACAGTGCGATTCACCGGCGTGATTGTGATCATTCCGCCGGGATGCGCTTCGACATTTACCTCATCGCCCGGCTTCAACCCCACTGAACTCAAGAGCGCAGCGTCAAAGACAATTCCGTGTGCGTTACCGACTTTTTCGATGGTCTTCGTCATCCCGGAATACTCTGTTCTGCTAGGTGACATGTCAAGAAACCGCGTTTTTTGAATGATTTCATATCTGAGCGACAACGTATGAACTACATCCCTTCAGCCACACTACCATGAAGACATGCAGGAAGTGTTTGTGTTGTTGAGCGGCAACGTGACCATGACGTGCGGCGAACAAACAGTGACAATGCAGGCTGGCGACACAATGATTGTCGATCCCGAAGAGGTTCATCAGATGCATAACGTAGGCGATGTTGTAGCGGAATACATCGTGTTCGGGATTTGTGCGCAGAAGGGTGGACGGACGGTTGTGGTTGGCTGAAGCTGCTTGTTGTAATACGTCCGCATTAAGATGCACATTCTTGTCCGTCGTCAGATGAGCGGACATGGCAGCACACAAATCACTGGTCCCCGAGTGATTCTCGATGGCATACTCGGACAAGAATGTCCAAGCTACGGGAGTCGCACTCGACTCGGAGAGTCAAGCTCTAGGAATCAAATAATGCCCACCAAAATCACGGCCTACGAAGCATTCGACATTCGCTTTCCCACCTCGCAGCATCTGGACGGTTCGGATGCGATGAATCCCGACCCAGACTACTCGGCCGCCTACGTGGTGCTCCGGACAGACGCGGCCGACCGCTGCGGCTACGGCATGACGTTTACGATCGGACGGGGCAATGAGATCTGCGTTGCCGCCATTCATTCGCTCGCGAAATTGCTGATTGGCCAGACCGTCGAATCGCTGATGGCTGAACCCGTGACTTTGTACCGTAAGCTCACCGGAGACAGTCAACTGCGGTGGGTTGGTCCAGAAAAGGGCGTCATTCATCTTGCTGCTGCGGCCGTGATCAATGCCGTCTGGGACTTGTGGGCGCGGATTCTGAACAAGCCGGTCTGGCAAGTTATCTGTGACATGACGCCCGCCCAGTTTGTGGCAAGTGTGGATTTCCGATACCTCACCGATGTGCTCACCCCACATCAGGCCATGGAACTTCTTGAGCGTCATACGGCGACGCGTGCGGAGCGGATCGACGAACTGCAAGGTGCCGGCTATCCAAGCTACACGACATCTGCGGGCTGGTTGGGGTATTCGGACGAAGCCTTAAAACAGAAATGTGCCGACCTGAAGGCGCGGGGGTGGAGTCATTTCAAGATTAAGGTGGGGCGGGATCTGGATGACGATCGCCGCCGCTGTCGCGTGTTGCGTCGGGAAATGGGCGATGAGGCCCATATGATGATCGATGCCAATCAGGTGTGGGACGTGCCGCAGGCGATCGAATGGATTCGTGAGCTGGCCCCGTTTCGTCCTTGGTTTGTGGAGGAACCGACGTCGCCGGACGATATTCTTGGCCATCGCGCGATTGCGGAAGCGGTCAAGCCGATTCGGATCGCGACCGGGGAAATGTGCCACAACCGGATCATGTTCAAACAGTTCATGCAGAGTGGCGCATTGCAGGTTTGTCAGTTGGACAGCTGCCGTTTGGGTGGCGTCAACGAAGTCATGGCCGTGCTGCTGCTGGCGGCAAGATTCGGAATCCCCGTATGTCCTCATGCGGGCGGTGTGGGACTTTGTGAATATGTCCAACACATCAGTATCGTGGACTATGTCTGTGTGTCTGCGTCAATGGAGGATCGTGTGGCTGAATATTCCGATCACTTGCACGAACATGTTTACGATCCGGTTGTCATGCGCCAAGGTCGCTACATGCCGCCTCTGGCTGCAGGTTACAGCGTGCAATTCACGGAGGCTGCATTGCGGCAGTTTGCGCGGTAAGTTCACATGCCTGATTCGTTGCCCCGTCACGAGGAATCCGGCGGATAAGACTTATGTGCCTGCCGCTTTTTTGCCAAACCACTCTGCCGTGATCCGCAGGCCATCCGCGACGGTGACTGTTGGCCCGAGAAGTTCTGCGAGGCGATCGGCATCCAGCAGGGAACGTTCCACGTCACCAGCGCGGCGGTCGCCGTAACGGATCTCACTGTTACTGGAAAGTGTCGTGCGAATATGTTCGGCCAGTTGCCGTGTATTGGTTTCGCGACCGGTTCCGACATTGAGCACACGTTCAGGAATTTGGCCCTGCAACGCGGCCATATTGGCTTTCACAACGTCGTCAATAAAGACATAGTCACGGACGCAACCGGGATCTCCGACCGTCTTCCGCGCGAACACACTGACCGGTTCGTTGGCCCACATCCGGTTACAGAAGATGGCCACAACACCCGCTTCGCCATGCGGATCCTGTCGCGGGCCATAGACATTCGCATAACGCAGCACGGTAAAATTTAAGCCATGTTCGTGGCGAAAACAGGCGAGGTATTTTTCGACGGAAAACTTGCTGCAGGCATAAGGACTGAGCGGCAGTGGAATGGTTGAAATCGACGCGCGTGTCCCGTCTGGGACTTCCCCATAGATGGCACCTCCCGTGCTGGCAAAAACCAAATGCTCGACTTTGTGATTGACGCACGCTTGCATCACATTGATCGAACCGATGAGATTGATCGAGGCATCTTTCTGCGGTTCGCGGACACTCACCGCAACGCTGGCCTGAGCCGCCTGATGACTGACAGCGGTCGGTTTGAAACTTGCAAAGGCGTTATTGAGGCTGACAGGATCCTGAATGTCGACCTGAAAAAATTCCGCGTCCGGAGGAACGTTTTCGCGGCGTCCGCTGCTCAGGTCATCCAGTACGGCAACTTTCCAGCCAGCTTCCAATGCTTTGTCCGCCAAGTTACTCCCAATAAATCCTGCGCCGCCGGTGATCAAAAGTCGCATGTTTCGTGGTCCTGTGTCCGTTAATTTATGGATCTCTGTCAGTACTTTATTCGCAAATCTTCAATTTTAGGCAACCAAAATCTGATTGCCGAGTTCTCTGTCGTGGCGGTGTTCCACAGAAGCCGCTTGTAGCGATCCTTTCGATAATCAGCCGCCTGAGTAACGCGACATTCGCCGTCAGCCGAGCAGGGCAAAATAATTGACTGGAGCTGGATTCGCAAGAATTCTGGAGTTCTATCGGTTTTCGCGACGGGACTGAGGCAAGCAATTTCTGGTTGCTTGCCTGCCGCACGGGCAAGCCCAATGCCACGTGATGTGAACGCAACTCGTATCAGCCGCAGTGCGCTAGCACCCGGTTTTCCAAATAATTCGGCATGAACTGGACGCTAACGCGTTGCGGCTGACAGAAGAAATCGCGTGCCATTGCGGGCTCGCCTACGGTTTACGATCCCCCAAAATGCATCTTTGGCCCTCGCCGAATGGGAATAATCTCAAGTTGTAGAGACTGTATAAATTACCTCGATAT
>QWQG01000026.1 GCA_003670925.1 Planctomycetota bacterium | reverse complement strand
GCGGCCAGACCTCGCAGGATGAGATCTGGCAGCACAAACATCAGAACCAGAATCACACCAGCCATGCCAGCCGCGCGACCGGATGTGGCACATCGCACGCTGCAGAACAGCGCGAGATTTGCGACAAAGATCATCCAGGCAGCCAACGCGATATAAGACGCAATGATCTGCTGCCAAAGAACACCTCCCAGAGTGATGGCGAGGAACGTGAATGGCAACTGGATTACCAGCAGCATGAGTGAGCTCACGAGTCGCGACGTGGATTTCCCCAATGTGATCGACAACGCCGTCATCCCGGCAAGTCGCAGCAGCGCAAAAGTCCCGGCATCTTTCTCTTCCGTCACTGCCGTGACAAAATAGCTGACGCCGGATACGGTGATGAGAAGCACATTCAGGTAACAGATGGTTTCAAAAAAACGCAATCCTGTCCGACTGGTTCCGAACGCATCCATAAACGGAATGGAGATCGAAAAGAACATCATGAACGAAAACACAGCGCGGATAATGTGCGGATAGATGGACTTTGAATCCATTCTCAGCGACCAGTTGAAAAGCATCAGTGTTCCCGAAATCACGTCCGGACTCCCCGTGTTGTCAGATCCATGAACGCCTGATTCAAGTCGCGTCGCTGCTGGCTGAATGACGAAATCGGCAGATCCAGAGTCAGCAGCGATTTCAAAAAGTCGTTGGCAGACAGTGACGATGCCAGTTGGATATTGAAATCCCGACCAGTTGTAAATTCCGGCTCCTTCACGTCATTGACGCCAGGTAGTTCGCGAATTCGAGTGATCACATTGTCATAAACCGCGGCGAGGCGCAAATTGTAAGTCGGCAGTTCATCCGAAGATTCGAGGAGCACCTCCATCGGGCCACTGAATTTTACCTGACCGCGGTCGATGATCGTGACGCTGTCGCAGAGCTCGGCCAGTTCACTCAGAATATGAGAACTGATAAACACCGTCTTGCCCATCCGACGCAGTTCACGAAGAATCTCCATCAGTTCAATTCTTGCACGAGGATCCAGACCGCTCGCTGGTTCATCCAGCAGCAGCAGGTCCGGATCATGCACTAGGACCCGCGCCAGACTTACGCGCTGCTGCATCCCGCGTGACAGTCCGCTGATCAAATCATTGCGGCGCCCATCCATGTCCGTCAATGTCAGCACATCGTGGATCACCTGATCACGCTGTTTGAGCTGCAGACCGTAGGCAGCTGCGAAGAAATCTAGATATTCGAACACAGTCATCTGACGGTACATACTGAAGTGATCAGGCATGAATCCGATCCGTCGTCGCACACTGATGGGGTCCGCTCGGACGCTGCTCCCAAAAACCTGAATCTCTCCCCAACTGGGTTTGAGCAGCGTGCAGATGGCTTTGAGCGTTGTCGTCTTGCCGGCACCATTCGGCCCGACAAATCCATGCAGTGTCTGCGGCATCACGCAAAACGTGACCTGACTCAACGCCTGATGCCCCTTGAAGGCATGAGACAGATTGGTGACGGAAATCGCCGGGATCGTTTGCTGTGTGACAACAGACATTGTGCTTGTACCTCTTGCTTTTGCCTATTACCGTATTGGGAGGGCTAGGCTCCTGCCGAGCCGTTACTCGGCTTACGTTCTGGCGACAACGGCTCGGCAGGAGCCTCGCCCTTCCACTTAATCCTGTTCGATGTTGTTGAGACTCTCTGCTTTCTTTACATCCACTCCCTGGTCACCGGGATTCAGCAACAAATCGCGGACATACAGGATTCTGCCCGTGCGACGAATATCTGCATCGACACTCAAATACTGATTTTCCGACATGGGGGCGTAGACCAGCAGCCGTATTCGGTCTTCCGGCAGGCGGAACTTTCCCACGTCCTGAACAAAATCCTCGACGAGACTTCGCCGCACAAGATTGGGCAGCATCCGCTTGAAACACGCTTCAACCGGGTCCTTGGGTTCTACTTCCAGTTCCTCGTACCTCTGTAGTCCAGGAGCACCACCCATATAGGTATGTGCCGTTGTGCAATAACTGCGCACCAGTTCGCGTCTGTTGACCAGCGACAGTTGCCCGCGTGGTCGATCAATTTGCGTATAATGCAGATGACGCCCATGAATGACGAGACATTCGACCAGAGGACCATCCGGGAATTTTTCACCAAATGCGAGCGTCAGATCTTTGAGTTCCTCACCTTGCTGACTCAGGCTGGTCACGGCCAGATTCCAATTGTCAATTTCGATCCGACGCCGGGACCGAACGGCCTGACTACTGTAGGGCGGTATACGGGAGACAAAACCGGCCGTGTTGCCGGACGTAATCCTGGCTTCCACGCTTTCTTCGCTGGCTCCCGAGGCTAACAGAGTCTGGTGGTCTTTGTCCGTGAGGGAATAGGTATTGCCCTCCGTCACGAACAGAGTCGTCAACTGCAGCAGACTGCTGTGTGTGTCATCCTCAGAGCGGGCGATGCAGGCTGAGTGCAGCGATGTGGATTCGCCATATCCACGGCGACCAATGAACAGGAACATCAGACTAAAAATCGCAGCGAGTCCCGCAATAGAACCGTATGTGACAAGAAAGTGCAACTTGCGTTGTCGTGACAGAACCCAGCAGCCAGGAAAAATGAGTCCGACGTAGCACAGCGACAGCAGAAAAATCAACCACCACATATGATCGGGTTGAGTCAATTGCCGAAGTTCGTAAAACAAGTCCTCATCGTCCGTGACGCTCGTGCCATAGCTGAATCCGTTGCCGGCTTGTTCTTGGTACTCCGCAATTTCGTCCAGGTCTGCTTTCGATAGACCCTGTGTCGTAACGGCCAGCGTGACGATGTCTTTGGAAAGCTCAGCCCGTTGGATTTCGTGCCGTGTCACGCTGCCGCTTCCGACATGGTATTCCGTAAACGGTTCGTTGAGTGCGGCAAGGGGGCCGGAAAATCGCAGCGTCTGACGATTCTGATCGAGCAGAAGATGCAGTCGGCCACCAGCTTTGAGCCATGCGAGCAGCGCCTCCTGACGAGGCGTTTCCCAGTCCGGCACATGATCCATGAACATCGCGTATAAGCCGTGAGTCGCCGTGGCATACGGCGGAAAGATATCTTCCGGCATGTGCTTGATTGTGGTTGGAATTTTAATGAGTAGGTCAGGGCGGTCGAGGATTACTGCAGGCAAAGATTGATCTTCCGACTTCATCTGCAGTGAATTGGATTCCAGCACGAACCGAGGCTGATCGATCGCATCGAAGGTAAATGTTTCATCCTCGGTGCGTAGTTCGAAACGCCAACTGGATGCCATACCTGCGATATACGGATAGAACTGCACCCAGCGCCGAGAGTGTGGACTCAGAAAGATGGGTTGCGTGGCGGTCCCGCCGGTTTCACGAAGCATACCGGCAATGGACCGCAGTGTCGCCTGAGCTTCAATGGGCTCGTCGCTTAAATTATCGAGTTCAATCGATAGGGGCATGAACTGACCGTTCATCACACGCCCATCGAAGCCCCAGATCTTATCAGCAATGCGAATTTTTGGAGTGACCTGACCAAGGGCAGAGGCCATCCAGAGAATTGGAAACAACAAAATGCAAAATTGCAGAAATTGCCGCACCAAGAGTTTCACCGATCGTACGCCTAACAAACAGACCAGACAGCGTGGTTCTGCGGCGGGCGTAGATCGATATGTGAGTGGTAGCCCGACGACGTTTCCCTGTTGACTGAGAGCTAACCAAACTTCCCCGCCGGTTTCACACGAAAGCTTGGTTTGATTCATTCCATTCATGCGATCATTTCCGATATTGTCCCAGACGGACTCGTAAAATGCTGAACCTCTGGTGTGTGGTATTCTGACTCCTGATCGAATCGACCGAGCATTCGAGGCGCCAAACGCAAGGTCAACATTCGGATTAATAAGAGGAGGAGCACTTGCCACAAAAATACGACGGTAGCAACGGTTAAGGCTGCATGGATCGAACGTGATGGTGCATAGTACAGTTCCGTCTTTTCCACGTACGGATTGCCGACCGCAACAAGCACACCTTCATTTGCCTGAATTCCACCATCCGCGCGAATCATGCAGCAAATGACCGCCGCAATGGTTTGATTCAACTGCATCGTCGGTGTTTCATTGTTTTCAGATCCGCTGCGCGATGAGTCGCCTTGCTGTATCGACTGACAAATATTACTGAACGCTTCGAACACATATCCACCCGGTCGGCCGAGGAACGAAGAAACAATCACCCAGCCTGCAATCAGACAAATTCCCGTCATTGCAGATCGAGACTGCGATTGCGAACGCAAGCCAAACAAAACAGCCAACCACACCAGAATCTGCATCGTGAGAAACGTCGTTAAAATAAATCCCAGCGTATACCAGACTACAATTAGGATTGTCGCGGGCGACGACATAATCTCGCGAAAATCAACATTCAGCAGCAGCAGCGTAAAATGCACGCTGAGGATAGGGATCGCCAGCACCATCATCAGACGCTGCATTCCGGCAACTTTCTGCGTCAGAATTTCTTTCGCTGTCAATGGGGTTGAGAGCAGGGCGTCGAGAGTTTCACGGACACGTTCCGTTGAGATGATCGTGGCCCCCTTCATCGCCAGAATCATGGCCACAATTCCCCACACGAGCAGCAGCAAATCTCGCAGTCCGGAAAAATCTGAACGTGCAGAAACGGTAGCAGCTCCCACACAGATGAACAGCGTCGGCCCTTCCATGACGACCAGAATGCGAAACAGATAGCGGGCCTTCCCCAGCGATTTCTTGGATCTCTCACGCCATGCGACGGGGTCAAAGAGCGGCAGGCTGGTGTAGTCTTTCATCAAGACCATGCCGCCGGTTGTGCGGTCATTCAACCGCACAAAGAATCCATCAATGGACTTGAAAACTTTCAGCATCACCGATGCTGAAGAAATAAACGCCCGCCGAACCAGAAATACGCGCGCCATCAGCACCATAACCGCAGTCACCATCAACGATGGAATTGTGGTTGCAACCACAAACAGCATTTGAGCCAAAGGGTGCAGGAAACCACTGGAGGACTGCGACAATAACGAGTTGTTTCCATAACCAGAGGAATTAAATCCCTGGAATGCGGCGATCCACAGATAGTACGGCGTCGGCAATGCCAATGGGAGATCGTGGGCAAATAAGCTGGAAAATACGGCCAGTAATCCGGTCAATCCATACGACCAGATAAATGCCGTCACCGTGGTGGCGAACCATGAACTGCACAGCAATCCGATGCTGGCATGCAGCAGACATTCGCAAAACAACAGCCAGAGGGTACCAAGCAGGAAAGTTGTTTCGACTCCTCCGAGGGAGTACACAACAGCCAGCACAGGAAATGTCAGCAGCAAGAATGTAAACATTGGAACCAGACGACTGCCCAGTTTCTCTAGGACAATTGTCATGGGCGACAAACGCGTCACAAATAATGTGCCGATCGTATTCCGCTCTTTCTCGATCGTAATTGAACCACAGATTAAAGCTGGCATCAGCAACTGCACAGACACAAACAGCACCGGCACGAGGCCTCTAAAGATCGGAGCACCCGCTCCTAAGAATCGATGGGGATTAGCGCTGCCGAAACCGGAAATGGATGATCCCAACAGGGCCATATGAAAGTTGTAGTACACCATAACCGTCGTTAAGACAATAATCGCTCCGACAAATCGAATGACATACGTTCGCCGTCGGCTAGATAACTCCGCGAGTTCCCGTCGTAGAAGTGGAAGTTCCGGAATCATTCCCAAAATACTCAAGCAGTCTTCCCTTCCGTAAGCTTCATAAAGGCAGTTTCCATATCCATCGCTTCCGGCTGAAACATGGTCAGCCGGGCTTTCTGGTCTACCAACGCCTGATGCAGATCGGCCACTGACATGAGATCTTCGTGCAGCCGAATGACCCAGCGATCAACCTGAGTCTCAACTGAACCGATCCCGGGAATCTTCTGCACGCGATCCAGTAAATCATCTGCCGGATTTTCGATACGAATATGAACCATCCGCATCAACTGCAGTTTTCGATAAATCTCATGCAGTGAACCCTCAGCTACGATATGTCCCAATTCAATAATCCCGATCCGGGTACATAACAGGCTGAGCTCCTGCAAAATATGACTGCTAATCAGGATCGTCTTACCCATTTCTCGCAGTGCCTTGAGCAGTTCACGCATTTCAATTCGCGCCCTCGGATCCAGTCCGCTCGACGGCTCATCGAGGAGTAGCACTTGGGGATCGTGCAGCAGCACACGTGCGAGAGCAAGACGCTGCTTCATGCCGCGGGACAAACTATCCACCGGCGAATCAGCCTTGTGAGTCATGTCCGTCAGCGTCAGCACATCATCGATCGTCCCCTTGCGTTTGGAAATTGGCAATTTGTACGCTGCAGCAAAGAAATGTAGATACTCCAACGAGGTCAGATCCTCATAGACTCCAAAAAAATCAGGCACAAACCCCATCACGTGCCGAACCTGCTGCGGCTGACTCAACACGTCCAGCCCGCACACCAGAGCCATCCCGCGAAACTTCGGTTGCAACGTCGCCAGAACTCGAAAAGTCGAAGATTTTCCGGCACCGTTCGGACCGATAAAGCCGAAGACCTCGCCGTGCGGAATATCCAGCGAGATCCCTTTGACCGCTTCGAACTTGCCGTAGTTGACCCGCAGATCCCGAATACAGATCGCCAGTGGTTTTGGTTTCGGCGGCATGGCCATCATCGTCGGTTCGGTCATTGACATTTTTTGTTTCCCGCGCCGCATGTCGCCTGGACATTCTTGTCCGAGCTTTCTTTTAGACCTGATTCATAAACCAGCCATTCCCCTGCTGGCACGTTTGCTCTACTGACGACGGACATGAATGTCCATCCTACGGTTGAACGAAATACAGTTTTCTGAACACTTCAAAATTCTCGCCCTGTTGCGTAATGATCACTAACGCCCACTGAGTGGGATCCGAACTGTCCAGAAAGGCGAGGTCTTCCAGTGAACCTGCTCCGTGCGGCGCGATCTGACTGACCAGTCCGAAGATATTAGTCTGGGATGATTTCACCGTCGGAATCCAGCCCAGCATTGCCAACGATGCGGAACCCTGGTACTGGGAGGGAAAGTTGTTTGGCATCGAATACCCTTGTTGCATCAGGCGATGATCATTCTCGTTAAGCACGGGAAAGTTACCGAGCAGATTCAGCACGGTTAATTTATGATAAATCACCGCAAAACACTGGGTTGGAGTCACAGAGTTTGACTGTTCCGCGACCGCATACTGAGACAATGCCTCCTTCAGTCGGGTGTTGCCTTCCGGCGTCGTCAGCAGTGAGACATCATTCCAGTCGATGGGCGGAACTTCGGATTTTTGCGGTTCCAGCGACAACGCTCGCATTGAAACCGGCGACCATTGTTGCACGCGATGGCTGACACTGTAATTTTGCGGGAAACGTCCGCTGTAGCTGAGTGGCGAATCCTGAGCACTCTGTTCCGCTTGTCCATACTGGTTGTAGGAGTCTGCGTTGGTAAAATTATCTTCCGACAACACAACCAGTTCGCCTTTGTGGGCGTTTCGAACATTGGCCTGCAAGCTGTAGTACAGGGTTTCCAGCGTTGTTTGCCGGGCCGGAATGCCGTTGTCAACAAGGTCGGTAATGACCAGTTTACCACCCGTGTCTTCGCTGCCCATAAACGCTTGGGCCACCAACACGGTCAACAGCGTGAAGGACCCCGTGATTACCGGGAACACCACCCATGTGTATTTTCGTAACCGCAGCCAGCCCAGCAGAAAATAGTCTCCCGGCCCGATCGCTGCGACATAACCCATTAAGATCATCCCAATAATCCAGATTGGTACCATCTCCACATCAGAAGGCATCAAGGCCTGCACTGAGACAGACAACAGCGGCTCAGCCTGAGGACTCAGCCGATCATTAATCCCAAATTGAGCCTGCAGTTGATTAGGGTCGAGGTAGTATTTTCCGTCTTGCACTCGATTGCCGACGTAGTGATATCGCGCATCCCGGACGTAGATTCCTCCTGCGTCCCGTTCAGCATTGACGCCCTGTGACTTCAGACGCTGCACGATATCGGCGGGAATCCAGTTTTGCCCCTGCCACACGGGTTGTTCTTTGCGGACTTTCCACAGGAATGCCACAATTGAACCAAGGTCTTCTTTTGTCAGGCTCGCCGAAAAGTCGTTCATGGCAGGTAACAGCACCGCACGCCCCAGTCCACAGTGACTCATGAGGATCGCGTCGGCTTCGTCACTGACAACAAGTAATCGGCCTTCGGCATCCAGCGCCAGACCTGCAGAACTGTCGGTACTCTGCTCAAACAGTTTTTGGAGGAACTCCAGTTGCAACGGCTTTATCGGGACGTCCGGAACGATGCACACAATGCCGCCAGCTTGCACCCACCCTGTCAGTCCGTCCAGTTGCTCCTTTTGCAATGCTGCAAGTGATTCGTCCGTCAGCAACACCAAATCAAATGCACAGTACGAAAGTGGATCTTGAGGCAGGTCTTTGGAGGCCCATTGCCCAGCAAAATAGATGATCGTCCGCCCCATTAAGGCCAACTTTTGAGTCCCGGTCAGCTGTCCGGCTGCTCCATTGGGGTTGTCTGCTTCAATTTGTGCATAGATTGGGTTGTAGTTGTCGAGCGAGAGGGCAGACTCGAGAAACTTGCGATTGGCAGATTCGCTGTGCCGTCGGGTTTCCTTGAAACACGAACACAACAACACCCCGCGTTCCATCGGGCTGGTGGTCAGCAAATCAAAGGGCTCCGCGCTGCCGACCTTATTCGGCAAAGACGTAAGTTGAATTCTTCCCTGTGGAGTAACAAACGCCGCGACCACCGCCCAGTTCTGAGTGACGGCTGTTTTCAGCGGTGGCAGCACGATATTCAATTCATAATCCGCGCCCTCCAGCACAATCCCTTCGTATCGCAGCGATGCCATCAGGTCATCAGGCGAGATCACATCGACGGAATCATAAATCTCAAGCTCTAGATCGCCCTCGATAATCTGCGGCTTGTTGTATTCCAGTTTGATGTGTACGGGTAACGGTCCTGACGAGCGATTACGAATTGAGATCAACTCCATCTTCATGCGGATCGCCGGTTTTTCTTGAGCGACGGCAAATTCTGGCAGCCACAAAACCATGAGAAGAATTGCGACGCATTGGAGCTCAGATTTTAGCTGGCGATGTGCACGTGCGGTGGTTAACGCCTGACCAGCGTAGCGAGACATTGGTGCGTGAGTAGCGGTGGGCTGACACCCATTGCGCGCCGATGATACAACGCGACAGATCTTCTCCCCCGAGATCGGGGGAGAAGGTGGCCGAAGGCCGGATGAGGGGGCTTGACTGCATCCTGCGTTCATACCATCACTCCTCGTGCACGCTGGAAATACCACCATTCGAACATCAACACGCCAAACGCCAATAACGCCAAAAACCACCAAAACGGCTTATCCGAATCCAGTTGTTTGGCCTCGTCAGTCGCGACGGTCAGTTCCGAAAATCGCAGTTCTTCCACAGGTTTCAACGATGTCTCCGTGCCGCTCAACAGGCCCGTTCCGATCGAAGTCACAATGTTGCTGCCGTCCATGACGTCGTACCGCCCGACTCGGGATGCGGCGATCCCGTCGAGTGTTCCGGCAACATTGGCTTCTGCCGATAGTGTTTCACCGTCCGGTGTCCTGATTGTGTAAGATCGATTTGCATCCACAGAAATCGGCGGTAACACTCCCGTGGCTGCCGCCACAACTTCGGATAACGAAGCCTGCTTCAATGCGGCTTCAACAACGTTGGCCGCAATGATTGGAAAACCTACGCGATACGGCAACGTCGAACGGTCGGTGTGAAATGTAAACCAGTACGATACGGACAATCCTTCACGCCGTTGCAGCATCAACGGGCCGGCATTGCCGTCGATCAGAACTTCATAACCACGCTCTTCCAGATCCTTTGTCGCTGCTCCGACCGCTAGGCGGGGCTGCTCACCAATCTGCACATCTGCAAGTTGCACATGCCGCAGCATCGGTGCCGTGCGATTCCAGTCGACGACAGATGACACGTCTTCTTCGACCTTGATCAGTTCCTGCAGATCCGATGGGACAACACCAACAAATAGCTTCACGGGCGCCTCGGCACTGCCCGCCCCGTCTTCGTCGACGATCAGTAAGTCATACTCCGCACCCCGTGGCTCAGCTGTTTCGGACTCCTCGAGATCCAGATTTGGCTGGACGCGCACCGCATGACGCCAAGATGCGAGTTTGGGCGAAACCCAAACCTTCAGCGGCCGCGCCGCCGGCAATGTCAACCACACACGATTATCGACGGCTAGCGAATCGAACCCCGCCGGCACCAACCTCGCCTCGAGCGGTTTTGTCTGATTTGCGGTCACTGGAAACACGAGTCGTTCAGATTCTTCGTTTGATACTTCCACCTGATGCGATTCTCGCTGCTCCCCATCTTCCCACAGCTGCAGTTCTGCCCCACGCAAGTCCACGGATGACGCGGACACACGTACGAACACTTCCCATTCTTCCGGCCCGCTGCGACGCGCACTCATCTCCGTAATTCCAACATTCGGCCCACCTGCATCGACACGCTGCACGTCCAGAGAAAACGGCAATTCAAAATCCACCTGATCTGGCAAGTTGCCGTCCGTCAAAATGGTCACCGTCTTGATCGGAAACGTCCTCGTATAAGCTGCCGCCATCCGCAGCACATCATCGAGTTGTCCGGGCATATCTGTCGCTTGCAATGCCTCCAACGCTTTCAGCAATGCCCGCCGGTCATTACTAAATTCCGTGAGACGCCGCCCCGTATTCGAAAAAGCAAATAACGAGATGCGTTGATCTCCAGTGAGGTTGTCGATTTGCGCACGAACTCGTTCCTTTACTAACTCTAGTCGCGTCTTGCCGGTGAATTCATCCGTGGCTGACATACTTGCCGAACAATCAATCAACAGAGGTTTGTACTCAGCGACTTCAGCATCCGCCTGAAGAAACGGCTGCATTAAAGCCAGCACCAGCAGGCACAACAGCAAGATCTGAAGTAATAACAGCAGATTACGGCGAAACTTTTGAAACGGTGAATTGACCCGTTGATCATTTACGACACTCTGCCACAGCGCAAGCGAGGGTACTTCCATCTTCGGCCGACGCAGCTTCAGGAAGTACAGAATGATGAGGGGAATCAGCGCTAGCAGAAACCATGCACCGAAAAGATTGACGAAGCCAGGCAATTTCATCGTAGAATCCACCCCTGTCGACACAGATGTTCAAAAAGGATGGTCGGCAACGTCATCCCGGAACTGACCGACATAAATCGCCCTTGGCGACTGCGGCACATCGAATGCAATGCGTTCTGCAACCAGATTCGCTGATCCTGATACACATTTAGCAACTCAGACGCATTGGTGATGTCGAGTGTTTCCTGAGTCTCGCTGTCCACGAATCTTAAATCGCCCTGCACATTCGGATGGATCTCTGATTCAGCCAAAACCTGCAGTCCCCAAACCTCCAGTCCGGCGCTGTAAAGTAAATTCAGCGGGCGACTGACATCGCCAAACGTCAGAAAATCACTAATGATGATGGCAACGCCGCGGCCTCGATGAAACCGCAGCATTGTTTCAATGGCTTTTTCGATCGGGATATTGCCGCCACCCTCGATGCCCTCCAGAAACTTCAGGAGTTTACGAATCCGCGTGCGTCCGGCCCCTGGAGGCAGCATCCATGGCTGATCCTGGCGCGCATGAATCGCATAAGCGCTCACACGTTCCACATTCTGCAGGCCCATGATGCCAAACGCCGCTGCCAATTGTTTCGCTCTCAGCATTTTGTCTTCAAACAGCATCGACGTGGACGCATCCACTAAAAGAACGACATGCATTTCTTCTTCGTGCTGAAACTGCTTGATGTAGGGTCGCCGCAGCCGTGCGAAAATGTTCCAATCCACGTAACGCAGATCATCCCCGGCGACGTAGTCACGAAAGTCGGCGAAGTCCGTACTACTCCCGCCTTTGCCCGAAAGGTGTTCGCCGCGAGCGCGATTTGTCAAACGGCGATTAGGCTTCAATCGCATCCGCTCGATCTGGTTGAGCGTGGAATTGTCGAAGAGTGTTGTTAACTGGGAAGGCGCCGTGTCACTCACAACAACTACGCCTCCATCGGAAGTTTAGTGACACATTCTTCGATTACGTCACGGATTGAAATGTTCTCTGCCTGACCGTCGTAGTTTAATAATGCGCGATGCTGCAAAACTTCCTGCGCGAAATAGCGAATATCATCGAACGACACATGTGCTCTGCTTTGCCCCAGCGCTCGCACGCGGGCCGAACGAATGAGGGCCTGAGCAGCTCGCGGACTCGCTCCCCAGCGGAGATATTTTTTAACACGGTCGGTTGCGTACGGAGAATCCGGATGTGTGGCGAGCACCATCCGGCAGGCGTAATCCCGCATCGGGTCACTCACCACGACGCGGTCCAAGATCGTGCGCAGGTGCAGAATCCTAGCCGCATCGATTACAGTGGATGTCTCGACTTTTTTCTTTAGAATTGTCCGCGTCACCACTTCGTTCAGTTCTTCTCGCGATAGAAACGGTACCACAACCTTAAACATGAATCGGTCCAACTGGGCTTCAGGCAGCGGGAACGTACCTTCCTGTTCGATGGGATTTTGCGTCGCCAGCACGAAGAACGGCGGCGCCAGCGTGTATGTCGTCCCGCCCGTAGTGACTGTGCCTTCTTGCATGGTTTCGAGCAACGCCGATTGAGTCTTCGGGGTCGCGCGGTTGATTTCGTCGGCCAGCAGCAACTGCGTAAAGATGGGTCCTTGACGGAACTCGAAACGGTATTTTCCGGCGTCGTCGGTCGTCATAATATTCGTCCCAATGACGTCCGCTGGCATCAGGTCAGGCGTAAACTGGATGCGGCGAAACTCCAGTTTGAGGACTTGCGACAGGGCCTTGACGAGTTCGGTTTTCCCGAGGCCGGGGACGCCTTCCAGCAGCACGTTGCCTCCGCAAAGCAGTGCTGTGAGCGTCGCTTCGACCACACGCTGCTGGCCAACAATCACTTTGCCAACGGCATCACGGACGGCTTGAAACTCCGTACGAAACTGATCCGCTTCTGTTTGAAGTTGTGCAGGAGTAAGTGGTTCGGACATGAATTGCTGGCTTTCTTAGTTTAAAATGGCGAGCGGCTGGGCGTCAGCCCTCCGTGTTTTGTAGGATGGACATTCATGTCCGTCGTCAGTTGAGCGGACATGGCGGCACAGTAATGACTGGTATGTGAATAATCTTTGAAAGCAAACTCGGACAAGAATGTCCAAGCTACAGGAATCGCAGCAAGCTCGCGTGTTTACTCCGGGGAACGCTGTCATTCCTTTTTCCCCTCCCCATCCTGTTCACGCCGACGTTTAATCTCCAGCAGTCTGGATGTCGTACCGCCCTCGGTCGGTGGTCCCGGCGAATTCGGCGCAGTGGGAGTCGAAGGTTTGGTTTCTGGTTTCTGGGCGGTAGTCGCTGGTGGTCGCTGCGACTGTGGTCGCGTCGCCATGGGGCGGCTAGTGGACGGATCTGAAAATGAACCGCCGGGAATCGAAGCATGGTCCTTGGTCATCGATGCACGCACTTCACCCGCTCGCTGCAACAATGCTCCCATGGTGGCAGTGGATTCCCGTTTGTGACTGCGGAAGAGTCGCTTTACCCATCCAAAGTCCATTTGCACGCGACGAATGGCCACATCCAAGGGCAGCAGACAGGCAATACACATGAGGAACCAATCAAAGATCGGACGACTGCTACGTTTGGGTTGCCGATCTCCAAAAATCGTGCTGGCCATCTCAACAGGGTTTTGATTCGCATCGAGTTCGACACCACCCGTCTTCTGCGCGATGTCTCGGAGTACAATCGGGTTTGCGCTGAATCTTAGATACTCAGGTGAATATGACACGATAAAACCAGCATATGCTGTTTCCCGCCGCGTTCCATCGGTTGCGCCAATCATCACCTGATAACGCCCTTCACCTTTCAACGGCATGCTGGTCTGATAACGCCGCGGCGCGATCTGACGCACCTGCTGTGACTGCTCAAAACTATTGGGGCCAGTCACCGAAACACTGATATCCAGGAGCGTTTCGCTGGGATGAAAATCTTCAACAACAACAACGCCTTCGTTGCCGTTGACGTACGTGTAGACTCGTAAATACTGCTCCCGCCGTGTGCGGCTGATGCGCGTCACAAGTTGATTCACGAACTGCTGATACTGATTCCAGCTGACCCAGTCTTTCCCCCAGCGTTCGGTCAGGTCTGACGTAAACGCCGCGGTCATGCCAAGTCCGTAACGCCAAATAGCGAGAATCGGATCGGCTTCCGTGTCACCAGCGGCGATTTCCGCTGCCGAAGGCGGCGCGGCCAGCAAAATCGTGGCTCGTGGATCTTCTTTCGGTGACGTCAGCACATAGCCGTGCAACTGTGGCGACTCCGTAATGTCCTTCAGCATCGGGTCGGTGTTGACACGCGACGGCACAAAATCTCGGACCTGCAATTGACTCCGCCGGAGCGTCTTGGCCTCTTTAATAAAGATCGAAGGCAATTCATTGGGATCGCTGGGATAATGAAAACGTCCGCCCGTCACGCCCGCAATCTCCTCCATAATGGCCGTGTCCCCGTTGTGCGGAAATACGGCCACCGTCGAGCAAGAGATTTGGTGTTCAATGAACTGTCCAAGGAGTTCGGGAGTCGGCGGTGATGCATCTCCATCCGAGATGATGATCATGTGGCGACTGGACGCATCGCATTTTACTAATGCATCTAGGCCCAACTTCATCGTAGTCGCAAACGTCCCCATGTCGCCGATTTCTGCGTTATTAATCAACGGGACCAGTTCGGCATACTTTGAGGCGGGTGTTAGTTCAAAAATCCACTCATCGCCATTCATGGTCTGAGCCAAGGCTCCGACAAGGTCTTCGGAATTCAAAACCTGGATGGCCTTTTTGGTGATCCGTTTCGCCCAACTGTTACCCTGAGGAAACTCGCAGGTGTGCAGAATAATGGCCAGCGCGCCTTTAGGCAGAATCTTCTTGTTGGTGATCTCCATGGAAATAGGCAATGCTTTTTCGACAACGGACCCCTGCCAACCGCCGGGGCCAAAACTGTTCGGCCCGCCGACCATCATGAATCCTATCCCTAGGTTTCTGATCGCATCGTGCAGGGCATCCATCTGAGTGCCTAACATGGAGTCTGCGGCGACATCGGCAAAGATCACGGCATCGTATGGCATCAGCGACAATGGATCATATGGAAATTCTAAAGCACTCAGAACTTCTACCTCACGCTCACCCTGTTTTAAGGCCAGCACCATTGCACGCCATTCGGCCGGATTACTCTGTGGGTCAGTGACGACCAGAATGCGGCCAGGGCCCTCCAGATACAGGTAATTGCGGACCTCGTTATTTTCTGAACGACTATCATCGCCGGGGGCCATTTCGATTCTGGCTGCGTATTCATAGTAGCCGGGTTGATCCACTTTAATCGGAACAGAAAAGCGACTCTTGCCCGCTTCAAATTCCACTTCCTGCCGCGCGATGGTATGTTCGCCCTCAGACAGCACCAGCGTGCCTTTGCCCTTCGCTAGCGAAGTCAAGACGACTGACGTTTCGTAGGTTTCGCCCAGACGGACAAATCGCGGCAGATCAAGCCGTTCCAGTAAGACCTCGTGCGTGTAGTCGTACTCAATTGGTACGACGTTAACCCTGACGTCACGGGCTTGCAGGTCGTCAATGATGTCTTTCAGTTGGCCGACCGTTTCGGTACCGTCGCTCACGAGCACAATCCGGCCTAGATGTTCCTCTGGCAGCATCGCCGCGCTCAGTGCGAGCGACTGCTCCAGATTTGTTGCGTCCTGACTGACACGAGAATTGATATATTTTTCGAACGGGAAAGTTTCGCGTGGCGGATACTCGACGGCTGCCGTCCGCCCGAAGACTACCAGTCCTGCCTGATCCGTCGCCGGTTTTTCAGCCGCAGTTCCCGCGACCATCTCGAGCGCCTGATTCCGCGCTTCATTGACGGAATCTGAAACATCGACATTGTACACAACCGAGATCACGTCACTCGTTCGCACTGCCCGTGGTTCCGCTAGGATCAGGATCAGCAGGCCACAGATCACCAAGCGACAAAATCCAGCGACAGCTCCCCGCCGCGCCGGAAGCCCAGCGTGTCCCGCCGCCTGCATCCACCAGACCCACGGTGTGAACAGTAATAACAGGAACGCCCATGGCCGAGCAAACTCAAGCTCATGCACGATTTCAAACACAGGCTTGGGTATTTTTAAATTGGACAGCCATTTGAAATTGATTAAGTCGACGTTCCAAATTGCAATGGTGACTTTTTCCCAAAGATGTGGCTTGCCAGCAGTCACCACGAACGTCGGCAAAATCGAGAAGCACACGAGCGCAAACAATGCCGTGAACAGCAGTATGGGGATTCCAGCCTGCCAGCGCACCCGGCGATGTGGTCGCGGAAAAATCTGCGTGAAGATCCGTTGCAGTTTGTTCATGGAGTCAATTCTACCAGTCGATGATTTCCGGTGTCTGCAACCAGAACGCGTCCGTCACTTAAGACTGTCACATCCCACGGCTGATAGAACTGATCCAGTCCTCGACCAGGGCGACCGTACCGACCCACTATTGTGCCGTCCAGACGCATCACCGTCAGTCGCGCCGCTTTGTTTTCGATTACATAAATCTGCTGATTGCGATCCAGACGAATGTCGTATGGATACTCGAGCGGAGCAGATTTCTCTGGTAAATTGATGACACGGACAAATTTTCCTTCATCTCTAAACACCTGAATTCTGTCATTAAACGCATCGACAACGTAAATAAGGCCGTCTTGCCATGCAATTCCGCTGGGTCTCTGGAACTCACCAGCCTGCGCCCCGTGCTTCCCGAATTCAGTGACGTAGATCCCGTCCGCCGTAAATTTTTGAATACGCTGACAATCACCATACTCGCCCACGTAGATAAATCCATGTGGATCCTGCGCGATCGTCACGGGAAACACAAACTGCCCTGCACCGATTCCCTGCGTCCCGAACTTTAAATTTACCGACCCATCTTCGTTGAACAACACAACACGGTGATAATGTGTGTCCGCGACCGCAACCCGCCCGTCGATGAGTCTCCAAATTCCTTCCGGCTTGCCTGCCGCAAACTCAGGCATCTCCCATTGTTTTGTCAGCTTGCCATGTTTGTCGTACACCAGCACTCGGCCTGCATCATCAAGCACGTAAACCGTGTCATTCTCGTCGGCATACAGTCCGCGTGGCGCCGGAAGGAACCCTCCCGAGGCGGGCACTTTCCATGTGTCAAATTTTGTAAAGGTCAGCTCCGGATCTGAGTTCTGTTCACCGCACCCACTTAGAAACAGGCAACACAGCAGAGCAATGCCTAACGGGAGAATCATGCGATAGCTCCAGATTGAGGCGATTCGCGAAATGCCACATGCTGACCAAGCGGTATCATAATTTCAGGGACTCGGTGGAGCACAGACTTTGTGATACCCGAAGCAATATGCCGCACGATCGACTCTGAATACACGCCGCTGAAAGGCGTTGAAATCAATTCAATACCTGAAGCCGCCGCGTATTGAATCTCCAACCGCTCCGGCCGCACCGAGACATTTGCGCCGACTGCATGTCCTGCCAGCAACACCGACGCTTCTTCCGCGTGAAACCAATTCAAGGGGCCCAGAAACGCGCCGAGGCAGGCTTCAGGAGGATGATCATAAAGTGTCCTCACTGGGCCTTCGAATACGACCGACCCGTCATGCAGACAAATCACATGCTCCGCGTGCCGCAACACCGCTTCGGGTTCGTGAGATGTAAAGATCATTGAGAGATTTTCTGCGGCAACAATGCGGCGCACGATATTCCAATAAGTCGGTTTTCGAACCGGATCCACATGACTGAGAGGTTCGTCGAGCAGCAAGACAGCGGCCCGCGTCACCAGAGCCAACGCCATACCTAACCGCGAACGCTCCCCCTGAGATAACTCAGCCGGTAACGCGTGGCGACGGTGCTGGAGATCGAAGGACTCGAGAAATTCGTCTGTTTTTTTTGAACATCGCCTCAATTTAACGCTTATTTTTCTCGCGAACTCTGCAGTGTTGCTGCTGACTTCTAGATGTTGTTCGGCTGACAAATGTGGCCATAACCCGCCATTTTGCGGAACCCAGAACAGCGGCAGTCGATGTGTCGCGTCTGCCGAGACATTCATCTTCAAATCACCGGAAAAACCCGGCTCAAACCCTGCCAAAACGTTGAGGAGGGATGTCTTTCCCGCTCCGGAAAGGCCCACAATCGCTGTCACACCGCGTGGAATCTGGAGTGTCACCGCATTGAGCCGTGGTTGAGCACTTC
>QWQG01000059.1 GCA_003670925.1 Planctomycetota bacterium | reverse complement strand
GGCAATTACAAGTTCTACCAAAAGGTCAGTAATGACGAGGAAGTCGCGAAGGAGTTGTTTTCCCGGCTGCTTGAGCGGTTTCTCGAAGGTCGCAAGAAGTCACCACCGAAGAAGGGAAAGTAACGCGACGGCGCCGCCGTGCGTTTTCGTAGGTTGGACATTCTTGTCCGACGCACCGTGGCTAAAGTCGTATTTCCGCTGGTGTTGCAGATCCCGGAAAAGACGCCCGTGCGTCTCATTTTTATGCAGCGTGAGCTGTCGGAAATTTTGTTGTCGCAACGCAACACGCTCCAGCGAGTCATTCCCTCAGGCAGGGCGCAGCACTTTTCGCCCGCCAAGCGTCACGATTTCTCGCCGCCGTTTACAAGATGGTCTCAAGGCGCGTGAATTTTGCGGAGTAGATCGAACATTCGTGGTCGTTTTCGATACGAAATGGGGCAATCCCGGGTTTGATTGCGGGAATTGGCAGCGTAGTCCTTTCCCAATGGCTGATTGCTCGTAGAATTCAGCCGGAACATGGAGAAACTTGACGAAGTCAGATCGTGTCAGAGACATTATGGCCAAAAAGGCAGCAAAATTAGCAGCCAAATCAGTAGCGAAACCCAAGGCCGCCCCGAAAGCAATGCCTGCAGCGAAATCCGCTGCTGCCACGAATTCGGAGACCGCTGAGATATCGTTGCGGGAAATGGCATCTGCGTCTGGAAGCCCGCCCACATCCGCAAAACAAACACCGAAAGCTCCGAAGCAGGTAACGGCGACGGGAGCTGTGCGTCAGTCTTCTCACGTGGACGACGCGAGTATCGAGCAGCGAACGCTGGAGATTGGTCGCGATCTGTTCGGTCGGGTTCAGCATCGATCGCCCTCAATCTTTCATGGACGGTGGTGGGAAGATCGGCTCATGTCTTGGGCGATGGGCGACGAAGCCGTCAAGGTGCAGATGTTCCGGTTTGTCGATGTGCTGCCGATGCTCAAAGACCACTATGCCATTGCGCGGCATCTGGATGAGTACTTCGAAGACGTTCGCGACAAACTTCCGTGGGCCGCGCGTGTCGGTCTCGATTTGTCCGTCAGTAATACGATTCTCAGTCGCGCACTTGCATACAATGCTCGGACGAACGCTGCGCGAATGGCGCGACGATTTATTGCGGGCAGCAATGTTGATGAAGTGCTGTCGTCTGTGCGTAAGTTGCGTCGTAATCGATTCGCGTTTTCGCTGGACTTGCTCGGCGAAGCCATCATCAGCGACAGTGAGGCTGATCGTTATCAGCAGTCCTACATCGATCTAATTAACGGGATGTCGCAGCAGGTCAATGAATTTCCGGATGACCTCTTACTAGATTCAGACCATGAGGGCCGCATTCCCCGCGTCAATGTGAGTCTTAAACTTTCAGCACTCGACAGTCAGTTTGCGCCGATCGATGCGGAAGGGACAATTCGTCGTGTCTCCGCACGGCTGCGTCCGGTATTGCGTGCAGCTCGTGAGAATCATGCTTATGTCCACATCGACATGGAGCAGAACGACTTTCGCGAACTCACATTAGAGATTTTTCGGCGCGTCATGATGGAAGTCGAATTCCGCGATTACGCGGACTGCGGCATCGTGATTCAGTCCTATCTTCAGTCAGCGGAAGCGGATCTCAATCGCATGCTCGATTGGGCGAAGAAACGCGGCACACCCATCTGGATCCGGCTTGTGAAGGGCGCGTATTGGGACTACGAAAACATCGTGGCTGAATACCGTGGCTGGCCCGTTCCCGTTTATCGTCGCAAGTGGCAGTCAGATGACTGTTACGAACGGCTGACGCGGATTCTGCTGGAAAACTATACTTGGCTGCGACCGGCTTTGGCGAGTCACAACCTGCGTAGTCTCGCGCATGGAATTGCCTTGGCAGAAGAGCTTCGCGTTCCTGAACGCGCGATGGAAATCCAGATGCTGTATGGCATGGGGGATGAACAGGCCCAACTGTTTTTGGAGCGCGGGCATCGGGTCCGCATTTATACGCCGTTCGGCGAACTGATTCCCGGGATGGCGTACCTTGTGCGTCGTCTCCTAGAAAACACGTCCAACGATTCTTTCCTTCGCCAAAGCTTTACCGAACACATCGCCGTTGAGAAACTTCTAATGAAGCCATCCCGCCATGCAGCTGCAGAGCCGCCGATCCACGACCCACCGAAATCTGGTTTTTCAAATGAACCACTGACGGATTTCAGCCAAGAAGCGAACCGCACCGCGATGCAGGAAGCGTTAGCGTTGGTGCGGGAACAATTTGGGAGCGAGTATCGGCTGATTATTGATGGCAAATCATGCGACAGCCGCGCGACGCTGGTGTCCCGCAATCCTTCGAAGAGGTCTGAGATCATCGGACGTGTGGCGTCTGCCACAGCCGATCAGGCGAGCGACGCGGTTGATGCTGCTCGACGCGCCTATCCGATGTGGTGCGCCACTCCGGTCGAAACCCGCGCGGAGTATCTGGAATTGATGGCCGCTGAAATGCGTGAGCGACGGTTTGAACTGGCCGCGTGGGTACTTTTTGAAACCGGCAAGCCATGGGCAGAAGCGGACGCCGATGTCGCGGAAACGATTGATTTCTGCATGTACTACGCGCACGAGATGAAACGCCTTGCGGTGCCGCAGCAGTGCGATTTTCTCGGCGAAGAAAACAGCTACGCCTATCGTTCGCGCGGCGTCTGCGTGGTGATCGCGCCGTGGAATTTCCCGATGGCCATTTTGGCTGGGATGACGGTCGCAGCGATGGTCACCGGCAATACGGTGATTATGAAACCTGCCGAGCAATCGTCTGTGGTCGCGGCGAAACTTATGGAAATCATCCGCAACGCCAGTGTGCCTGACGGGGTAGTGAATTTTCTGCCGGGGATCGGTGAAGACATTGGGCCAATCTTGGTCAGTCATCCTGATGTCGATCTCGTCGCGTTCACGGGTTCCCAAAATGTTGGATTGGAAATCAATCGTGCTGCAGCGGATACTGACAAACGTCAGCAGAACGTGCGCCGCGTCATCGCCGAGATGGGTGGCAAGAACTCGATTATTGTGGACGACGATGCGGATCTTGATGAAGCGGTTGTGGGTGTCATCAAAAGCGCATTCAATTACGCTGGGCAGAAATGTTCCGCTTGTTCACGAGTCATCGTGCTCGATGCCGCATACAATCAATTTGTGGAACGCCTCGTCGATGCGACGAAGAGCCTGACGCTCGGCGTGGCTGAAGATCCGGCAACGAGAATCGGGCCGGTGATCGATGAAGATGCGCGCGACCGCATTCTGGAAACTATTAAAAAGGTCGATCCTGAGCATGGCGGCATCTTGAAACTGGCTGTGGATGCTGGAGCGCTAGCGAAACAGGGTACGTTTGTGGGACCGCATATTTTTATTGATGTTGATCCAACATCACCCCTCGCTCAGAACGAGATTTTTGGCCCTGTGCTGGCTGTCATTCGGGCCAAAAATCTTGATGACGCATTTCAGATCGCGAATGGAACTAAATTCGCACTCACCGGCGGCGTCTACAGCCGCAGCCCGGCAGCACTACGACGAGCCCGCAACGAATTTGAAGTAGGCAACTTGTATCTGAACCGTGAAATCACGGGCGCACTGGTCCAACGTCAACCGTTTGGTGGTTATCGGATGTCAGGCATCGGCAGCAAAGCCGGAGGCCCCGATTATCTGCTGCAGTTTTTGGTTCCCATCAACGTTTCGGAAAACACGATGCGACGAGGCTTTGCACCAAAGGTAGACGACAAGAAGTAGGATGGCGGGCTCGACCTTTGCGGGATTTCGCTGTCCACACGCACTTGCGTGAGCCAGCGTCTGGCCTCAAATTCGTCGTTCCAGACGCGTTGCCCATCTTTGTTGTCATCTTGAATCGCCCTGAACGGTTCATTTCAAGCGGTCATAGCCTTTGAACAACTTGCGATCATTCCGTGGATTGAATGGAGTCCATGCTGAATCAGCGTTCAGATCATCTTCGATTGCGCGCGTGAACTCATGGAGTCGTGCGTCGAGATTATCGATATGGTGCAGCGCAATTGCTTCAGGAGTCATCGGGACTGTGGGACTGCCAAATTCGCGTGTTCCGTGGTGACTCAGGATCATGTGTTTCAGACGCAGCACTATTTCCTGATCGAGCGGTTTTCCGAGGCGTGACGCAGCATTGACGAGTTTTTCATTGAGGATTTCAATCGCAATATTGATATGGCCGAGCAGTTGACCTTCGTCTGTATAGGCCAACGTGGGATCCCACGAGAGTTCGCGAACCTTGCCCAGATCGTGCAGGAGGACACCCAGCAGCAGCAGATCGCGATTGAGCGCCGGATAGAGCACACAGATTCGATCCGCGACCTCTGACATGCTCACAACGTGCTCGATCAATCCTCCCATATAAGCATGATGGGCTTTCACTCCGGCGGGGGCGGCGCAAAGTCCCGTAACCAGAGCTTCGTCGTCGAGGAAGCACTGAGCCAGTGTCAGGAGTTGGGCGCATCGAAGCGATGTCAACAGTTCCTTCAAACGCGCCAGCAATGGTGCGGCGTTTGCCTGAGACTGAACTTGAAAATCTTCCTCATCGCACGATGATCGTGGCACATGATCAATGTGCGTCATGATCATCTGCAAACCACCCTGATACAGTTGCACTTTGCCGCGGACACGCACATAGTCGCCGGCAGAAACATTCTGCACCATCTCTTCCGCGACATTCCACATCAGGCCGCTGACGATGCCGGTGCGGTCGCGGAGAGTCGCAAGGAGATACAGATTAGCGTTGCGATTAGCGCGAAGTTGTTTATCTGCTAGCAGGAAAATTTCGTTGACGGAATCGCCGTCTTTGAGTTCTTTAACGAATACGCGGACCATGGAACAACTTTCAATGAGGTACTGACCTGATGCATTCAGTGATCTTTGCTGAACACAGAACTCAGCAACGGACAGCGATTCTAGGTGCCTGACAGATCGACAACAACTGCCAGCGGGTTCTTCCTTCGCGGCTTCGCGTGAGATACCTTCTGGCGATCATGTTTTCCGCAGAAATGGCGGAGACCCATATTTTACGCAGGAACTGATTCCGCTAAGTCGATGCTTATGATAGGCTTTTCCACGGTGGCAGGTTCGTCGTCGCCTTGTGAAACCCACCTGTTGAACCTGCTTCATCCCGCCTTTTTTCTATCTGCCAGCGAGACCTGCTGATGCTCTCAATTCTCGGTCATGGTCGGAGTCCCTTCTGTGATGGCATGACGCGTCGCGACACGCTGCGTCTGGGAGCCCTGACGCTTGGCGGCCTGACGCTGCCCGAACTGCTGCGAGCTGAACAAATTGCAGGCATCCGCAAGTCGCATAAAGCCGTGATCATGATCTACATGTGCGGCGCACCTGGGCATCAGGATATGTATGATCTCAAGATGGAAGCACCAGCGGAAATTCGGGGCGAGTTCCAGCCAATTCCAACAAGTGTTCCGGGAATCGAAATCTGCGAACATATGCCGCGGATGGCCGCCATCATGGACAAATGTGTGCCGCTGCGAAGCATGTATGGTTCGCCCGATGGCGATCACGATTCATTCATTTGCTACACCGGACGATCAAAACGCAATCAGCCTGCCGGTGGTTGGCCGTCGATGGGGTCAGCTGCTTCAAAGACGCTGGGCGCAACCAACAAGGCTGTTCCGCCGTTTGTGGGTTTGTCGCCTGATTGTGGACATCCGCCGTACGGTTCACCTGGTCTGCCGGGTTTCTTGGGAATTGCGAATGCGGCGTTTCGACCGTCCGGACCTGCCAGCGCGGACATGACGCTGCAGGGTATTAGCAGCGATCGATTGAACGATCGACAGGCCCTGTTGACCAGTGTCGACCGACTTCGGCGCGACATGGACAGCAAGGGCATCCTAGAAGGGCTAGACACGCTCTCGCAGCAGGCTTTCAACATTCTCACCAGCAGCGCCCTTGTCAATGCCCTCGATATCTCAAAAGAACCGGAGGCCATTCTCGCGCGTTATGGAAAAGGTGACGCCAATCGTTTCGGTGATGGTGCTCCGCGGAACCTTGAACACTTCCTGATGGCGCGACGTCTGGTTGAAGCCGGTTGTCGAGTTGTGACGCTCAACTTTGGCCGTTGGGATTTTCACAGCGACAATTTCAACGGCATGAAGAATACGCACCTGCCGCAATTCGACCAAGGTCTGTCTGCGTTGATCGAAGATTTGCATCTGCGCGGCATGGACAAAGACGTAGCGGTGATCGCGTGGGGAGAATTCGGCCGCACGCCACGCATCAATCCAGACGCCGGGCGCGATCACTGGCCTCAGGTTGGCGGCGGCTTACTCGCAGGCGGCGGTTTCCGCACTGGTCAGGTCATCGGCGCCACCGATCGGCTCGGTGCTGAAATCTCCGAGCGCCCGGTCCACTTCAGTGAAGTTCTTGCGGCTCTGTACCGTCACCTTGGCATCGACCCGGACGCCACAAAGCTCAACGACCTTGGCGGTCGTCCGCAGTACCTGCTGGAAAAGACTACGCCGATGCCGGAACTGGTGTAGGGGACGAGTTGCGATTCATGTACGTTGGACATTCCTGTCCGAGTGCGGTTCAAAAAGTGTGCCGCTAGTGGCAGAATCGTGAAAAAGAACACCGTGCGTTTGTACGGTGTATTTTGGCCATCTGACGGACGTGCATGTCCATCCTCCTGGCAATCGGCATTACGGAGTGCAGGCTAATGCCTCTACTTCGGCGGCCATCAAAAACTTTGTATCGCTCCGCGTTTGCCTGAGAGAATTCTTCCTGCCACGATACGTACTGTTAAAGGCGTCACCGTTTCCGGAGCGTTCCTCAATGCGAAGCTTGTTTTCCCGCCTGCCATTGTGCCTGATCGTTGCCTCATGCCTTTCCTGTTTTGCACAGGAGGAGCGCATCCCGCATGCACAGGACAAACCGCCGGGGCCAGCTCTGAGTCCTGCGGAAGCTATCGCGAAGATGGTGGTGCCTGAAGGCTTTAGTGTGGAACTCGTGGCGTCGGAACCGGACATCGTGAATCCAGTATCAATGACGATCGATGAACGTGGTCGGTTCTGGATCACGGAATCGTTCGAGTATCCTCGCCGCGAGGCCGGGCCCGGAAAGGATCGCGTCAAGATTCTGGAAGATACTGACGGCGATGGCAAAGCGGATAAGTTTTCGGTGTTCATGGAAGGCCTGAATATCCCGAGCGGCATTGCCGTCGGACATGGCGGCGTCTGGATTGCGAATTCACCGGACATTCTGTTTGTGCAAGACACCGATGGCGATGGCAAGGCAGACACGTCGGAAGTTGTCGTCACCGGCTTCGGACGTGATGACACTCATGAACTACCCAATTCGCTGACATGGGGACCGGACGGCTGGCTTTATGGTTTGAACGGAGTTTTCAATCCAGCGCATGTGACCTACGGACCGCAGAATCCGAATTTCAAGGATGGTCAGCTGCCGTGGAATTTCACGTGTGCGATGTTTCGCATTCATCCGAAGACGCACGAGTTTGAGGTGTTCTGCGAAGGCACGAGCAATCCATGGGGGATTGCGTTTAATGACGAAGGTGATGCATTCGTCAGCGCGTGTGTGATTGATCACCTGTGGCATCTGACGGAAACCGGCTATTATCATCGTCAGGGAGGCCCATATCCACCGTTCACTTGGAAGATCGAAAGTATCGTCGGGCATAAACATCAAAAAGCGGCGTACTGCGGCATTCATTGGTACGACAGTGATGCGTATCCGGAGCAATACCGGCGCAAGCTCTACATGGGGAATATCCACGGCAGTTGCCTTAACGGTGATTCGATTACGCGAGATTTCTCCACATATCAGGCATCCCCTGAGTCGGATCTGTTGAGTGCTCATGATGCGTGGTTCATGCCGATCGTGCAGAAGACTGGGCCGGACGGGTGTCTTTATATTCTTGACTGGTATGACCGCTATCACTGCTATCAGGATGCGAATCGAGATCCTGCCGGGATCGACCGGCTGAAGGGGCGTCTGTATCGACTGCGATACAAGGATACTCCGCACGCGCAACCGTTTAACTTTGCGGCGGAAGACAACGCGCATCTCATGCGGATGCTGGCGAGCGCAAACGGTTACCAACGCGACATCGCGCAGCGTTTGCTTTCCGAACGTCTGTCGTTCAATTCCTCTGAAACCGCCGACTTGCGACGCGAACTTGAATCGCTGGTATTGTCGTCGGCTTCACGTGGACCGAAACTGAGTGCGTTGGGTGTCCTGCTGATCAGCGACCGACTTGAAGAAACATTCCATCGCGCACTTCTGGCCTCCGCTGATGTTGTCCTCAAATCATGGGCCGTGCGTGCCGCTGGTGAGCAGTCTTCGCTCTCAGAGAGCGTGGCTTTGCTTGTGCAAAAACTCAAAGATGATCCGGCGCCGCAGGTCCGTCTGCAAGTGGCAATCGCCGCGGCGAAGCAAGCTGTGATCCCCACCATTCCAATACTCGTGGCCGTGCTGGCTCAGGCGGGCGAAGATCCACTCGTCCCGCGGATTGTGTGGCAGAATGTGCATCCCCTACTGGAAACTCAAACGGCTGAGTTCGTAGCGGAGATTGATCGCTTGGATGAGCCAATGCCGACCGCAGTCCTCGACTTGCTCCCGCGCGCCGCTGACAGAATTCTGTCTACGGCGAAGCCCGATACCAAGGCAGTGGCTCACATGGTGACGCTCCTGCTGAACAGCGAAATCACGGACGACGCAGCTGACCGGTGCCTGCAATTGCTGACGGCACGAATCCGATCGGGAGAAATCACGGGCGATGCGTTGTTGGATATTCGCACACAACTCAAGGCGGAGTTGTTGTCTGCGGTGAAACAGGAAACGACTCGACCATCGACACTTTCAGCCGTCGAACTTGCGACATCGCTGAAAATCGAGGAGGCGATTCAGACGGCGCACGAAATCTTTGCGAAGACGCCTGACGAAATTGCTCAGTTGCGAATTATCAATGCGCTCGTGACCGCAGGTGAAGACAGTGCCATTTCACTTGCGGAATCGATCCTTGCTTCTTCCAGTTCGGCCGACGTTCAGAGAAAAGCCATTCAGACGGTTGGTCGGGTGGGGACAATGCCCGCCACGGAGTTTCTGTTGCAGCAGCTTCCCCTCTTGCCTGCTGACGTACAGCCCTCTGTTGTTGAAGCGCTGACCGATCGAGAAGCCTCGGCGATCAGACTGCTCAGTCTTGTGCGCGACACGAAAATTTCGCCATCACTGATCAATGCGAATCAAGCACATAAGATGCTCAGCCTGAAAAGTAAATTATTGGCAGAACTTGTCGCCAAGCACTGGGGCGTCGTTCGCACTGAACGTGATCCGGCTCGGGTTGAACTCATCCGTCGCATGCGAAACGAACTGCGAACCAGCGACGGTGATGCGATCGCCGGACGTGTTGTCTTTAAGCGAGTTTGCGGACAGTGCCACAAAATGTATAGCGAAGGAGCCGAGGTTGGTCCGGATATTACGCGGAATGGCCGTGCGTCATTCGAGCAACTGCTGTCGAACGTCTTCGACCCGAGCTTGGTGATCGGTGTGTCGTATCAGGGACTCACGGTCGTCACAAAAGAAGGTCGCGTCGTTTCCGGTCTGCCGGTCGAAGAGAGTCCGCAGCGCGTCGTGCTGAAAGTTCAAGGAGACAAGCAGGAAATTATTGCGCGGACAGATATTGATGAAGTGGTTCCCAGCAAATTGTCGCTTATGCCAGAAGGACTGGAAAAGCAGATTCAGCCGCAGGAAATGCGGGACTTGTTTGCCTACATCACGCTCGACAAACCACCAGAAGACGCTGCCGCGACACTCCTGATCGGTTCCCGCATTATCCCCGGTGAAAGCGACAAAGCCGATGAGTTTTCGGCGCTCATTGAGCAATTGCTGCCAGGATATTCGACCAGCAAATCTGGTGAGCGTGGGATCGGCGTTGTCGCAGACTATTATGATCGCCCTGCTCTGCGCACGCATCCCGTGTCACGAACTGAACCATGTCAGTTGACCTTTTCAACCACGTTACCGGTTGCTGCAACCGTCAAACTTCACCTGAGCGTTGCAGCGCATGAAGCAGGTGACTGGCAACTAGTCGTCATTGTCAACGGAGAGATCCGGCATCAGTCCATTGTCAAACGCGATGGCAAAAACGTCGAATGGCAAGACCTCACCGTCGATCTCAGCAACCTCGGCGGCCAAGCCGTCACCATCGATCTTCTCAACAAAGCCAACGACTGGAGCAACGAATTTGCTTTTTGGAATGCGGCCGAAATCGTGGCCGAATAAACTCGTTCCGAGGCTCCAGCCTCGGAACGCACTGCCCGGAGGCTCCAGCCTCCTGCATCAAGTCGAGTAGCTGTGCCTAGGGAGCCTTTGGATAGATCAGTCAGGATTTGAATTGTTGCCGTTTCTCCGTTCGCCGGGCGGCTGCCTTGTGACAGTATTCTGCTTACTTGTTGGTAGATGAAATGCATGCAAGGACAGCGGCAGATGGCAACGTCGTTGGAGTCCTTTGGCGAGGCTCTGTGAACGACTACGTCTTCATTCACGACTTCCGCGACAACCGCCAGCGTTCAAGTCGCGCAGAATACTACGACGACCCTCAATTTAATGAGCTTACCAAGCTACTTAACAACGATCCAGACAATCCCATGTTACGTGCCTGGTAGCTGCCGCACAGTGCGGAAGATTCAGTCTCTTGCTCTCTGTTTTGCTCCTGGCAGTTCAAAGCGACTCGTGAGGCTGGAGCCTCCGGGGCAGCGCGTTCCAGGGCTGGAGCCCTGGAACGAGGGAGACATTAGCGCCAGTCGGTGCACACTTCGATCAGGCCGGGCTGGCCGAGGTAATTTTGAGCACTGCTGTACCGCCAGTGTTCGGGTTGATCGACGTAGCCTCGGCGAAGCGGATTGTTGTGACAGTATTCAATCTTCTGCCACATGACATCGTCCGTTTCAATGACCTTTGGGTGACTGCCTTCCTGCCAAACCTGATGTGTCTGATCCACCTTGTGACGCAGCTTGTAGTATTCCAACTCCTGGAGAAGCGTCTTTGCCCCGTTGGCCTCCATTTTGCGAATAATCTGTTTGGCAGTGAACGACTTGAACTCACCCACGCGCTTTGAAAGATCCGGGCCTGTGGCAATCCAGTGCAGATGGTTCTCCAGAACCACCCAGGACAGGATTACGATCTCTCGTTCTCGCTGAAGAAATCGCCAACTATCCAGAACGATGTTGACATAGTCGGGATAAGCGAACACCGGTAGCCAGGCCACGATCGTATTCGTCATGAAGTGTGGCCGCTGGTCCTTGCTGAATCGATATCTCGTCCTCGCCATGTCGCCCCTCACTCGTTCACTCGTTCACTCGTTCCGAGGCTCCAGCCTCGGAACGCACTGCCCGGAGGCTCCAGCCTCCAGCTTGTTGCCTTTGGAAACGCCGCAAGTGGTATTTAAGCCACGCCGCTGAGCTCTTTTCAAGTGATGTGGAGAAATACGGCGGAGGCTGGGGCCTCAGGGCAGCTCGTTCCAGGGCTGGAGCCCTGGAACGAGAGTTATTCCAACTCTACGACCGCCATCGTATGGATGTCGAGTTGCGGTACGGTGATGATCACGCCGTTTGCTGTCCGGTTCAGCGGCAGTTCGATTCCTTCCGGTTGCTGCATTGCCCGCGACACCGCGTAGCGCGCATCGAGCGCAATTTGAATATTATGAATCGGGATGGTCTCTTCTCGCAGCGGCACGTCATCAATTGGCAAGGCATGATGCGCCGTTGTGTTCAGGTCGTTGAAGAGATGCACGACGAGCCGTGAGCCTGCAGCCGTTTGCTGTCGCATGATCGTGCTGTGAACACACATCGGTGCGGTCACTTGCACGGGGGGCGTTTCATGGGCAGCCCACGTGATGGCGTGTTTTAAAGCCAAGCGTTGATATGGATAGGCATACAGATAATATCCTGCATCCAGACCCGCCGCAAAATAGACAACTCGGCCCTTGCCATACTGGTGACTCGTGACGCCCGGATATGTCACCGCATGAGGCGCTGATTTAACACTGATTGTGGCAAGGGGGAGTGGATCGGCAGACCGTGGTTCAACCTTCACTGCAGGTCCTTTGAACGTCACTATTTGATCATTGACGTACGTTCGCATCTTTCCCTGATTCAGCACGGATGTTGGATCCTGCCGAAAGTCAAAGACGTCTTTACGCTTCTCCCAATAGTCCGGGCCGATGGCCTGCGCGAAGTTGACATCGAGCTGCTCCGTCTTGTCTGCTGTCGTTGTCAGCAGGCCGCGATAATCAACGCCAAATACGTCCGCGAGCGCGAAGTTATCGCGCGGAGTTCCGAATTCGTCGAACAGCGACGTATCGAGGCTTGCCACGAGTCCTCCGCCATTGGCCACGAATTCCTTCACAGCCGCAACCTGGCGTTCATCCAGACACGCGGTGTTGGCAAGAAGCAGAACCTTGTAGCGCGACAAATCTGCTGCTGTCAGATTCCAGTCGTTAATCACGGTCAGCGGCAGATGTTCTTCAACAGCCGCGCGGAACGTCCCGAAGACGTTGGCCAGATAACGTTCCTCAACCTGCCCGGACGATCGTCCATAGAAGTTGCGTGTATTATCGCTCATGACGAGCGCGGCCCACGGTTCAGGTTGCTTGCGGATCAACCATTCCTTCCGCCGCTGCAGTTCGTCCATGCAGTTGTATAATTCTTGCTGTAAATTTGGAGGCTGAATCACGGCAATGCTGGGACTGGCGCCGTACGTTGCCGCTAGCAACATTCGCCGCAAAATCTCAGACGGCGGGAAACTGTCTTTTCCATACGGATTGCCATGAGTCAGAATGTACGGTTCACTAAATGCCACGCGATGATTCGTACACGCCCAGATGTACGCGTTGGCAAAAGCAGGAACGATTGTTGTGCCGCGATTGGATTCGTCCAGCCAAAGTTCCTGATCCGGCGCGTCGAGGAGGAGATTCATGCGGGCTGGCATGTTGCGCGGAATACTCAGGAAGTGTCCAAACCGTCCCGCGTTGGTCGTCCACGTGACGAGGGCGACTTCGGGCTTGATGCCCTTGAGTCGAATTTGCATCCGCCGCACGAGATCTTCCATGCGTCGATCCGCCCAATGCTGATATCTGCGAAACGCGGGATCGTTGAGATCCGGAGGTGGAATATCGGCCCCGGTATTGTCGCGGTAATTTTTCCGGCAATGTTTGCAATAACACACGCCTCCGTAGTGCAGCCCATCGAAGCTGAACGCATCGACGTCCGGAAATTTTGTCAGGATTTCGGCCAGCACATCAATGAAGAAATCCCCATACGGCCCAAGCAGACACAGCATTCCTCCATGCGGAAACTTCACCATGTCCGTCTGCGGGATCTCGGTTGTATTGGTGGCAATTCGCCGCCAGTCTGGATGCAATTCGTAGGCTTCTGCCTGCAGGCACGGCGGATAGACGCCAAGGATGCGGACGCCGAGTCGCTTATATTCGGCAATATCAGTGGTCAAGCGATCCGGCGGCACATGCGGACTATGGCGTTTCAGTAACTGACTGTCGTAGTAGGCATAGAATGGATCGACAAATCCCATCTCACTCAAACGGGCTCCATGCGCTGCGGCCTGCTCGCGATGCTCATGATCCATCACGGACAACGTGTATCCGCAGCCCAGCGTATCTTGAACCCACTCCGGAATGGCAATCTGCCGAAATGCTTCCTTGTCAAAGGGCTGTGCAAGGATTTCGCGATCCCAGATCGTCGCCGGTTCCTGTGCGTTGGTTACCAAAGTCAGGCAGGCCGTGATCCAAATTATGTTTGAGCGAATGAATAATGTGGCGGGCATCCTCGAACGTCCTCGTCTTTCGGTTGTCTCTGTTTTCGATTAGGGCTGTTTAAGATGAGCGCTAGCCTCTGAATTTCGGCAACAGTTTACTCAGAGACAATGGCGAAGCACATCAACCATCTCTGTGAACCAGCAGATTTGTGCAGCCCGCCTCAAACGTGATGCGAGAAGGATGTCAGGGAAAAACAATGATCGCTAGACACACGGCTATTGGACGCAGTATCTATATGCAAGAAAACAAGACGTTAACCAACAGCGAAAGCAGCAGATATGGGCATCATCAGCCTGAGTTTTGTACTCCTTTTCATGGTCGCGACACCACCCAACACCGTGGAACCGATCGAGATCGGAACGCGTCTGGAGCCGTTAATAGATGATTATCTCATCGACAGCTTGCACAATGTGAAGCAGGTGCTGCATGAGCCGATCCGCCGTGAGGTGGCCATCGTTAACGATAGTCCGTGGGAAGGGAATGTCAGCGGGTATCACGTCGTGTTTCAAGATGGCGACCTTTATCGGATGTACTATCGAGGTTGGAACCTCGATGGCAAGAGCGGCCAATTCTCGCGTGACCACACCTGCTATGCGGAGAGCATAGACGGTATCCACTGGACGAAGCCCGAACTGGGGCTTTACGAGTTCGATGGTTCAACACGAAACAATATCGTGTGGGAGGGGGAAGGGACACATGCCTTTGCACCGTTCAAGGATCCAAATCCAGCCTGTAAACCGGAGCAACAATATAAGGCCGTGGGGCCCATTATGGGAACCCCCCAAAAACAGGGCGGACTGGGCGCGTTTCAGTCATCCGACGGAATCCATTGGTCACCCATGCAAGAGACGCCCGTCATTACCAAGGGCGCATTTGATTCCTTAAATCTGGCCTTCTGGGATGCTCCGCGACAATGTTATGTCGATTTTCACCGCGACTCCCGCGACGGTCGACGCGCCATCGTGACATGCACCTCTCCGGATTTTATCCACTGGTCCGATCCTGTTTGGTTAGAATGTCCCGGGGCGGCAGTGGAAGAGTTGTATACAAATGCGGTGGTTCCCTACCTGCGGGCGCCGCATGTTTTTCTGGGTTTTCCAATGCGCTACGTTGCGTCTCGATCATCGCAATCGATGGAGGGTGTTCCAGCGGTCACTGGTTTCCCCGACGCTAAGTTGAGCGAGTTGGGGCTTACCGATGCTGCATTCATGACGAGCCGGGACGGACGGCAGTTTCATCGCTGGAATGAAGCTTTTATCCGGCCGGGGTTGTCGAGTGACTGTTGGATTACGCGAAACAACGCGCCGGCTTGGGGTGTTGTCGAAACAAAATCCGACACGGCCGAAGGTATTTCTGAACTTTCGATCTACGCCACCGAAAGCTATTTCAATAAGGCCACCCGCCTGCGGCGATTCTCGTTGCGAATGGATGGGTTCGTCTCGATCCGGGCCGACAGTCTCGGCGGCGAGATGGTGACTAAGCCAATCATATTCTCTGGCAAGTGTCTTGAAATGAATTTTTCAACCAGTGCCGCCGGCGCGATCCAAGTGGAAATTCAGGATGCTTCCGGCACGCCGCTGCCAGGCTTCGGCCTAGAAGACTGTCCGGAAATCTACGGCGATCGAATCAAGCACGTGGTCGCATGGAAACAGGGCCGCGACGTCAGCAAACTTGTTGGGAAGCCGATCCGTTTACGCTTTGTCATGAAAGACGCCGACCTGTATGCGATCCAGTTTCCGTAAAGAATCGTTTTAATAATGATGCCACGGACTTGGGTGCGTACGCGTGGTTTGGCGACCACAACGGCAGGACAACTCACGTAGTGGGCGAGAAATTAGCGAATGGCTGGAGGGTTCACACGTTGGAGTGATCGGTCGCTGGATACTTGAAAAAATCGTGCAGTTGTTCCACAATCTGGAGGCGGCCAAAGATCCAAATGTATGAGTGCCTCCAACGGCAACTCACTGACTCCGACAGAAGTCGATTGCGGCGGCGGCTCATGGAAGACGCGAATGAGCTCAGGACCGTGCCATGCAATCAAGTTGTCTGAAAACTCGTTAGGACAAATAGGCTATTTATGCCCGGACGCTCCATTGTTCATCACTACCAAGACCCTCTCGATTTAATTTGGCTTCGTGCTGCCGCGGACTTGGGACTGGAGGTTCAACGCTCGGCTGAGGCGTACGCTTCCTACGATGGGAAAGGGACTCTTACGATCTCTGTGGCTGCCGATTTCGATGCCGATGACTCCTTGGCCCAGATGATCTTTCATGAAATCTGCCACTGGCTGGTGTCTGGGATCCGCGCCAAAGACCTTCCCGACTGGGGACTTTCTAATACCAACAATCGTGATTTGATCTACGAATACGCCTGCCATCGATTGCAGGCGGCGCTCTCGACCCCCTTTGGTTTGCGCGAGTTTATGGCCGTAACCACCGACTGGCGACGTTATTGGGACGCGCTGCCGGAAGATCCTCTGAAAGATGGTGAAGATCCAGCGATTGCGATTGCTCAAACTGGGTTTCAACTCGCGCAGAAGTCTCCTTTTGAGTCGGTGTTGACGCGGAGTCTGTCCGCCACGGCAGTGATTGCTGATGCTGTTCGTGGTGTGGCGCAGTCGTCTTCGCTGTGGAGTGTGACGCGTTCCCGTCACCGCTTGGGCTCACTGTTGTCTCGCTCTGAGGCTTTGCGCTGTGGGTCATGCGCTTGGGCTGTTTCCGGAAAGTCAGGCTTGCGTTGTCGTCAGCACAAGCCACCAGGGAAAATTGCGCCCGCCGTTTGTTCCGATGAGCAGGCGTGCGAACGGTGGGAGCAAAAGTTGGTTGCTGCGGACTGCGGTAATTGTGGCGCGTGCTGTCGTCAGGGCTTCGACCTGGTGTCAGTCTCTCCGCGCGACCCATTTAGGAAGTTGCACCCGGAACTCGTGCAACTGCATAACGGCGACCATATCGTTCCGCGCCCCGGCGGCACTTGCGTTGCCTTGGACGGCGATGGCGCGGCGGCGACACCATTTCGTTGTCGCCACTATGCTACCCGTCCGAAGAACTGCGAGGACTTTGAGGTCGCCGGAGACGCCTGCCTGCTCGCCCGCCGTCGCGTCGGGCTAAGTCGCTAGGCCGGACAGGCGGAGGAAGTGGGGGCGCTGACTGAAAATAAGAAACGGCGACATCCGACATTTTTTTTCCGATTCATTGATCGTTCCTTCGCCACACTCACCTGAAAGCCTAGTGCCTTGTCAGTCATGTTTTGATGTGTGCCAAAGCACTAGGTGCAGCGGGCGGAAAAGCAAATTCCCAGCAGTAATTCCTATCAATCCAGTATCTTTCACCCGCGCCCCCGTGAGGAGACAGTCGGCAATGTCAGAACCAGCCATCCCAGAACCAGCCATCCCATTTCCCCGTCGTTCAGTGCTGAAGGCTGCTGCGGTGACCGGTGTTGGACTCGTCGCTGGCGGATCACTGGTGGCCGGATCTGGAGGCGATGTGGATAACGTGCCGGTGGAACTGGTGGAAGCCAAGGATGCGTGGTTCTCGCAACGCGTTTGGAGCCTCAGCGGCAACAAGGTACTGCTGAAGAGCGACGGTAGTCCTGTTCCCCCAATAACCCTCGCGCGGCGCATTTACCGTCCTCGATCCGCCGAGGAGATTGCCGGCCTCGTCAAGTCATTGCCGGCGATAACACCGATTGCGTGTATCTGCGGCGGTCACGAATCCTCGAACGCCGCTGCGTTTGCCAGCAGCGACGCAGTCGTCTTGGATTTGGCTCACCTGAAGTCCATCCAGTTTCATCGCGACGGCGAAGTCATGCTAGTGACGGTGGGCGCCGGTGTGGTCTTTCGTGAGCTTGTGGAAGCAGTCAAGGGCCATCGCTGTGCTCTTCCGGTCGGAACGGGTCCGGGGGTCGGCGTTGTGGGGTACCTCGTCAATGGCGGATTGAGCGGCTATTTTTCGCGCCGGCTTGGGTTGCTGGGTCAGCGGGTTGTCAAGCTGACCGTGGTTACGGCAGAAGGCGAAATGCGCGTCCTCACTCCCGAAGACGAACTGTTCGTCGCCATGTTGGGCGCTGGCAGCGCACTCGGCATCGTGGTCGACGTCACGATTCGGATGGAACCCGAAAGCGTCGTTCGGGGCGCAGAGCAACGGGTCGTTGCCTTCGAAACACGAGCGCAGGCGGTGGAGTTCGCGCGAGGCGTTCTTCGCTTTATGAAAGTGCATGCCTTTCCTGACGAATCCGTCTCGGTGGAACTGGTCGTCACGGGTACGAAGGCGCTGGTGGTGACTGTGGTCTTCTACGATTCCTTCTCAGGAAACGTCGCCGAGTTCGTCAAGCCGCTGGAGGACATGGCAGGTAGCCTAAAGCTTCCTGTGGTCGCAAAGTCCCACTGGGCATCTTGGTACGAGACCGCTGCCGCCTTGTGGCCCGTCATCGCCGGCCAGAAAGGCAACCCGCTTGCAATGCTCCAGCACTGCATGGGAACCACGGGCATTCCCGATGACGGAATCCTTGACTTCATCTGCACCACGGTTGTTGCCGAAGCTCCTCTCGACGAAGCGGCTCTCTCGCTCG
>QWQG01000181.1 GCA_003670925.1 Planctomycetota bacterium | reverse complement strand
CAGTGTTAATCCTCGCATTGTCTGGACCGCAGTTAAAGACGCGGCAAAGTATGATCTGTGGGTCAATAATCTGACAACTGGTGCAGCGCAGTACATCCGGCGCCAAGACATCTCCCGCCTGACGCCATATTTTGACTGCACCGATTTGCCACAGGGGACATACACGGCATGGGTAAGAGCGGCGAATGGGAATAATGAATTTAGTCCGTGGAGTGCAGCGTATTCATTCACTGTTGATGTTTTGGTACCGGGTATCCCAGTCGTTACGGGGCCGGTTGGTTCTGTTTCCGCAAAAATAATTACGACGACGAATCCGACGTTCACTTGGACGGCGGCCCCTCGAGCGGTGAAGTACGAACTCTGGGTGTACAACGTCACCCTGCAACTGGCACCAATCATTCGCCAAGAGAATCTGACTGAGACGAAGTATGTGGCTTTAACCAATCTGCCCCAAGGCGATTATCGAGTCTTCGTACGCGCGTACAACAGCGCAAATGAAGTCGGTGAATGGAGCACCGTCTTTACCTTTAAGCTGGATGAGCCAACCCCGCTGATTCCTCGAATAACAGCCCCTGTTGCCAATCCCGCAGGTTCTGTGGATAATCCTACACCCACGTTCAAGTGGACGGCTGATTTAGATGCGCCGTTCTATGAATTCAAGCTTGTCGATGTGACTCAGAATAGTACCGAAGTTGTCCGTGTCAGCAATCTTAAGACGAAGTCATATACGATCCCGGACAATAAGCGACTGGCCGAGCACATCTATGAGGCTCAGGTGCGAGGTACCAATGTCTCGGGGGAAATGAGTAACTGGAGCGAGCCTTATCGGATTCGCATCAAAGTCCCGAATCCTACAACACCAACTCCAATCAGTCCGTCAGGGACAACCCGCGACAAAACGCCAACCTTCCAATGGACTCATGATCGGGGATCGTCACGCTATGAAATCTTGATCCGAGATCTGGAACGCAACGAGGTGATCGTAGTGCAAGTCAAGTCGTTCACTGTAGATCCAACCGGAAAGATCGCATTTTATACGTTGCCCGACAGTCAAGCATTGAAAGTCGGAACTTATCGCTTTTGGATTCGAGCGTTCAATTCCGTCGGTACCGCCAGCAGTTGGAGCAACTACAAAGCCTTCGCAATTTCTGCCTCACTGGATCTGAAAGATCTCAAGCTTGTCGAACCAGCAAAGCTGCAGTCTGCTGAAGAGTTATACGCAGCTATCGAAATTGTTGCTGAGCCTGAATCTGAAAACGCAGATCTTGGGATCGTCGAAACGGCGGCATCGACGCTGATCGTAAACGAACGTAATTTCACGGCGGTTTCTGACGTCTCGATGCCTCTGGCTGCAATTGAAGAGTTGATGGAATCTCTGGCCGACCCGTCAAGTGCAGCGTCAGCGATGATGTTGGGCAGTTTTCTCGATGACTCAAACGAGGAGTCACGAAACGTGAATGCGTCGTCTGCTGCGGCGTCAATCGTGGCCCTCGCGATGATGCCTGTTCGCAGAAAACGTCGCGAAACGTAGGAACAGGCTCGGTCATCTAAAAACACTGAAATAAGTCCCATACAAACTATGGGACTTATTTTTTTTGATTGCGGTTTTCTGCTTTTGCGTCACACTATCGAGCGTGCCTCCACGAACCTGCCATGATCCAATGAAGTACCCATGATGCGACCATCGATGACCATTGTTCAATGGTGTATATTTCTATTGCCAAGTATTGGAATGACATCCTTGGCGTTGGGGCAGTCGGATCAAACAGCCACCGATTTCGCTCACGACATTGTGCCCATTTTGCAGAAGCACTGCGTCGGTTGTCATGGGGGCCGAGAAGCGAAAGGTAGTTTCTCGATGAATACACGAGAACTCCTTGTGGATTCCGGCAACGTGCAGCTTGGCCAGCCGAGCGATTCGAAACTGATTGAATTGATTCTGGCAACTGACCCCGAACTTCAGATGCCCCCAAAGGATCAAGCACGCTTGAGTGTTGCCGAAGTTGCGGTGTTAAAAAAATGGATTGCCGATGACGTTCCGTGGGATGATGGTTTTTCTTTTGCTCCGGTTGCGTGGGATCCGCCGCTGAAACCTCGACGGCCAGAGCTTCCTCCGATTCTTGACGACCGTGAGAATCTGGTCGATAGGATTTTAGATGCAGATTTGGCGGCGCATCAGGTGGCGCGACCTGAATCCGTGGACGACGCTGTGTTTTTGCGGCGTGTGAGTCTGGATCTGGTGGGTGTATTGCCGGAGCCAACTTTGCTGGAGAAATTTCTGGCAGACAATGCTGGCGACAAGCGAGAAAAAATTGTCCGGCGGTTGCTCGACGATCGAATTTCTTACGCCGATCATTGGCTGACATTTTTCAATGATCTGCTGCGGAATGACTACAGCGGCACGGGTTTTATTACCGGCGGTCGACAGCAGGTCAGTGGATGGCTTTACGAAGCACTTCTCACAAATAAGCCGTTTGATCAGTTTGCCCGCGAACTCATCGCACCGCCGACGGCAGCGAGCCAAGGCTACATCGACGGCATTCGATGGCGTGGTGAAGTCAGCGCAGGACAGACGGTCGAGATTCAATTCGCTCAGAGTGTGTCGCAATCGTTCCTCGGCATCAACATGAAATGCGCCTCGTGCCATGACAGTTTCATTGATCGCTGGAAACTGGATGAAGCGTACGGGCTAGCTGCCATTTATGCCGCGCAGCCAATGGAGATTCATCGGTGTGATAAACCAATTGGTCGACAGTCGGAGGCGAAGTGGCTATTTCCGGAACTTGGGGCGATCGATCCCACTGCTCCGAAAGAAGAACGCCTGCGGCAACTTGCTGCCCTGATGACACATCCAGACAACGGACGATTTACCCGCACGATCGTTAATAGGTTATGGTACAAGCTCATGGGTCGCGGGATCGTGCATCCGCTCGATGCGATGCAGTCGAAGCCCTGGAACGAGGATCTGCTTGATGCACTTGCCATGCATCTCCAGGACGAAAAGTACAACATCCAATCCATTTTGTATCTGATCGCGACTTCGGAAGCGTATCAGGCACAAAGTATTGTCCGTAAGCAGGCCACCGACGGCGGATCGCATGAATTCATCTATCGTGGCCCGATAGCACGTCGGATGACGGCCGAACAATTTTTGGATTCTGTCTGGCAAATCACCGAATCGGGTCCGACAGCGTTTGACGCGCCGGTGCGACGCGAGATTCGGGAGGATGCGGAATTGCAGAATTCGGCTTTAACTGGATCATGGATCTGGGGGCAATCTGCGGCGAACGGCAATATCCCGGCAGCAGGTGAAACGATTACTCTGCGCAAGGAATTTATGCTCTCCGACGATGTGGTATCCAGCGGGGCGGTTATTACGTGTGACAATGGCTTCGTCTTGTTCGTCAATGCGAAGAAAGTGGAGTCCGGCGATGAATGGTCAAAGCCACACGCGGTTTCCCTGAAAACGTTGTTAAAGAAGGGGAAAAACGAAATCGTTGTCATCGCGATGAACGCGGGAGATGGTCCCAATGCCGCAGGCTTATTTTTTGAAGCACGACTCACGCTGGCAAATCACGAGCAACTGACGTTGGCCACTGATGGAACATGGGAATGGAATCCGAATCACCCAAAGAACACCGGTGGACCACTCGGAGCAATCAGCGGCGATTGGAAGCAGGCGGTTATTGTGCCAGCGATTACGGTCTGGACCACGGCCATCGAAGGCAGCGGTAAACAACTGCTTGGGCAGTCGATTAACGGTAATATTCGCATGACTAGGACATCGCTGATGAAGAGTGACTTTCTAATGCGGTCCTTGGGCAGGCCGATGCGTGAACAAATCGTGTCAATGCGACCTTCTGAACTTACAACGCTGGAAGCAGTCGATCTCACGAATGGATCGACACTCGCAAATTATCTGACAATAGGTGCTACCCATCTTGCCAATCGCTGGGGTGACGACAGGTCTGGCTTGATCACGTATCTGAATCAGTTCGCATTATCCCGCATGCCGACCCCGGAAGAACGACGCATTCTAGAAGCTGCTCTCAGCCCAACGCCTACAGCACAGCAAATTGAAGACATTCTATGGGTCATAGTGATGATGCCTGAATTCATGTTAGTTCGATAATCGTTTTCAACGATCTTGATCCTTGTCCGACGAACGGAGTGGCGTCACCCTCCTGGTGCAGCAATCCAAAAATTACAGAGCAAAGTATAAATCATGTCATTTGAACTTGATCCAACGGCCCCGAAACACATTGTGAGACGCGATTTTTTGCGGCAGCTTTCGGTGGCCTCTGCGGCAGCCCTTGCCTGTTCTGCTCCTCGTTCGCTGCCTGCGGAGCTGCATACGCCGGTGGATCAACCGGCGGCTACCGCAGATGCCTGCATCCTGATTTGGATGGGCGGAGGCATGGCCGCCCCGGATACGTTTGATCCGAAACGCTATGAGCCCTTTCGACGTGGCCTGCCGGTCAAAGATATGCTGAGCACCTTTCCTGCGATTGACACGTCGGTCAGTGGGGTGCAGATCTGTCGCGGGCTTCCGCAGATCGCCGAGGTGATGGACCGAGCAACGCTCATTCGTTCGGCCGTGCAGCCAGATCTTGGTAGCATTCTGCATTCGCGACATCAATATCACTGGCACACCGGCTATGTTCCGCCGCAAACCGTCGCGTGTCCGCATCTGGGCGCGTGGATGGCAAAGGTGCTTGGACCTCTCAATTCTGTCATTCCTGCCTTCATCAACATCGGCCAACGCCTCGAAGGTGTTGGCGAGAGTGAAGAATTGAAAGCTTTCACCACAGCTGGTTTCTTTGGTACCGAGTTTGGCCCGATGAACTTGCCTTTTCCGGCAGATGCAGCACAGTCTGTTCGTCCGCCGGGATCGATGACCAACGGTCGGTTTGTGAATCGCAATCAGCTCTTTCAAAAACTGGTCGCCCAGAATCCGCAACGCAAATTCATGAGTGACTATCAGCAGGAATCGATGCTGCGGTCTTTTGATAATGCTTATCGTTTGCTGAGTTCAGGACATCGGGAGGCGTTCGATATCAGTCTGGAGCCAGAAGCAAGTCGCATACCATATGGAGAAACTCGCTTTGGGCAGGGCTGTCTGCTGGCTCGACGATTAGTCGAATCCGGAGCCAGATTTGTAGAAGTTACGACGGAGTATGTGCCGTTTCTGCACTGGGATACTCATACGAACGGACATGAGACACTCGCACGAATGCACGATGAAATGGATTTGCCGATCGCCCGCTTGATTCGCGATCTTGAGCAGCGCGGCATGCTGGAACGCACCCTCGTGGTCATCGCCTCTGAATTCAGTCGCGATGCCTTGATCGAAGGCGTGCCCGGTTCGACTGCGACCGATCAAGCAACGGATCGAGTGGACTTGATCTCAGAAATTAAGCATTACGGACTTCACCGCCACTTTACTGGCGGAACCAGCGTGGTGATGTTTGGCGGTGGGATGAAACGCGGTTTTGTGTATGGCAAGACGGCAGACGAGCGACCATTGATCGCGGTCGAAAACCCAGTCTCGATCGCCGATCTTCACGCCACGATCATGACGGCGATGGGCGTCAGTCCGCAAACAGGTTTCGAGATCGAAGGTCGGCCCTTCTATGTGACAGCGGATGGGAAAGGCAAAGCCGTGCGGGAATTATTTGCGTGACAGATTGGTCCCGACCTGTGATTATCGCACCTCGGACGTTCATCTCGCAGAGACCGTCCCTGACGCGTTCGTGGTGGCAAGATTCCATAGCCGCATTGACCGCCTGTCATGGGAAAACCAGCGGCATGAATGTTGATTCTCAGATAAACATTGTTTGGCGACTACTTCTTGCGGTTTCGATCTGATTTCGCAGGGACCCATGTATTCGCACTTGTCACTTTGAGTTCGTGTGCTTCCAATGCTGAGATCGGTTTGTTGGTCCCCACGGCTGATGACGAGCGTGTTTGACCTGCGATGCGTGGCTCATAGGCTGCTGTGCCATCATCGCGACGATTGCGAGCGGAGGTAAACAGGAATCCCAAATTCGTGTTCGGCATCTTTCCGAAACGCTGCAGCACAATCAAAGTCAGGAACAGCGAAAGCGCCCCGCCCAGTCCCCAAGCGGTCATGGCAAACGATGCGGGCGACATGGCAGAGACCAGAAATAAACAGCAGCCCGAGCCCAGTGCCAAAATAAAAACTGACGCCAACATGCTGCCAGAATCATTGCGGTTGTGATGAAATCGCTTGGGCATATGCTGTCTCTCCAGACGGCGCCAGAACCCTTCACAAACGTCGCGGCCCGCGAGACGCTCAGCGGGACTCAAGACCCCTATGCCTCAAGTTTAGCGAATCGTCCAGAAAACGACAGCGGAGTCGCGTCAAGGAATTTGGAGGAAGATTTGGGGGCAAGCGTTGTGTTACTCTGTCTTCCGCACACGTCGCATGATTGCTTCGACGTCAATCAGCGTCTGTTCCTGATCGCTGAGCCTCGGGAACTGGCTTTGAGCAAACTGCTGGGCGATCCACTGACTTTCATTGGATGTCTTGGTATACAGCAACGCCGCACAGATGACGGCAATCGTATGTTGTTCTTCCGGAAAACGCTGAAACATTGTTTCGCTCACAACCCTCCGCACGGCTACCAACTGGCTTGGATTCACCGCATGCTCGGTCTCGATCGGTTGCACAGAGGCTTCAGGATCTCCGACGGGCGTTTTAGTGTCGGTCGATTGCTTCCGATACCTGAGTCGTTCAAGCACGTCGTGCCACGCTTCTGGGATGACCTGAGCGACGTCCACTCCTAGGTCCTCATAATCCTGAAACAGGTAAATCTGTTTCATAAAAGGTTTGAGTCGAGTGTACATCTCCGTGGTCACGGAGGGCGATCGAATCACACCTGCAAGTCTGCGTTTTGCCTTCACCCAGGCAGCCTGCTTTTCAACCACACGCTGGAGCGTGTCAGCTTCGATCGTATCACGCATGGTTGAGTAACGATTGCCGTTGGCATTTGTCACAATCCGATGCCGGATAAACCCGTCGCGGATTGCATCCCCGTCTCCTAAGTCACCCGGTGCTTCAACAGATATGACGAGGTCCCCGACTTCAGGTGTAAAAGATGCAGGTTTGTCTGTTTGGCACCAAGTCGGGTGGCTAGCATGAACCTCGAGGATACCCAAAGGCGCAAAATGGTTGTCACGATAACGGATCGAGGCCAGCCTGCTTCCCTGCCGCAACGCATGAACTTCACCCAGATCAATTAGGGCAACGCCATCAACAACTTGTTCCACTGTCCCGAAAAACCAGACCAGCCCTTTACGTTCTTCGATGTCTTGCGGCGGCGCCGCTTGCGTGCCATTCGTCCACCCGAGCAGTGGACTGCCAACAAGCAAACCAATACTGCCAAAAATTGCCGTGCGGCGGGAAGTGAATTTCATGGAATACCCTAACCTGAAGGTAAGCCCCGCTTTCGCCTGTAGCTTGCCGTTAAACGTTAAAATCAAACGTCCCTGCAGTCTATCCACAACGCAGCTCGGTCTGCAAAAAGAATCCTCGGCACGAACCTACCCCGGAGTCCTGTCAATTCTTACACACCGGCCTAATCTGTATTTTCAGATCATTCGGCTGCCAGCAAGGCCAAAAGTCATGATGCCCTTCTCGACGAAAAATACGAAAGGAAAACTGACAGACTTACGGAAAAGACTTTTTCTTCGGTTCTGTTTGACGTGCGCGCCGGCGAGGCCAGACTGCGCAAGCGATTCCAGTCAGGGCACATGACCCTCTCGCAAAATCTTTCAACAGCCTTTCATCGTGTGCAGCCAACTTCTGGGCCCATGGCTGGCACCTCGAACACGGGCTGATCTCCAATGCTCGAAAACGCCGTGTCGCCAATGAACAGACAACCGGCATGCGGATGACTTGCTTGCTGCTCTAAAGGCATGTGTTCCACAGCCGTTGTGAGCACCAATCGCACACGCCCTTGATGCACAATAAGTTGCGGACAAGTGACGCGCGGTGAACCGGGGCACATCCAGATCGTTTCCAGCGTGCCCGTGGAAATATTGTACTGCCGAGCAGCCCCGGCTTTGGGATTGGCAGGGTCATAGAGTGCCACGATAAGACTTCGATGATCGGGTGTGAGAATCATGCCGTCGGGAAAAACCTCTTCGGATGTCAGGTCTACGACGACAGAAATGTCGCTCACAGTCCCCGCTTCGATATCCAAGCGGCAACGGATGATCTGTTTGGAAGGCGAATCGATATCGAACAAGGTGAGCGAATCGTCAGTGTTCCGCACGATCGCCTTTCCGTTGGAACAGATCTGATCGCTTCTGAGTTGAATTACGGCATGGTCCCGCCGCCGCCACAGATAAAGTCCAGCCTTCTTGGTTTTGAATTCCAGTTCCTTCAATCCAAAAATCAAACTACCCTCGAATAACACTGCATCGTTAATAATCGTGTTTGAAACATGCGAATCGAGGCCCGTGATGAAGGGGTGCCATGTTGCGAGGCGCGTATCGTATAGTCCAACGCTCCGTTCAAAGCCCGTGACAAATACACCGGGTTGATTGGTTGGAAAGGCAAACCCCGGCCGGCCCGGCAGTGGGAAGAATTCGTTGACCCCATTCTGCAGATTCAGGAGATTGATCGAGCCGGTTGTCGCATCAGCTCCATGTTGAATTCCGACCCAGCTCATCCGACCATCGGGCAATGCGTAGGGCCCTTCCGGGAGAAAACGCACTGCGGCAGAATCAGGCCGGAAGAGGATTTCGGTGTCGATGATCTGCATCTTAAATTGCTTCGTCTCTCAGAAAACTACGACTGCGTGAAAAATCCGCAGATTCCGTCGAGAAGAAAGTTTACACAACTACGTAGCGGTGCTGCAGGCAACAGCCACAGTCAATGTGAATTTCTCAGTTGCTCAAGCTAAGCTGGTCCACAGAAATTTATCAAGCTTCGGGTCGCCGAAGAGTTGATCTAAGCCACGGACTCCTTTCAGCGTGTCTATCCCGTGGCCACCGAACAGGAAATTCTGCCCTAGTCCACCGTCCAGTAAATCGTTGCCTGCACAGCCGAACAGGACATCCGATCCGTCTTCGCCGAAGATCTGATCGGCCGCACTGCTCCCAATGATACGGTCATTACCGCGGCCGCCGTAGAGGTCACTGCTGATGTTCACATTCATGAGAGTCAGAAAGTCATTCCCGTCACCGGCATCAACAGTGATGTGGGTGACCAAAGATTGTGCAAAGCTACCAAGTAATAGACCATCTGAAGTCACGGTACATTTGGCCGCACGATTCATGATGACGATCTTGTCTGCGCGCGGTGATCCGTTTACGTACAATTCACCGTTTAGCAGTGTGGCTGTCGTCTTACCTGCGTTTTTTTTCAGAAAATTACCGATCACGTATTCACCGAGGAGTCTGCCTTCCTCCAAGCCGGCAACGTTGTCGAAGCTGAAGTGGATTCCCGCATAAATACGACTGATTCCGGATTCTACCGCGGCCTCAGAAAAACTGTTGAACGTTCGACTTGCAGTTTCGGGCGTTTCAGACGGCAGTTTGAACGACACTAGATCCGTCGCGAAGAAACCCTTCAGGATTGCCGCAGCCGTTCCACTAAACGTACTGTGGCCGGACGTATACGATTGAAAGGGCGGTGTTTGGAGCAGGGGCAACCACGTAGAATCGGCAGTAGTCGCTGCGTTACTGTCGGTATCGGCCGACCTGATCGCCGTAACGGGGCGCCAGAGATTGTACGCATATTTCGCGTCCCACGAGGCTATTGCCGCGTCGGCGAGTCCGATGTTCAGCATCGCAAACAAGCGTGCATTGTCGGAGAGTGAGGTGTGTTGGGCTTCAGCGACAATTTGTGCAACCATGTTCCAGTGGCCAGGCGGCGTTGCAGTACCGCCTCCGTTTGCCCAGAACTTTGCGATGGCAGTCTGGTCTGCCGTCCGAGTTTGGCTTGTGACGGAACCAATGCTTTTCACTTCATTCAACGCCGCCGCGTAGGCAACACTGCTCAAACTCGGCGGAGCAGCAGCGCGGAATTGAGAACCAATCGTCATTGCCCAAGGTTTAACGTTTGGCCACTGCGGTAACGCCGGAATTAGGGTTGATGAAGTCGGTTGCCAAGCGCCTGCATCTGCGGCGACGGTGTACGGGATGACTGTTAAGGATCCGTCGTTGGCGCGTAAGGCCAGGATTTTGCTCGCGACGTCCTTACCCGCGTTGATGCCGTCGGTTTCTGCCCTACCATCCGGAATGGCAGTTAACGCCGCCGCATATTTGGCATCGAACGTCGCCTTTTGTGCAGGAAAAAGTGCGATCAACGTCTGATAAGCCGCAGCGACCACCGCAGCCTCTTTGGATGCGCGTGGCTGGACGACAACAGTCGTGGCATAAGGTGTGTACTGCCGGTCAATTGAATTTACGGCATCGAAAATGGCGGTGTGCACGGTCGCGAGGTTTTTTGAGGCAACTGGCGGAGGTGTGGAAGCCGTGCGAATGGCATCCAGCGAGATCCTGTTCCACTCAAGCACGACATCGCTCGACAAGTACTGACGACACTCAAGGACCTCTGCGGGCGGAACCGAGTCAATTCTCAATGCGGATGCACGTCGCACATCCCGCTGTCCCCAACACGCAAGTATCGACCGGATAGGACTCATTCAAAATGTTCTCAAGCTGGGGAATTGTCGGGTGTAATTCCAAAAAGGCATGCTTGACAGAGCGGGGCAACAGCGGTTCACTTAGACCGTGCACCCGCAGTTCCTTGCATACAAGCTTGCTTGCAGCACACTTGATCTCAATTTGGAATAAGTCCAGAAAAAGTGTGCGATGTTCCGTAGGATTGTCTGAAAGCCTGTCGGGTGTAGGCGTTATTCTTCCGCTACTGCCGGAACCGCCGCAGACTACAGCAAGGCTGCACGATCATCGAGATCCCGCAGCATCCTCCGCAATCCCTCTTCCACGGTCACTGATGGCTTGTAGCCAAAGTCGCGTTGGGCAGCCAAAATGCTGTAACTATGCGAACCGGACAGTTGAGCTGCGACGAACCGCGTGATCGGCGGATCGTGCTTGAGTCTTAGAAACTTCCATGCTATTTCAAGCATAGATCCGGCATACCACGCCATCGTCGAGGAAATCCGGCGCGTCACTGGCGGAAGGCCTACACGGGTGAGAATCAGATTGATCCAGTCCCACAAATTAACGGCGTCTGGTTCGTTAATGAAGTAAGCGCGGCCCGCCGCCATTGTCGAATTCCGGAGCGATGCTTCCGCCTGCAGATGAGCGACGGCAGCATTCTCCACATAGGAAATTGAAACGACGTTCGCTCCTCGTCCCACTTGCCGCAATTGACCGGCTCGTGCTTTTTGCATCAAGCGCGGGATCAAGTGATTGTCACGCGGCCCCCAGATTAAGTGCGGACGGAGTGAAACCGTTCGCAGGCCATCCAGATCGTTAGCCGCCAGCACCGCCTGTTCGGCCAATGCTTTTGAGTGCGGATAATGGCATAACCACGCGGTGGGATACGGCAATGATTCATTGGCATTGATCTGATCGCACCCATCAAACACAACACTGGGCGAACTTGTGTAAATGAGTCGTTGCACGTGCCGCTTGCGACAGCCGGCAATCACGTTCAATGTCCCGGTCGTGTTGATGCTATGATACGTTTCCCATGAACCCCAGACTCCGGGCACCGCGGCGACGTGAAACACGGCGTCGATTCCCTTGCAGGCTTGCTCCATAGCCTTTGCATCTCGCAGATCACCATGCTGTGTTTCGACGCCTAATTTCGTCAATGCGGAATACTCGCCTCGACTAAAGACGCGCACATCATGCCCGGCTGCACAGAGTTGCTCCACAATGTAGAGCCCCAGAAATCCGCCGCCGCCGGTGACTAAAGCCTTCATTATGGATTACTCAAACAATCAATGTTGCCGAACAATTCGTGAGCGGTCCACAGATGCTGGCGACCACGGAGTGTTCAACGGTTGTCCGATGTCAATCTTCTTCGCGGTCCGCTTTGGCCTGTTCCCATTCTTCCAGTGTGCAGACAACTTCGCGAGCTTGAGCTCCGTTGTAGTCACCAACGATTCCATCTTCAGCCATGTAGTCGATCATCCGCGCTGCGCGGCCATATCCGATTCCCAAGGCACGTTGCAACAGCGACACGCTGCCACGGCCTTCACGGATCACGACACCCACTGCGTCTTCGTACAGATCATCATGATGCCGCGGGCCAGAATCTCCACCACCCGCTCCAGCGGCACTTGCACTGGCCGCAGAAGTCAGTTTCAACAACTCCGGACTGTACTCCGGTTCTGTGTCGCTGAAAAATGCGATCACGGCATTAATTTCTTCATCACTGACATACGTCCCTTGCGCACGTGTGAGATGACTCGTCGATGGTGCCAAATAAAGCATGTCGCCGCTGCCCAGTAGTCTTTCTGCTCCGCTTTCATCCAGCACAACTCGGCTGTCCATCTTGCTGGCCACCTGAAATGAAATTCGAGCCGGAAGGTTTGATTTGATGAGCCCCGTGATGACGTCTACTGTTGGTTTTTGCGTCGCCAAAACCAAGTGAATCCCTACGGCACGTGACTTCTGAGCCAGACGAATGATGTAAGCTTCGACTTCCTTGCCAGACGTCATCATCAGATCGGCCATTTCGTCCGCAATAATCACAATGAACGGCATCCGCTCCGGGATCGCAGCTGCATCCGGATCCGCTTCTGTCATCCCCAAGCGATCCAACACTTCGATTTTGCCGAGCTTGTTGTAGTTATCGAGGTGACGCACGCCGACACGCGCCAGCAGATCGTATCGTTCTTCCATTTTGTCAACGGCCCATGCCAGCACGGCTTCCGCCTTCTTCATGTCCGTGATCACAGGATGCATTAGATGCGGGATCTTCTTGTAGGGGCTCAGTTCGACCATTTTGGGGTCGATCATCAGCATCCGCACTTCGTCCGGTGTTCGCGTCATCAACAGTGAAAGAATAAGCGTATTGAGACACACACTCTTGCCTGTGCCTGTGCGCCCGGCAATCAAGAGATGGGGCATCTTTGCCATGTCGACAGTCAACGGTCGACCGCTCACATCCTTCCCCAGAAACAGCGGCAAACGCATCTCGTCGGATGAGGCACGCGCCGTCTGCAACAGTTCACGCATCCGAACGACGACCTGCTTGTCGTTCGGAACTTCCACGCCAACGGTGTTTTTTCCCGGAATCGGAGCAACCACGCGCACTGAGGGAACTCGCAATGCGATCGCGAGATCGTCTTCCAACGCCGTAATTTTATTGAGACGAAGGCCGCGTTCTAGTTCCAGTTCGAATTGGGTCACTACCGGCCCAGTGTCGATTTCGGCAACCTTGACGTTCAAACCGAATTCTTCGAACGCATTTTCCAGAGTCGTCGCCGCAACCCGAGCCTTTTTGGCCAGTTCTTCGTACGGAAACTCTTCCGATTCCAATAACAGATTGATATCAGGCAGTGAAAATCCACGTCGCTGTGTGCCGACTAATCCATCCGGATTGTGGAGGGCCAGCGATGCCGGCGGATTGATGCGAATTGATCGCCCCTCTACTTCCGCGACGGCGGCCTCAGGCACTTTTAGTGCCACCTTGAACGGAATGGTCGCGACTCTTCCATCCGCATCCCGTTGAGCAGGCTTCGATGTCTCTTTGCGGGGCTTGACGGTTGCGGGAGCACGTTGCAACCAGCCACGCGTGGCACGGATCACGCTGGCTGGTAAGGCCGCTGCGTGTAACACGGGTTGGAGTGCGTCAGATAAAGGTGTGAGCAGGATGCCGGCAGTCAGAAGGCTTCCGGAGAAAATCATAATGCCGCCGACGGAGAATTTTTGTTCGAGCAGAATACCTGTCACTGCTCCAATCTGACCACCACTCCCATATGCGGAACCAGAAGAGACCCCAGGTACTAGAAGATGCAGCAAGGCACATGATGAAGTTGCGAGGAGCAACAGACCAATCAGTGTTGTCACCGTTCTTCGTGAAGGCTCACGGGAAAATAGTTTCAGATCCCATGATACCAAGGCAGCCAAAATGACCCACACGCCAAAGCCCATCCACTGACGCGTATAATAAGCCACCGACGCACCGACTTCTCCGCAGATGTTTGTCGGGATCTGTCGCTGAGGAAACACCAGACTGGACGGCGGGTCCGCCGGATCGTAGCTGAGGAAGCTCAAACCAACGAACACGACTAGGGCCAGCAGCCCTAGTGCGAGTAAGTCGGTTTTGAGTCGTTCTTTGTCCAGCATCTGATCGGCCTGAAATTCCCGAAGGGCGCAACGCACCCCGAGAAACACGGTTGAGTGTTTTTTAAAGTAAAACAACGTGACGAGAAGTGTTCGATGTTTTCATCGGCTACAGATGCCGAATCCGATTTTCTGGCAGCTTTCGCGAAGGGTCCAAACGACGCACCTGCGGCAACACTACCACTGCAACTTTGGTGCGGTGTGGCAAAATATCACCCGATGTCACGAAAAGTCACCACGCAGTCAGAACCTGACGCCTGTAGCAGTCAGGCAGAAATCTCCGAAAATCCGCTTGGGCCGGAATGTCAATTTGCACGGTCGCAGCGGCTGATGTTTGTCGAGTAGGTCAAAAAAATCAGATTTCATTCCTTGACCCTGAAGATGTTCAACGACTTTTGAAAGTCAAACGCAAAAATGTTGCGTCGTGACGACACCTCGAAAGGGATGAGATGAACTGACTCTCGCGCCTGATAAACATTTGAGAGTCATGGAGACTCCGATCTGGCCCAAGCCGCTTTCGCTTGACGGTGGACGGGTTCCAGAATCTGTGCCTCGACATCAGTGCGGAACGGACACGGAAGCGATTGGTAGATTTTACCTTAAATACCTTATCAAACTGAGCCGACTCCTTCGTGTCATTTTCCGCATCACTTACTCTGGGGCGAGGCCCATGTGCTTAAATCTGCCCACCACAATGCACACATGTGTTCCGAATGCGAAAGGAATTCAGGTGAGTCTTCTCACCACAGTTTGGACAGGGACGTCCTCCGCGTTTTAGGTTCCAGACGATCTCTTCGGTAACGTACGCCAGTCCCAGCGCGACAACCAAGACAACGCCAACACGCCAGAGTCCTGAATCTTCCGCGTTCAACACGATCAACGAGGACGCACTCGACAGGAGCACCGGCACTATTCCCGCTTTCCACCTTCGATACCCATTCCACATGTGAGCATGTTCCAGAGAATTTCAAAGTGGCCTGTTAGCTGATTCTAAATTCGGCTGGCTGATGTCGCCCGCGGCGTACCGTTCACACTGCCATGCCAGTCCACTATACAGCGGCGTCTGCCTCGCGGAGTCGTTCGTTGCGGTCGAATGCCAGCAATGCGGTGATCAGTTCTCCCATGTCACCCATCATAATTCGATCGAGTTTATAGATCGTCAAATTACACCGATGGTCGGTCATGCGATTCTGTGGAAAATTGTACGTTCGAATTCGCTCGCTGCGATCACCCGATCCGACGAGAGTCCGTCGATGTTCGGCGCGTTCATTTGCCAGCTTTGTGGTTTGCGCCTCCAAGATGCGGCTGCGGAGCACGCGCATTGCCCTCGCGCGGTTCTTGTGCTGACTTTTTTCGTCCTGACACTTGACTACAATTCCAGTCGGAAGGTGCGTCAGACGCACGGCGCTTTCGGTCTTATTGACCTTCTGCCCACCTGGCCCACCGGCCCGCATCGTTTCTACCTCCAAATCCTCAGGGCGAATGTCAATTTCTACTTCGTCAGCTTCCGGCAGCACAGCCACTGTGGCAGCACTGGTATGGACTCTCCCCTGCGTTTCTGTCGAAGGCACACGCTGCACGCGATGGCCGCCACTTTCAAACTGAAGGGAGTGAAACGCAGCTTCCCCGGTGATCGAAAAAACGACTTCTTTCAGGCCACCTAGTTCCGTCGGACTGAATTCCAAAACTTCTGTCTTCCAGTTTCGTTGCTCACAGTACGACATGTACATGTCGAAAATATCCTTCGCAAACAACGCAGCTTCGTCTCCCCCCGTGCCGGCTCGAACTTCCATGATACACGCTCCGCGGGTAACGGAATCGCCTGCCGTTGCCATGTCTTCGAGTTCAACGGCGAGGTGATCCCGCTGAGCGACCAACTGATTCAGTTCGGACTTGGCGTACTCGCGCGAAGTGTGGTCGTCTTCCTCGTCAATCATCATCTTGGCAACGTCGATGTCACCTTCCAGACTGTGGAACTTCCGCACGGCTCCCGCAATCCGCATCAGCTTGCCGATTTCCTTCTGGATCTCCAGCATTCGCGAGATATTGGAGAGAACATCCGGATCCTGCAACTGTTTTTCGAGTTCCTCGTAACGGGCCAGTTGGCGTTCAAGAACGGGAAACATGAGTCTATACCTGAGAGAGAATTCGAGGGACTGAAAAACGTTCTGCCCGTAGGCAAAAAGAAAGGACGTGCGCAGATCAATGCGCACGCCCTTGTCAGATTGTCAGATCACAGTCGCTACTTTGCAGTCTCTTCTTCTTTTTTTCCCCATTTGTATTTCTTCGTGAACTTTTCAACGCGACCGGCGGAATCGATGAACTTCATCTTGCCCGTATAGAACGGATGCGATGCCGAGCTGATTTCGACTTTGACGAGCGGGTATTCGGTGCCATCATCCCACGTTGTCTTTTCTTTCGAACGCATCGTGGAATTAATGAGGAAACGAGTCCCCGTGGATGTGTCCATGAACACAACCGGCTGGTATTTCGGATGGATATCTTTTTTCATCTACTTAAACCTTCAGGTGTTTCAACTGGCCAGTGACAAGTACACCAGCGTTTGAACTGAACCAAATGCCACCACGAAATTCGTGGCTGCGTGACACAACCCAGCCCACTGGCTGGATAACCGAGGCGCACAGTGTAAGCCCATGACAGCAATTCGGCAAGGAAAAACGGGTTTCATGAGCCAGTGACCTCGGTAGTTCCCGTTTTCGAACCTGAAAGCGGCACCCAGACTGGTCGAACGCAACGCGCGGTGCACAAGATATCCTGCCTGGAGTTTGAACATTCATGTTCGATATATTGGCCGTACGCCGGATATGAATGTCCATCCTACATCAGAATTCCGTCGCCGACACAAGCTGCCCGTCTTTCCGGGACGCCAGTTTCAGGAGCACTTCCTCCGACATGGTCTTGCGAATTCCACGCACACTGCCGTCGGCCAGCAGAAAATGAACGTGAAGACTGTGCGCACTTCCGAACGTGCCGACGCGCTGATTCTGGATAAACTTGTATTCAGCTCGTTGTTCGTCCGTCATATTGCGGGTGTCTTCCATTTCGCCTGTGGCCGGGTCGAAGCTCATGATGCGTGTGTAGGAACCCAATCCACTTGTATTTCCCATATTGCGTAGGGTGCCACGGTCTCCGTAAATCCAGACGGATCCGAACGGCACATTCATGTGTTCTCCGAGCAGCAACGTATTCGATGCGCCGTCCGGGACAGATTCAAGTGATTCTGAACTGTTTAGATATAATAAGCCATCACCATCGATGTCGATTGGCTGTTCGACACTGTTGTGAACTCCAGCGTAGCAGGAAATCGGCGATGTGATTCGAGGGTTTGAAGGGCATTGAAGCAGACTGAGAGCGATAGTCGTGCTTGCAAATGTTCCCGCCAAATCTGGTGGCTTTGGCTTTCCTCGTGTAACGTCGTAGCCGTTGCCGATTTGTCTGGTCAGAGTCGGGTTCATGCCATTCTGCATTTCAACGGCCTGCTCTTTGGTAATCTCACCGGACTGAACCTGATTCCACAGCACGATCGCTTCATTCAGTGATGCGTTTTGTTCTGGCGACATAAACGAACGATCGGGATTGACGAAATTGACCTGATGCCAGACTCCGTCCTGTCCAAGAAACGGCAGAATCTGAGCGATCCAGCCGATACGATACCCTTGGCCATCTGCCAGGATGGGACCGACGTCATTGACGCATCCGGGAGGCAGGACGCTGAACGTCTGATTGTAATGCTGCAAAGCCACACCCAGTTGCACCAGATTGTTCTGGCACTGCACGCGACGCGCATTCTCACGTGCCTGCTGAACAGCGGGCAGCAAGAGTGCAATCAGAACGGCTACGATCGCGATCACGATCAGTAGCTCCAGCAGCGTGAATCCACGAAGGCGGCGTTGTGAGTATGCAGGCAGATACCTCATCAGAACTCTCCAATGACTTCCATGTCAGCTCGATTGCCAAGATTGGCATACACCGGGAGACTGATGTTTTCACTCAGAAATCGCACTGAACCATCTGCCAGTACAAACTGTGAACCACCGATGTGGTAACTGGAATAGCCGCTGGTGGAAGTATCGTCCGGGGGCGGTAATGCCTTTCGGAACCTAGCTGCCCCCGGTGTAGGTCCCCCGACATCCCAGCCGCCGTTGATCGGCACGCCCGTATTTCGCAATGCGGATTTCGTACCCGACATCCAGCCCAGCTCATTCGCATTTTCTACCACACATTTTTCACCAACCATGATTGTGTTGGACGCACCGTCGCGAATCTGCCGAAAACCAACGCTGCT
>QWQG01000154.1 GCA_003670925.1 Planctomycetota bacterium | reverse complement strand
GGAGATTGATTCGCAGGTCGAGAATCGTAAACAGAACTTTGATCTTCGCGTAGATGTCCCAGCGAATCTCAAAGCGAGCACCAGAATCGAATGCATCTGCACCAGTGCCGCTGAAACTGTGGACGAGCAAATCCTGAGAAAATCCCGCGAGGCGATCGAACTCACTGGCGCGAATTTTGCCATTCTCATCAGGGTCATGGAATTTCAGATCGCGACCGGCGAAGAACGTGATTTCTGTGCCGATCTTGAAGTCGAATACCGCAGGGATGCTAAACCCCAGATAAACGCCCACGCCGATTCCACCCAGAATTCTCGATTGGGCCTGAGGCCGACGAGGATCTAATACCGCAGCAAAGCCGATGGAATCAGTGCCTATCAGAGACGGCGTCGGCGCCACTCCGATTGTCTGATCAAAATAAAATCCATCGACAATGTCCGCCGCATTTCTCGTGATGCGAAAACGTTCCAGTCCCGTTGTGTCAAAAGCCATTCCTTCCCGAGCTCGTGCCTCGAAATTAAAAGCCAAATAAGGATTCCATGCGCCCTTGGCTTTCGAGAGGATTGGACAAAGCGCTTTTTTGGCGGGGTTCAGGAAGGGTTTGAAGAAGATGAAACACGCATCCAGCGGAATGTCCTGATACAGTGCCACAAACAGTTCCGGTGTGTCGTAGGTCATCAGGCTGCTTTGGGCTGCCGTGCCGCCAAAGTTGATGTTGCCTGTCAGAAGATCAAAAGAGTGCGTCAGGATCGGTAACTGGATCGGGTTCACACCACCTAGAAATCCGCTGGCCACTCCGCTGAGAACACCTTCAAATCCGTTCTTACCGGGGATCAACTGCGTGATGAGAAAACTGTTTGCGGCGTCTCTAGCTCCGCCGCCGGCGCCTCGGGTTCCGACTAATCCTATGACCTGCCCCATGATCGATGGTGTGGCCAGTTCACCGGAAGCTAGTCGCGATACACTTACGGACACTTTCGAGCCGTTTGCAACAACGATACTGGTTTTGTTGGAAGTGGTGAGAGTCGTGTCGGTGATCGCCGTGATGTTATAATCACCGCTGTTTGCACCCGCATTTTGCACGCGAATTACCTGACCGAGTTCAAATCCATCGTCCGCCCATGTACGAGCGGTTGTATTCGCTGTGACATTGTTAAGTACAAGCACATGGCCATCTTCCGCATCTGTCACGAAATTGTTGATGTAGGCCGCAGATGAAGGGGCAGGATAGAGCGTGGTGCCTTCGATGCGATCAATCAGATACTCGCCATTAAATCCGGACGCGTTTGCGATGATCAGCGACTCTCCGGCGATCAAGCCCAGAGAACTCCAGTCAGGTCCCGCGATAGAGCCGTCTGTCACTATTGGTATTTTCCCACTGTCGGTTTCGACGTACTCCACTTTTTGCGTCGTAAAGGAGAGTTCCCCCTGATAGATCGGGTTCTGAGTCCGCGTGATGGTATTTCCCTGAAATCCAATCGCGACATCCCCCATGACTTTTAAGGGTTTATCGGTCAAGCTTCCCAGTGGTGCAGGGGTCCCTGTCATACTGGATGCCACAGATCCGGTTCCCGTGGCAGCAGCCCCACTGACGGTAAAGGCCCCTAGGTCAATCCATGCCTCCCCGGACAGTTGCAGGATTGGAACTAATCTTAGATTGTCAAAGTCTTTTTCAAATAGGTCTGTCAATGCCTCCGTCAGGGCGTCGCGTTCGAAAGGGACACCCCCGTTGACGAGCGCATTAATTGCGAGGTAAGCCCCCAGGAAATCTCCGATTTGTGCGTCGCCGCCGAACGTCCCGGTCGAGGAAACATAACTGCCGCGTCCGAAGAGCAACGAGACGATCGGCATCGCTTCACTGTCCAGAAAATCGGCAATCCCTTTTATAGGCTGCAGCGATACCGACATGCGTGTCAGGCTCGCCCCCAGAAAGTCTCTCATCAGACTTACGAGGTCGATTTGTACGTTATTGAATGCCACTGTCGGCGCGGAACTGACGATCGTGTTATTCGCGATGGTCCATGTCCAGTTGCTGATGTCCAGATCCCAGCGATAGGCCGGGAAGGCCGTGCCTGCCGGAAAATCAGTCTGGACCATGAAGTGCAGAGGATCGATGGTGAGAGGACGAGCGATATCCGCAGTCAGCTGCAGCAGTTCCGGGACGGGTGCAGCAGGCAAGAGACTGCCTTGCAGTGCCGGATTGCTTTCCAGTTCGATGGACGAGAGACGGTTATTGTTGTTCCCGGAGGCATCTCGCAGGTTGATGAGGAATGTCCCTCGGAACTGCGGTGCGGCCGATTGATTCCAGTCCAGTGTGATGGGCAGCAGATTGCTGAACGTGCTTTTCAGTTTGTCGACGGCCACAAAAATCGACAGGCCGTCCACCGGGCCCTGTGCTTCAACCACGGAGTCGAGGGTCAACACGCGGCCCGTAGGATCGATATTCGTAATTTTCCAACTGGCGTTGTTGGCGGCGATTGCCGAGCCCGCGACGGTGACCTGCTGGCCCTCGACAAAGCCGTCCAGCAGCCAACTGCCACTCGACCGCCGAATCTGTCCCACGCCAGCGGAATTCGAAAACGTCAACTGCGGATTCCCGGTCATGGAAGCCAGTCGGCTGGGCAGTCCCAGTTCGAGATCTACTGTAATGTCATTCTGGGCGGCAACGCCCAAATACGCGCCATCGGTGCGACTCAGGCCGACCAGCAGAGGCATCCGGAACCCGACACGGACGTCCGCCAGGGCCGCGGTCTTCAAACCCAGACCGGGGAGCAATAGATTCAGATCGACAGGCAGGCTCAGATGCTGTTTCGGAACGTTCAATAACAGCTGAAAAGACACATCGGCAGCATTGAGCGAAGGCAGTGTGATATCATCAAACAGACTGATGCCCCCATCCGGTCCTCCCCCAGCCGCGCCGCCTGTGTCCTGCAGCCAGTTCAATCCCCCCGGTCCGAAGGCATCATAGAGCGCCTGCCGCATTTTTTCCGGAGTCAGTGTCCCGGTGATCGTACTGAGATTTCCCAGTACCTTGGTTCGGATTTGTTCTACAAAATCCACCGAACCCGCAAGCTGAGTTCCGACGAACGGCAGTTCCAATCCGAAGACGGCTTTGTTCAGAAGGTCGTTGAGTCGCGTGAACACACTGTTGAATCCACCGCGGAGTCCGTCGAGATTTTTCCGCAGATCCAGTCCACTGACGAGGGTGGTCAGTTTTGGCCATGGCGGAGTCCCGGTAACGCCGTCAAGATTTGTCGTCACGGTGCCTGATGGAGTGCTCAGATTTCGGGACGTCCGAATAAACGCCACGGAGGTTGGCGTTGGCGATGGAATGACTGTCTCTGGAAAGATCAGGGGCAGATTCACAATTGTTCCGCCGCTCAATCCGATATTGGTGCTGGCGAACGCGGTTGCGAAATCTCGATCACCGTTCAGCCCAACTTGATAAGTCGCAAAGCCACTGCCTCCTGCAGCTCCATTGTTATTCAGCACAAAGGAACCAGGATTCACCTGAGCAGGAATCACACCCAGTGTCGTCTGGAAATTCATTGCCGAATTTTCCGCGCGCAATTGCAGAGACGCGGCGGTCGAATCAAACAGGAACGGTGCCATGCCACGGACGAGGTAAGTGCTGCTTCCGCTGACGGGATCAGTGCTCCATTCACGATCGATGGTCAGTGTGTTCGCCGTGTTGGAAATAATCCTGCGAGCCTGTCGGAGCCCACCCACGCTAAGGATGACTTCACCACCTGCCAGGCTGTTAAGACTGCCAAAAGCAGTCCCGCTCGTCGTGAGCGTGGTTTTTGTCCAGCCACTGACAGTCCCGGTCTGCGAAGCCAAATCGACACCAAGGTCAAGATTGACAGTGCCGTCTGTGCGGACGGCCAAAGGCGCACTCCCGAAGGTATCCAGAATCAGACTCGCGGGCTCTAGGCCCAGAGAAGTGATGGTTGCGGATGTCGCAAAATCCTGAAGACTGAGTCGGAACAGAACCTCAGAGTTCAATTGCTTCAGATCCAGTCCGATGGCAACTTTGAGTTTTGATGTGACCGAATCGAAGCTAAGATTTACTATCACGCCATCAAAATCTCCGGACAGCAGAGTCAGCTTTTGCTGCAGGTCCTGGAGAGACGCCGGGGCGGCGAGACGAAGGTTCGACACTGCCACGCGGAACCGGTCACCAAACGCCTGAAGTTGCCCAACACTGCGCGAAAGTCCCGGTGCTGCAACTGACAGTTTCGAGGCTGATCCTTCCTGCAACTGCATCAAGTAATCAGCCGCAGAATTGAGGTGCTTCAGCAGATCGTCCACTGTCAGAAATTCAACCGCGTTCAGAAATTTGTAGATGCCTGAATCATTATCGGTAAGCAGGGCTTCGACGGGCTTCTGAAGATCATAAATGTTGCTGGCAATGGCCGTCATGGCGACGGTGGTCCCGACACCCATGATTCCAGCTTGAGCAGCCACCGTCAGATTCATGTTCAGCGGACTGAACGAATGAATTTCACCGTTTTGCATCAAAACGGAGGGATCCTCCAGGCCCTCAGAGAGGTCTCGCAGCTTCGATGAATAAAACGTGGCGTCGATGCCCATGGCAGAGGGTGCGTTGAGACTTCCGCCGCTGATATCGACGGCCACATCACCCCAGTGCGCACTTCCCTGAATCATGCTCGAACGAAGACCCACTGAAAACCGGATGTGCGGCAGTGAACCGGCGTTGGCAAGCAGCGTCAAATGCGCGCTGGGGGTGTCCCCATGAAGTGGCCCGCCTTCAATCACAGTGGCTGAATGGCCGATCGGAATCGAGTACTCCGGTTGGCCGTCACCCGCATAGTCAACATCTTCATCGGCCGCAGCCAGATCAAGCTGCAGATCGGTTGCTGCTGTACTGCCGCTTCCGTTCCTTACCGTAAACGAACTGACTAATCCCGCACGGGCGCGATCGATCAGATAAAACGACGAAGCCGTGTTCTGATAAACCTCGAGGCGACCATCTGAACCCCCTGAAATGCGCGAAGCAATGTCTGCGAGTGTGGCGGGCTGAGGCAGGCCGTCCAGATCGATGTTGAATTCCACCTTCGAAGCAACAAGGGAACTCAGACTAATGATCAGATCAGGCGCAACAGTTCCATTGGTTCCAAGATAAAATCCCGTGCCATCCTGCGAATTGAAGATTTTACTGTCAGCAGTCATTTCCGGGGAACTGCTCAAGTAACTAAGCCCCAGTGCCATGCTGGCGCGTGAATCGTTGATCGCCGAGGCTGATGTCAGGGTGGGAATCTCATAGTTCTGGCCGAGGGCCGGCGCGACTTCCCATGCCGTCTCCATGGTGAGCCTGTCGCCAGTGTTGGCAACGATCTTCAATGTCTCGTCCGTACCGCCCGCTGCCGCCTTCAGCGTTACAAAACGGCCGACCAGACGATTGACGTCTCCAAAGGGCTGAGT
>QWQG01000073.1 GCA_003670925.1 Planctomycetota bacterium | reverse complement strand
CTGCGGCATCATCTGCCAGGAAGTTGGAAAGTTCCGAATTGACAAAGTCGGCTGTTCTGGCCGCGAAGCGTTTCGTCTGGTACGCGACAACGGGGGTTGGGCGCTCCTCGCTGCTGTTTTTTGCGAGGGACTTTGTGCCCTCCGGATTCTCAGCAAACGTCTTTAAGACGCGCAGCAGAAACATCGTGTGCCGAAAACCCTGTGTGCGAAAAAACGGATGCGGATTACGAGGGTCCGGCTGCGGATCGACGTAGCCCAGTCGCTTCCGCAGCGCTTCGCTCAAAGGTCGAGAAATCTCTTCGCGTCGTGCTTCTGAAATGATACGATCGGATTCGAATAACCGTTCGATCACCGCCAACGTCCGTTCGGGAACACTGAAGCGTCGTGGGCATTCAGAACGCGGAAAGGCTTCGATGTTGGCGGTGAGTCCTCCAGAGCGGCTGATCCATTCGCGGCGTTCGTCGATAACCATGGTGTCGAACACCAGATCGCCCAGTCGCTGCAACCGCCGTGTCATCAGCATCGAAATCATGCCGACGGTATAGAAGAATGGCAACATGTCGGCTGCCCGCAGAAAATTTCTGCCGATAGCGTTGGCAGGATCGATCGGCGTGCCGTTCGTTCTGACCACGCGAAGTCCCTGAGACCGTTTGCCGGGTGTCTGGCCATTCCAGTATGCTTCACACAGACTGAAGTAGAACCAGTCAAGCACGAAGGAGATAATCAGTATTCCGCCGAATCCCAGACCGGCCCCTGCTTCGCCGAAAGGCAACAAAAAGAGAGCCAAGATGGACACCAGGGCGAGGATGCCGGCCTGGATAAGTCTGTCGATCAGCCATGCCACGGCCCGCGTTCCGGCACCGGCAATCACAAACTGAAAGTCCGCGCCTTCAGGCGTTTCGACGATGACTCGCGTATCGACTTTCTGTTTTTGCAGTGGAGTCATGGAATGACGTGTTCGTCGTCGGAAAAAAAGCTGGCCGAAGTCAGAGCGGACCACCGCCTGTTCGTGGGCATTTCAAAACGGCCAACATGACAGAAAGTCTGACGCATTGCAAGCAGTATTGCAGTCGTGCTCTGTCAGCAATGGATTGATGAGCTGTGTGCCACTGGCTCTGCCAGTGCGCCGCATTTGCAGAGCCAGTGGCACACATCAAGACACGATTGGCAGCGCACTAGACCCGCGCTGTGTATATTTCGGCACGCGGTCGAATTGTGTTGAATTTCGGCCGCAGAATCTCCAGGCCACAGGAATCGCAGTCCAAAACCCATCCAGACATACCGCACTCTGTCTTCTCCAAGTACGTTGCGTTCTATTTCGGGTTCCTGTTCCATTTTCAGAAACGCCCATCAAGGCCCATTCCCATGCGAGGTCCAGGTGTTCCGGTGAGCTTGCTGTTTAAGCTGATTGTCCCCGCCACAGCCCTTTTCATTGTCACCATCATGTCTTTGATCGCAGTCGTGTTCAGTGATCAGCGGGCGCCCTTGGCGAAGTTTCTGAATGCGTACGGTACGAATCTGCTGCTGCTGGAGTTTGTTGCTGTGATGGGCCTAAGTTTTCTGGCAATGACATTGGATCGCATCAGAACTCTGCAGGATCTAAGAAATTCAGCGAAAGAAAATGCCGAACGCGAAGTGGGTGAATGAGTTCCAATTTTGCGGGGTTTTCGTGCAGTGACTCATGCCACTGCCCGTTTGGGACAGCCCCGGAGTCCCCAATTCGGGAACTCGTTTACTAAAACCACTGGCAATTTATGGTGATTTGTGGCATAAAAAGCAGGATCTGAAGTCTTGCTGACGGCCGCTGGCGGTCAAAGAGCTGCGGTGTCCCGCAGAAGTCTGGTGTCACAGTGTGATCGATTTGTTCTTTCCGGAGGTAACCATTAAACGATCTCGTCCCACAGCGGCTCCTCAAAGCAATTTGCCGCGCATGAATGAACGCATTCGCATTTCCCCAATCCGTGTCGTTAGCGCGACGGGTGAGATGCTGGGTGAAATGGAAACCGCAGCAGCACTGCGAATCGCGCTGGATGAAGGCCTTGACCTTGTCGAAGTCAGTCCAGAAGCACGTCCTCCCGTTTGTCGCATCATGAACTACGGGAAGGTGATTTATGAACGCCAAAAGAAAACCAGCGGACCGAAGCAGCACAAGACGCAGTTGAAGCAACTCCGCTTGCGTGCCAAGACCGGTCAGCACGATATTGAAACCAAAGTTCGCCAAGCACGCGACTTTCTAGTGCGTCGCGATAAAGTGAAAATCAACGTAATGTTTAAGGGCCGCGAAAACGCGCACCATGAACGCGGAATCGAAATGCTCGACGAAGTCGTCAAGAGTCTGGCGGATGTGGCAAGTGTCGAACAGGCTCCGCGCATGGAAAGTGGCAAGATGATGTCAGTGCTACTCACGCCTCTCAAACATTAGGCGTAGAGTTGCCGTGGGGGGGGTAGCGCGCATTCCAACCGTCCGTCGACTGTACGATTTGTTAGACAACTATATAATACACGAGCACGCAACTTGGCGTGCTCGCTGTGTTTTATGTGACGAGTATGGAGGATTTAACATGCGACCGATACATCTGCTGTTGGCGATGATTTTTCTGAGCGCAGGCTGCGACTCAGATCATGGCACGGTGGAAGTTTTACCGAGTCCACCAGCTCCGTTGCCAGAATCGAAGCTAGCTGAGCCGATAGTTTCAGCGTCTGAACCAAAAGGAAACGAAGGCATGACTCATCCGGATTCAGGAAAGAACGTACCGCCGCAATACAACGCGCTCACTAAGCAGGAAGCCTACGTAATTCTGCAGAAGGGGACGGAACGTCCCTATGTCGGTGAGTACACCGACACGAAGGATCTAGGCACGTATATCTGCCGTCAGTGCAACACGCCGTTGTATCTGGCGAAACACAAATTCAGCAGCCATTGCGGTTGGCCCAGTTTCGATGACGAGATTGAAGGCACAGTACAGCGGCATCTCGATGAAGACGGAGATCGCACAGAAATTACCTGCAAGAATTGCGGCGGCCATCTGGGGCATGTGTTCTTCGGCGAGGGATACACTGCGAAGGATACACGACACTGTGTGAACTCCGTGTCGATGAAATTCATTGCCGAGGGCGAGCCACTGCCGCCAGTGATTAAGGTACCTGTTGCTGAATGAGCCAAGCAGATTTGCTTTGACTTCCCGCTCTGCGTTAGCCAATAGTCGCTGCCAACTCCCTCAGGAGATCCGGCAGCGATGGATTCCTTAGACGTCGCTCCCATGCCCGCCGCCTGAACCGTGATGAGACGTCGTGTCTGCATCTCTGCGCGTTTGCCTACGATAGTCGAACTTGGTGCAAAAGTCGTTCAGGGTTCCGCACCGCCAGGCGAACCAGATCACCGATGCGCAGATCCGCCGCTTCGCCAGAAATCAGCAGCGTGGATGTCTCGAACGTTGAATGCTGAATTGAAGCTCCAGGCGGCTCGTACACGCAAGTATCTGACTCGGCATCAAGTGCGTTTCTACCTGCATCAATGACACACGTCTCGAGGGTGGGGCGTGAAATAACTGTCGCGTTTAAATAGACGCAGTGTTGCTGATGTGCATCATACTTTTCGTTGTTGAAATTCAGAAACGGACTCACAGCCAGACACTTGATGCGTGCGTCCAACTTGGATAACCAGCGTGCTGATGAAACGGCGACGATCATCTCGTTGCACTCAGGAGAGACGTCGCGAATACTCCGCAAGGCATGCTCTGCGATCGTGACAATTGACGCCATGGCCTCATGGGTTTCACCTCCAGCACGTTCAACCCCGCAATCCACGGCCGACGCAAACACGCCGATGAGGCTTAAGCCCGGCAAAAGTGCAGTGGCTGTTGCCAGTAAGGATGCATCAGGTCCGGGACGAACGCCCGTTGCCTGCGCCCCAAGATCAACCTCGATGAGAACCTGAATTTTGAGCCCGGATTGACCCACACATTGTGACAGCAATTCAGCGTGGCGGAAATGATCGATAACAACGACCATCTGAGTCCGCTGAGCAACACACTTAAGTCGTCCCAAGGATTTTAAATCGACAACTCGACCAGTAAAAATGACCGTTTCGAAACCCGCATCTGCCAGGTGCTCGGCATCGTAAACTTTGCTGCAGGATGCAGTTTTTGTGATCGGCAGGATCAGGTCACGCAGCAGACGGATGGGCACTAGCCGGCTCAATACCGCTGCCCACCGATGCTCGGACTGCACCGCGACTTCATGCAATCGCCTGACATTCGTAGTAATCGCAACTTCTGAAAATGACAAGACGGGAGTCATCACTTGCTAGACTCCACACGCGCCTTCAATGCTGTTGCCCGCGTCTTTCTTTCGGAGGTTCCCCAATCGGGGTGCAGGGCATCGATCACGTTGAGTACCTTTAGGGCATCTTGGTGGTTTTTCTTCTGAACGGCGATTGTGGCAAGTTGTAAGGATGCTTCAAGCCACTGGTCATCGCCTGACCGTGACCGCTTGAGCACCGATTTCCAGAAAATTTCTGTTGATGCTGACGACTTAGTCTTCGTCGATTTTAACGCCGTTCGGTCCGCTAGGATTGCTGCCACCCTCAGCAACTGCGCATCGGTGAGAGACTTCGCTGTCAGCTCCCCTAGCACTGCATCGAACGGTTGAAAGTTATCGGCCACTTTTGCTGCTTCAAGCAACATCGGAAGTTGTGCGAGTTGGCGGTCGGTCGGCAATGTTGCTGAGTCTTTTTCACACAGCAACTCGAGTGCCAAGAATCCCAGCTGCGGGTCACCAGGGACAGGAGCAGTTGTTGCACTAGCCTGATGCAGCAAGAATCCGGCAAGTTGACATCGCCGCTCGTGCGTCTGCCGCAACAAAACGTCCCTAGATCCCTGCACGGCATCAAACTCGAGCAATTGTCGACAGGCCGCAAGTGTCATGATGGCATGCGCATTTGCGATCGCGGCAGTGATCTGAATCTGCTGCTCGCCAAGGAAATCAATTGTTTGTGCTGCCGCTGCATCAGGTGCATCAAACGTGGCCAACGCAGCAAGGTGCCGTGCTGTGTCTGCTGCCAGTTTCGCCCAGTCATCTGAAGCTGACCAGCGATGTTGCAGCGAAAACATTAAACGCTGAATCTCCAGCATTGGGTGAATCCATGCTTCAGGTGTAGCAGATGTCGCCAAGTTCGCGTGCTCTGCGAGCACTTCTTCGGCACCCGTAGCCCACGCCTTGATGGCTGCTGTCAACCGATCTGCATCAATGACCGTTGCGGCAGTCTGCGAATTAAACACCACATCAATCAGGAGGGCACCAGCCTGAATCAGCAGGGACTCACGCTCGGTCGCGTCGTCTGACAGCATGAGTAAATCTTCGGCCGCTGCGATGGGGTCTATCGTCCGAATCAACATGGCGCGCCATACCCGGGCCTTCGCTGTCGTGACTGAGCCTGAATAGTTTACAAGGTGCTGCTCCAACGCCAGCCGATACGCGGCTTCAAGCGTGTTACGAATTTCTATTGGGGCAGAAAATTCGGCGTCCCAATGGCGTCCCAGCGCGTAGATGCGTAAGAGATCAGAGACAGCTTCCTGCTCTTGATTTTGCGCCGTCCGGAACAGCACAACGGCGGAATTCAAGTCTGCTTGAGCCGCTGGCCAGTCATCTAAGCGCAGAGCCAGTTCCCCGGCCTGCATCGCTAACGTGGCCGCGATTTTTGGATCGGTGTGTTCCAGCGATGCCCGCATTTCCAACAGTGATTTTCGCGCCGCCACAAAATCACCTGCCCCGATCAGATCGGCGATGCTTTCAAGGGCCGTGGCTGCTTCAGCACCGAACTTTTCCACATGGTCGAATCGCAAGGCGATCCGTTCGTCACAGTCCCGCCACACCCCTTTGGAAGTCGAACTTACGCGCCGCTTGAGCAATCGAAATTCGTCTGCCGTTTTTTGCCTGAGATCCGGAACGTCCAGCTGCTGCAGCAGTTCGCACAGTTTGAGCAGCGAAGCCAAACGCAGCGTGCTGAGTTCCTCCGATCGGAGGGCCTGCTTTTCAAGATCTAGACAGAGCTGCAATGCTTCGGAAGGCTGATTGCGGCGCAACAGACCGCGAATTTTCAAGGCCGCAACCGCAATCTGCTGAGTTTCATTTTCCGCCATCGACGTCAGTGATGTCAGCAACAGACCGAAACCTTTGAAGTCCTTCCTGTCGAGCAATGATTCGGCCAGCAGGCGTCGAGCCTGAAAACGTACTTCCTCGTCGCCGCTCGATTTGATGAGTTGCTCGGCCGCGGTGGCCGCCTGGGCTCGAAGAACGGCATCCGCTGGATTCTGCCGCGCCTGCATCAGCATGAGCTCCGCTACGACATAACGCGTCCGATCACGAGCGGCTCGTGCTACGTCACTTTCGATGTCCTTCCGAATCTGCACGATCTGCAACAGCATGGCCTCCGCAAGCTGTAGTCCTTCCGCGATCGCCTGCGTTGCCAAAGGCTGAGGGGCGATTTTCGGCCCGAATTCGGCACACTTTGTCTCGATTATAGCAATCGTGGAAAGGATTTCGATCTGTCGCACGCGCAACAACAGATCAAGCTCAGCACTGGGACTTTCTTTGCGAACAAACTCCGTAATACTTTCCACCGCATGAGTCAGAATTTGCGTTCGCCCCGGCTCTTGCAATGTCCATGCGTGTTCCGCGCGGGAATCCGCCAGCATGATCTGCCACGCCGCGCGTTCGTCAGGCGTGCTGCTGTGTTCCGACTGCCGTACACAGAATTGCTCGGCCAGATCAAAAAACTGCCGAGTCAGCAACTGCTGCACGAACTCCCGTTCGCCATCGGCGATTTCGTCCGCACGTGCAACCACAAAATTCGCCTGCACAACAAGCAAATTCAAGACTGCCGTTACCAAAACGTTTTGCCACAATGTCATGCGGATATCTTACGCCGGAGTTGCTCGAGAGTGCATCTGACCGCACTCGGGATTTTGAAACCCTCTTGCAAACGAACTGTCTCCATTTTCCTCCGCCGTGCTGAGCCTTCAACAGCGGCCCCGCAGTCGACGGGCCGACCTGAGTCTCGGGAATTCGGATCGCAAAGTGCGGCCGAGTCGGTGACGGGCCAACTAATCTGCCGGTTGTTCTGCCCCAGCGCTTGGCTTCCAGTCGATCAAATGCAATTCGACTTTATTGAAGCCATTGAAGGTGTTGATAACTGGGGCGAATGTGACGGAAATTGGGCCCACCGTAGCTTTGAGTTGTGCGGCCCAATCACCACGGCCGAACGCGACACCGCGCATGGTTGTTCCCTGCTGACGGACTTTAATCGCCAGATGCCTGTCACCTTCTCCCATCGTTTTTGGTGATTCTGCCAACTCCACGCGCGACGCCACAAAACGAGGCAGCGGATTTTCTTGGCCAAACGGGCCAAGGCGTTCCAGTTCGCGCACTGCCGGAAACGTGACTTCTGAAAGTAAGACCTCGGCATCGATGCGGAGTTCCGTGTCCGCCGCCGTCGGATGAAAATTCTCCGCAGCCCAAGCCGCCAAGGTTTCCCGCACAGCACCCACAGCCGTGGCTTTCATACGCACCCCGGCCGCCGCTTTGTGACCTCCGAAACTGACGACATGTGCGCGACAGGATTCCAGCCCTGCGTACAGATCAAAGCCTGCCCATGAGCGGCCAGATCCCTGACCAGTTCCGTCGTCGCGCAACGCGATTAGAACCGTTGGCTTGCTGAATTCTTCAGTTACGCGACTAGCAACGATTCCAATCACGCCGGGATGCCAGTCGTGATGCGCGAGGACGAGCGTCTTGTGCTTTTCCCATTCCGGATGTTCTGCCACGAGTTCTCTGGCCTGCTTCAGAATGCGCCGTTCCACAGTTTTGCGATTGTTGTTGAGCGTATCCAAATACTCCGCCAGCTTTGTGGCACGTTCGGCATTTTCTGTTGTCAATAATTCGACTGCTAAGCGTGCTTGGCCCAAGCGACCTGCCGCATTGATCCGCGGCCCAAGTCCAAAACCGATATCATCTGCGCGGATTTCCGGTTTATCGAATAGACCTGCCACGCGCATTAAAGCTTGCATGCCCAACGACGATTGTTCGCGCAGGGCCTGTAGACCGTAACGTACGATGACACGGTTTTCATCCAAAAGCGGGACGACGTCGGCCACCGTTCCGAGGGCAGCCAGCGTTACGGCCTGCTTGAGAAATTCTTTCATCCGCGGGCTAGCTTTTTTTCCGTCGCCCAATCGCTGGCAAATTGCCCACGCAAGTTTGAAAGCCACGCCGGCACCACACAGTTCACCAAAGGGATACGTCGATCCTGGCAGACGCGGATGCACAAGAACCAAGGCGTCGGGAAGCTGCGGTCCGATATGGTGATGATCGGTGATGATCAGATCGAGACCAATTGTGCGCGCCATGGCGGCTTCGGCAACGCTCGCGATTCCACAATCGACGGACACAACAAGACGCTGTGGATCTTCGTTGTGCAGCGTCTGTAGCGCGGCGATGTTCAGGCCGTAGCCCTCGTTCATGCGACACGGGATATAGTAGTCAACCTTCGCGTTGCTCAGTTGCAGACAGTGCCACAGAATGCTGGTGCCCGTGACTCCATCGACATCATAATCGCCATAAATCGTGATGCGGCGTTTGGCCTCAATCGCCTGCACCATTAAATCGGCTGCGGCATCGATCCCGGGTAGCTCCGACGGGTCATGGAGGTCACTGAGTTTTGCGTTGAGAAATGCGCGGGCAGAATCCACCTGCGAAAAGCCGCGCGAAAGGAGCACCTGACTCAAGAGCGGAGAAACTTTCAATTGCCCACTCAGGCGCCGAATTCCAGCTTCATCGTGAGGGTGAAACGTCCATTTTCTTGCCACGTGCTGAGCTCCTCTTTGCCCGATCTATTCCCCAATTTTTAGCAGTGTAGTGGCCTGCCTCGCTGGCGCGAATCGTCCGCGACCACACCCTTTCGGAACTGGTACCGTCGCATCTGTTTTCCCCTTGCGCTGACTCGTTCAACGGCGATGCGACGGGTTAATATGAGGCGTTTGCGGTGCATGAATCAGATGTGTTGGCTGGATGAATTGTAGCGGTTTAGGCGTGCTGAATGTAGTGATTTTGCCGATCGTGATGGTGGGAGTGGTCATCTGATCAAGTCCAGAGCCTGTAATCGTCGAAATCAGCAATATCCCTACAAGACATTCTCTCGGCAACTTGTGATTTCTGATTCAAACCGTCAGCGACGGCATTTTGCAATCTTGGAGCCTAACCGGCTTCGGGGTGGCATCAGAGGTCTAAGTTCAAGGGCTTTGCGAAGATTGGCCTCAAAAAATCTGACCAAAGCATTCCCGAATTGGCCCGAGCGAGAGCAGCGACAGGATTTTGGAGAGCAGCAGGATGCTGGCGCGATCAATCCAAGGTAAAAAACGCCAAGGCGTGACATGGCTAATTCTGGGGGCGATGGGAATCTCATCGCTGGCTGGCTGCTCGCGGCAATTTTGGCGGAAGCAGGCTGACACAGATTCGTATAACGATATTGGCCAGAAGCTCAATGACACGCGTTGGGAACTTCCGCGCATCGATTTGACGCCCGATCAGCGGAGTCGGTTTTATGATCCGTACGATCCGGACAAAGAGCCACTGCCTCCAGACGACCCTGCGGCGCACGTTTTCATGCATAGCGTGAATGGACGAAGGGGATATAAGAATTGGCACAAGCTGGGAACGGCATTTGCCATCGAAAATCCCACGTGGCTGGAGAAGTATGGCATTGAGATGAATGGCACGGATCCGGTGGAAGGACACTCTGAGGTCAAGTTACTGAAGGTCACGCTGCCGGAGTTGGTTGATCTGACATACATTCACAATCGTGATTACCAGAACAACCTAGAGGACTTGTACATCAATGCCTTGGCGTTGACGCAGCAACGCTATGCGTTGGGAGTTCGCTTTCTGGGACTGACCGGAGCCGAACCAGGAGCGACGGTCTTTGCGCCACTCTCGCGACCTGGCTCGACTGGAGCTTCGACACAGACGTTTGGAGTCAGTCAGTTACTGCCTGCTGGTGGGCAATTGGCGGTGGAACTTGCGAATACGGTCACATGGAATTTTGGTTCGAACACAAGTCACTCGGCGCCCTTGCTCGGATATAGTGTGACTCAGCCGTTATTATTTAAGGCGGGTCGTAAAGTTGCTCTTGAGCCGCTGACTCAGGCGGAACGCAGCGTGCTCTACAGCGCGCGGACAGTGGCCAGATTTCGGCAAACGCTGTTCGTGTCAGTGGCGCGAGGTTACTTGCTGGTATTGCAGCAAAAACAGACCATCCTGAACCAGATGAACAATATCCGGCAATTGGAGGAACAGTACGAGAAGCAAAAAGCGATTGACTCTTACATCGCCGGTGTTGTCCACGAAAAGCTTGAAAATTTCCTTGAGTTGATCGTGATTCCGGACGACTTGAAAGTGCATTTTAAATATGACGGCTTGTGGATGGAGTGGACTGGGCCGATGACGGCAGAAGATGAGCAGAGGCTGCTCAGTCTTTCCGAGGATGAAGGCTATCGCACAGCCATCCAACAGCTGATTGGCTGGAAAAAGCAGGATGCGACTGGGCTTTCGTCCTACCAGTTGTTGGGGACTCTGCAGAACGCTCAAGCAGCGCTTGTCGCCCAACAACGAGAATTGGCGGATCAGCAGGACGCCTTGAAGATTCTCCTCGGTCTGCCGCCAAATATTCAGCTTGACATTGACGAGAGTGGACTGGTTCCCTTTGAAATCATCAGCTGGGATTTGATCGATCTTGAACGAAGAATTCGCGTCATTCAGAAAGAACTCGGGAAGGAACTACTGCCGGATCTTGGCGAAGATCAAGCCGATGCACCGCCGGACTTCGCATCGCTGAAAAGTTACGTGAATGGACTCGCTGAACTGCGAAACGAACTGCGTGCAATTGGCATCAATGTCGTGAAGAACGACTTTAAACCCGTCCAAGAACTGCTCGACTCCACGCAGGATGATTGGGAAGCCAGTCTTCCCGGTCAACGCTTCTTTCGCAGTGAAGACGAGCGAATTCGACTTGTGGAGAATTTCGGGAAAGACCAGGCTAAGTTCAGACAAACAGAGGCGGACTTCATCTTTGGATCGGAGCAAATGGAGATGCTAGTGCAACTCCTCGATGTGGAGACACTGGACGGCATCTTGAGCAAGCTGGACAAGGATTCCAGTGGCATGATCGCCCGGGCGGAATTGCCAGATGCCTGGATTGAACTGCCACGTTCAGGCACAAAGACGGCAGCGGAGACCTACACGGTCGAGACATTGCTGTCAGAAGTCCGCGATGCATCCCGCATCCTGCGGGACGACTATATGTTGCGTTTGGCACAGCAGCTGGAAGTTCTGCAGGCAGGCCTGCGGGTGGAAGCGATCGCCCTCAATCGATTCACGCTGTCTGAATCGCAGGAGTTTCCTGAAATTGAGCAGGTCGTCGAAATCGGATTTGATAATCGTCTGGACCTGATGAACAACCGGGCTCAAGTGATGGATTCACGGAGACAGATGGAAATTACGGCCAATGCCCTAGAATCGACGCTCAATCTCTCGTTCCAAGGCAAGCAAGGCTTGGGAAACAATGCCGGTAGCCCTACGAACTCGGCCAGTGTGGCATTTACCACGCCCTTGGATCAGATTGACGAGCGAAACGCCTACCGCACGTCATTGATCGCATATCAGCGTCAGCGCAGAAGTTATATGTTGTCTGAGGACACGATTACGCTCAATATTCGCCAAAACTGGCGTCAGTTGAAAGTCCAAGAGGTGCGTCTGGAAATCGACAGGACGGCAGTCAGAAACGCAGCGTTACAGTACGATAGTGCGTCGTTACAGGCCACCGCAACCCAACAAGGCAATGCCCTGAGCGTGCTGAACGCTCTCTCCACCCTTCTCAATGCTCAAAACGCACTGGTGGGCGATTGGATCACTTATGAGACAAATAGGCTTAACATCTTTGTAAACATGGGTATCATGCAGCTTGATCCTCGCGGAGTCTGGGACGATCCGTTTTACCTGCAGATGAACAATTTGCAGGACAATGAAATTGTCCCTCCTGCCATGACTCCCGGTGTTGTTCTTCCCAATTCGCAACCACAGAACTAGAAGTAAGGTCTCTGAGGATGCTCCGCTCATTCCCGCGAACTCGTTCGGGCAAGTCCCCGATTATTGTCCTGTTACTGCTAACAATAGGCGCTGCAGTCACGGCTTATCTGGTGCCATATTCTCGCAACAAGTTAATGTCTGCGATGGGTATGAACAAGCCGACGCTGAACTCGCAGTATATTCTGAAGAAGGCCGAAAAATCGCCCTTCAGAATCATGATCACCGAAAACGGCACGGTGGACAGCATGAAGAATTCTGTCCTGAGTAACCGCGTGGAGGGCAGCACGACCATTATTATGCTCGTGCCGGAAGGCAGTCGCGTCAATGCCCCCAACGTGGCCGAATTCGAGGGCGTCGTGGAGTTCATGGATGCGGCATCGGAATCCGCTAAGACCATCAAGTTGCGTGGGGAAGACGGCAAGGAAAAAATTTATGAAATCACGCTCGGTGAGTTTTCAGAAATTCTTGTGACGGATGGACAGGTGGTTCGGCGTCAGGACTTTATCTCGGGCGATGTCGTCTGCGAACTGGATTCCTCAACCCTTGTGGAAAAGGAAAAAGAGCAGCAGATTAAAGTCACGAAAGCGAAAGCGTTGGAGGAAAAATCGGCCATCGATATCGAGATCCAAGAGACGACAAATTCGAGTGCCGTGGGAACAGCGAAATCCCTTGAAAAACTCGCCGACTTAGACTTAATCAAATACAAGGCACCGGGCGGAGAATACGATCAGGAAGTCGCTACGATTCAAGGTGATCTGAAGAAGACCGAAGAAGAGTTGTCGATGAACATGGAAAAATACGACAAAATCCGTAGTCAGGCGCGGCTTGGTTACAGCAATGTCAATGAATTGGAAACTGAGCGGCTGAAAGTCACAAATTCACTCATTGTTTTGGGCGTGAATAAGGGCAAGCTCAAGGTGCTGCAAGATTTCATGCGCGAGCGGAAGATGATCGAGTTGACACAGGCCGCCGACGATTCCAAACAGGAAACTATTCGGGCGGGAAAAGAAGGCGAAGCCATCATGACTGAGTTACGAGCAGAACTGGTGGCAGCTCAACTGACTTCCAGTGTCGAGATGGATAAGTGGGATATGTTTAAGCGGCAGATTCTGGCTTGCCGCCTCGTGGCACCGCAGGCGGGCGAAGTGGTGTATGCTTCACAGGGCAGCTCACGCGGCAGTGAGCCCGTCGTCATCGAAGAAGGAGCCTCCGTGCGGGAACGACAGGCTATTATCAATCTTCCGGACGTCGAAAATATGAAGATCGATGCCCGTATTCACGAATCAAAAATCAGCCGCATCGTGGTGGGACAACCCGTAGAGATCGAAATCGATGCTCTCCCCGGGCAACCTTATCGCGGCATGCTGGCAACCGTGGCCTCGGTGCCCACGCCGGGCAGCTGGCCCAATACCGATCTTAAAGAATACGAAACGGCGATTGAGATTAAAGATGACATGGCACGCGTGCGGATGCTCAAACCAGGCATGAACGCAGAATGCCGGATCATCGTTGAGGATCGTAAAGAGCCGGTCCTGCAGATCCCAATTCAGGCGGTCATCTCAACGTCCGGGCATTACTTTACGTACGTCGCCATTGGTAGCGAAACGGAACGCCGAGAACTGACGATCGGTGATACGAATGACGAATACATGGAAATTCTGGATGGCGTGGCTGAGGGTGAGTTTGTCATTATGAATCCTCGCACGCACTTTTCGAAAGAACTGAGTGGGCTTGAAGCCAAACTGTCTGCTGAAGTCGAAGCAAATCGCGAAAAGCATGACACCCCGGGACAAAAGCCCGGTGGTGGTGGTGGTCCTCCAGGTGGCGGTGGTCCTCCAGGTGGCGGTCGTCCTCCCGGTGGTGGTGGTCCTCCCGGTGGTGGTGGTCCTCCCAGTGGCGGTGGTCCTCCGGGTGGTGGTGGTCCTCCAGGCGGAATGCCGGATCCAAAAACAATGTTCGAGAGCATGGACAAAAACAAGGACGGCGGCGTCACAAAGGAAGAACATCCGCGCCCTGAATACTTTGATCGCAGTGACAAGAACGGCGACGGAAAGATCACACTGGAAGAAATGCAGGAAGCATTTCAGCAGCGTGGTCAGGGCAAGGGCAAAGGTCCTTAGGCGAGCGGCAGCGAGATTGATCAAGGTTGTCGCTGATTTGCAAGATTTCAGTTGTTCAAGCAAGAGGGCTGAATTCTTGCGAATTCAGCTACCGTGTTGAACGCCCGAGACGCTGCAAGATAAAAGCGGCGACAAGTCGCCGCACTCTAAAAGGCATCGCATCGTAGAAAATTTCAAATGGAACTGGCTGCTCAAGTCCTAGATCTGAAGAAACACTTCCTGCTGGGAACTGTGACCGTTGAGGCTTTGCGTGGCGTCACGATTGATTTCCCGAAAGGAGATTTCGTGGCTATCATGGGGTCGTCGGGGAGTGGAAAAAGTACGCTCTTAAATTTGTTGGGAGCTCTCGATCGTCCGACATACGGGAAATACATTATCGGCGGAAAGGACGTGTCTGTCCTTTCCGACGATCAATTGTCGTCGATCCGAAACGAGATGATCGGCTTTATTTTTCAGTCATACAATCTGATTCCACAGTATACTGTGCTGGAGAACATCGAAGTTCCGCTGCACTATCGGGCTAGATATCCTTCGATCGGAACCAAAGAAAAAAAGTGGATTGAACATCTCGCTGAAATGGTCGGTCTTGGTGATCGCATGGATCATCGCCCTTTTCAGTTGTCCGGAGGTCAGCAGCAGCGTGTCGCGATTGCACGTGCGCTGGTGAATAACCCTGAAATCATTTTGGCTGACGAGCCAACCGGAAATCTGGACTCGAAGACCGAACATGAGATCATGGAGATGTTGCTGAACCTCAATCGCGAAGGCCGCACCATTATTATGGTGACGCACGAACCAAATGTCGCCAAACTGGCCAAGCGGCGAATCTTTATGCGTGACGGTGTTGTTGCCGGTGAAGGAATTTTTCCAGGGTAAGTCTGTAACTCGACAGCTCCGTCACCGGCGATTTCAAAATTCAATTTGATCAAGAGACACTGACCGCTTGAGCATGCATCTCTGCAAAGTAAAACTCGTCCCATGATGAATCTTCTCCGCACCATCGAACTGGCATTGAAAAGCCTGATGCTGCACAAGCTGCGGTCGGGTCTCACGATGCTCGGAATCGTGTTTGGGGTTTTCTCGGTCATCGCGATGCTCGCAATCGGTGAGGGGGCCAGCCAGCAGGCTCAGGAGCAGGTGCTGAAACTTGGAGCCACGAACATCATCGTCCGCAGCGTGAAACCGCCGCGTGAAACCGCCGGCAGTCAGGCACCAGGATCTTTTGTGCTGCGTTATGGCCTCTTGCGTGCTGACTACGATCTGCTGTCTCGCACAATTCCGACTGTGGAGCAGGCAATTCCGATTCGAGAATTGACTAAGCCTTGCCGTTATCTGCATCGCGAGTTGAATTGCCGGATCGTCGGCTGTACTCCGGACTATCGCGACGTCAATCATTTGAATATGGCTCAGGGGCGATTCATTACTGACGAAGACCGCCGCACCAAAGATAATATCGCAGTGCTTGGCGCGGGTTCGGCGCAAGCGTTGTTTCAGTACGAAGATCCGCTCGGAAAAACAGTCAAAATTGCGGATCGACGCTACATGATTGTCGGGGTCACGGAAGCACGAGAAGCCAGTGCTGCGATTGGTGGCAGTATGTCCGGGCAGGACTACAACAATGACATTTATATTCCGCTCGAAACCATGCGTGTGCGGATGGGTGATCTCGACGTTGATCGCCGCACCGGCTCATTCAGCGCTGAAGAAGTTCAGTTAAATCAGATCACGCTCCGGATCAGCGATAAGGATCAGGTGGTGCCTACAGCCGCAGTCATTCGCGAGAGCCTTGCCAAGAATCACAAGGACGCGAACCAATACAGCGTGGTTGTGCCTCAGGAATTGCTCAAACAAGCCGAGCAGATCAAGGTCATTTTCAACGTCGTACTTGGATCGATTGCAGCCATCAGTCTGATGGTGGGGGGCATCGGCATCATGAACATCATGCTCGCGACCGTGACAGAACGCACTCGTGAAATCGGCATTCGCCGGGCACTTGGAGCGAAGCAGAGCGATATCACGGCGCAGTTCCTCACCGAGACCATGGTCTTGGCCGGAAGCGGTGGCCTTATCGGCGTTGTCCTAGGATTGCTGACTCCAGTGGCCTTTGAGGGCATTAAGTGGCTGGCTCAAGAATTTATGTTAGAGGGCGGTCAGGCGACGTCCGAAGTCGGCACGATGTTCCTGAGTCTGAAACCACAGATCGTCTGGAGCAGCCTGCCCTTGGCGTTCGGGATCTCCGTCGGGATTGGAGTCATCTTTGGCCTCTATCCCGCTCGCGCGGCGGCCAGTATGGACCCCATCGAAGCCTTGCGCCACGAATAGCAACCCCTTCGCGTTGTTATCCAAATACCCCGGGGATCGTTTCCCAGCTTTTTGCGACGCCCGTTAATCGTTCCTGCCGGCCGTTATGCTCTGAGAACAACTCATCAGGATTCAGTCCCAGCGCAGTGAGAATCGTGGCGTGCAGATTTTTCACAGGCTGTACTTGTTCGACCGCACGTAGGCCAATTTCATCGGTCGCGCCAATCACGGACCCTGGTTTGACGCCACCGCCAGCCAGCCAGATCGTGAATCCGTAAGGGTTATGGTTTCGACCACCGTTGCCCTGCATCATCGGCGTGCGCCCGAATTCTCCGGCCCAGATCACGAGGGTGGTGTCCAGCATTCCACGCTGTTTCAAATCAGCTAGGAGAGCCGCGATGGGTTGGTCAGTCTGGGCAGCGTTGCGGGTATTGTAGTCCGTGTTGTTGTCGTGGCCGTCCCAGCCCAGTTTGTCGACGGCGTTGTAAAGTTGCACGAATCGCACTCCCTTTTCTACAAGGCGTCGTGACAACAGGCACATCCGCCCGAAAGACGCTTTGTCCTTGTTGTCATCGTGCAGCCCATAGGCATCTTGCGTCTCCTTTGTCTCCAGCGACAGTTCGCCGATATCTAATGCTTCTGACTGCATGCGGTATGCGAGTTCATACGACGCAATCCGTCCCTCAAGATCGAGCACACCCGGACGCTTCGCAGCATGTTTTCGGTTTAGTGCTTGGGCAAAATCTAGCGTCGAGCGTTGGACGCCGGCAAGTTCCTGCGGTGGTTGCAGGTTGAGCACGGGGGAACCTTCATGCCGGAATTGCGTCCCCTGAAAGGCGGCGGGCAGAAATGCATTGCTCCAGTTGGCTGAACCTCCAAGGCCACCCACTTTGTAGAGCAACACAAATCCCGGCAAATTCTGATTAAGCGAACCCAGTCCATACGTGACCCATGAACCCAGACTCGGCTTGCCACCCAGGATCGCCCCGGTATTCATCAGATAAGTCGCCGGTGCGTGATTCGAGCTGTCACTGTACATCGACCGGACTTGGCAAAGTTCATCGATGTGCTGTGCTGTGTGCGGAAGTAATTCAGACACCCACTGTCCACTTTGGCCGTACCGCGACCACCTCCACGGCCCTGCCATCAGTTCGTCCTTGCAGTGCTCGAAGACGCCGCCAACTTTGTCTGGATTCGTGCGCAGAGATGCGGGCACAGGTTGGCCGTGAAGTCTGATCAAGTCCGGCTTATAGTCTAGGAGATCAAAAGTTGCGGGGCCGCCGTATTGAAACAGAAAAATGACGCGATTTGCCTTCGGTGCAAAATGTGAAACACGTTCGGCTAATGGCTGCAACGGATCCATTGTCTCCGGTTTTTTTGATTCAGCCCGCAGTGAATCTGCCACGAGAGCGGTCAGAGCGACGCTGGCGAAACCAGCGCCGGTCTGTGTCAGAAATGTGCGCCGCAGTTCGGGGGTCATGTTGGAGTCTGGTGTCATAGTTCAGAGATTTGCTAATCGATGTACGCGAACTCGTTTAGATTTAAGATCGCTCGGCAGAGATCTACTAGAGCGAGACGACCAGCCTCCACTCCGGCGTCCTGATGTGTGACCTGATGCCGCTGCAAGAACTCGATCGACAACTGAAGTTCGGCAGTCGTTGAAATGCGATTTAATGCCGTGGAGAACAGCGTCTCCACAAGTCTTGTGGTACTTGCCGTGTCGTCCAATGCTAAGATTTGCTCACCCTGAACTCGGGCTGCCAGAGCCTCCGCGTAGCGAATACTATCTGGACTGTTGAGCAACATCAATGCCTGCGGGGCGACGACAGTCGTATCACGTCGCGCGCAAGAGACTATTGTTTCAGGCAAGTCAAATGCCTGTAGAAATGGAATTGGCAAACATCGCTTGCGCACAAGAAACACGCTCCGGACGTCTGTCGCTTCAAGCGCATCCGGATACCAGCCCTGCATCCGCCCCTCGTCTTTTCCTTCAATGGCTTCAAGCACAGCGGGTTGAGCGTGCAGCAGTTCGTCGTCCATCGGAGGCCAGACAGGCTTACCTGCCTCATGCGACTTTAATAATCCAGACACAGCCAGCAAACTATCTCTCAGAGTTTCCGCATCGAGCCTGCGGACACTCTGCACGCCGTAGAGTTGGTGGCGGATTGAGAGTTCTACCGCTGAAAACTCGCTGAAACTGCGTTGCCGCCAAGTGTCTGACGTCACAATCAATCGATGCAAGTCTTTGATTGACCAGCCACGTTGCATGAATTCCACAGCCAGCCAGTCGAGCAATTCAGGATGTGTAGGACGCTCGCCGCTGTAACCGAAATCGTTCGGCGTCGCGACCAGTCCCGTCCCAAAGTGCTGTTGCCAGATGCGATTCACGATGACGCGCGCCGTCCATGGATTTTCCGCTGATGCGATCCAGTTCGCTAACGCCTGACGACGCCCGGTGGTGGTCTCCCGAGGCGGATCGATTTCTGCCGGGCTGGGCGTAAAAAGTGACACAAATCCCGGCGCAACTTCTTCACGGGGCGAAGAAACATCACCCTGATACAGCACATGAGTTGCGGGTGCTGTTGGACCAGAATCGGTGGCAGCCATGGCCATTGCGGGCGAGCGTTTCGTACCTTCGGCTTCTGAGACCTTCGCCGTCAGTTCCTCAACCCGTTGCGCCGCTTCAGATTGGTGGCGATCGATAGATTCAAGTTCCGAGTTCAGTGAGGTGATTCGCCGATCGACTTCGGCATTATGACTGTCGATTTCTGCTTGTTCGTCGGCGCGTGAAATCGGCAGATCATCGCGGGGCGTGACACCAGCGAAGAACGCGCGGAGGCGATAGTGGTCAGCTTGCAGCAGCGGATCGTACTTATGGTCATGACATTGACAACACGACATCGTCAACCCCAAAAACGCGGCGGCCGTCGTATTGGTCAGATCGGACATCATTTCAGCACGGAGGCGATCTTCTTCTTGAAAGATTGGGGCGGTGCTATCCCATTGGCCGAGTCGCAGAAAACCAGTCGCCAAGAGCATGTCGGCGTCTGCTGAATTTTCCGGAACGCCAGCGACAAGCTCGTCGCCAGCAATTTGCTCGCGGATAAATTGGTCGAACGGCTTGTCTTGGTTGAAGGCCCGGATCACGTAGTCGCGATACTGCCATGCGCGCGGGCGGAACTCATCGCGTTCATAACCGTTCGTGTCAGCGTATCGCACGACGTCCAGCCAAAGACGTGCCTGCCGTTCACCATAGTGCGGCGACGAAAGTAAGCGATCGACAAGCGTCTCGTACGCGTCCGGTGAGCGGTCATCGACAAAGGCCGCGAGCTCATCAGATGTTGGCGGCAAGCCCGTCAAATCGAGCGTCAAGCGGCGAATCAGCGTTCGGCGATCGGCCTCCGGAGATAATTCCAAACCTACATTCTGGAGTCGCTCACTCACAAACGAATCGATCGGATGCAGATGTGCGAATTCCGTCGGCCGTGCGGCGGCGACCGGTTTTTGGAGTGACCAGAGGTCCAGTCGCGCGCCTCCAAAAATTCGCCGCACAGGATTGCGTTCGTCCGTGAATGCATCGCCGATGACGCGCCCATCGTCGGCGGGATGGTCCGTTTCTGCCGCTAAGTCGAACCATACCGCATCGGACCGGACCCACTCCGTGAGGATGCTGATTTCGCCGTCAGACAACTTCTGTTTCGGAGGCATCTGCAAATCAGGGTCAAGAAACGTAATGGCTTTTACAAGCAGACTGCGGTCGACATCTCCCGGGACCACCGCCGCACCTCGTTCACCACCTTGCGCAACCATTGCCGCGCTGTCTAGCCGCAAACCTCCCTCCTGCTTTTCAGGACCATGGCAGGAGATGCATTTTGCTGCAAGCAATGGAAAGACGTTGTTTCCGAAATTTTCGCGCGCTTCATCCGCCCGTACCCACGTTTCAGCAACGAATAGAGAATGCAGCAGCAAGATCACCGGGACGTAAAAAAAACTTCGCACAACTTCGTTTCCAACTTGTGTGTCAAACTGCGGCCGCCTCGTCGTCGAGATCAGTAACAACCACGATCTTGTCAAAATCTAATTTTGGGTAGGCCTCCAGATTTAACCCCATTTCGCGGTGTCGACAGTGACTATCCCGTGATTCGGCGGTCAACAATTTCTGTCGCAACGCCGGAGATCTTGTTCTCGGCGAGATCAACCTTGCCAACCTTATCCCCAATCCGGATCCCGACGCGTCGCGCCGGGCCGCGAGTTTCGGTAATGGTGTTGCCCGTAAGCTGAATGTCTTTTGTCTCACCAGTCACTTCGATTCCCGCACCGTCGTCATCTCCGCTGTTTTCGATAATGTTGTACTCGATAATATTGCGATTTGCCCAGAAATCTAGACCACGATTTTCATCCCGGAACAGGATCCCGAACTTGCCACTGTTGCGAATCTGATTCTGGCGCATGATGTTATCGGTGTCGTTGTGGCCGATGGATACGCCGTACAGTTTATTGCCATCAATGATGTTGTTTTCGGCGAGTCCGTATTTGACGCCCCAACACCAAAAAATGCCTTGACTGTTTCGCTCCAGCGTATTGCCCCGAATGATCGGTCGCTGCGAACCAGATCCGGGGTGAACGCCAAGATCGGTGTTGTCGTGACTGTGGCAATTTTCGACAACCACATCGTGGCTGATCTGGAAACTAATTCCATCGCCGTTGTAATTGCGAGCTGTGACACCCCGGAACGTATAACGATTGCAGTCTTGCAGAAATACGCAGCCACCGTAGTTGCCGTTGAAGTTTTCACAGTTGTCGCGATTGCCGTCGAGCGTGATATTTTCAATGATCACATCAGCCGTGTGTTCGCTCGTCAGTAACGGAAACAACGACGCACAGGTTGGCTTGCCGGAGAGCCATAAGTTCTCCCGCAGCCCATCGTTGAGTTTAAAACGATTGCCATGGCGAGCTACCAGCGTTCGCTTGATCACCGTTGCGCCTTGATGGTGAGGATTGGTTGCCTGAAAGACGATGCCATCCCCTACCTGAAAGGCGTTGCCGTCCTGCAGCGTCACTTCCTGATCGTACCAGTCGGAATCCAGCGTGAGTTCGCTTCTGGACGATGGCAACCGAGTGATGACAGAATCGGTTCCGCTGCCAAGCAGGCGGACGCGCGAAGGTAACCAGACAGCGTTCCGAAAGGTATAGGTTCCTGGTTGGACGTGAACTGTGCCGCCACCAAGACGTGCCACATAATCCAGTGCCGCCTGAATGACTCTGTCAGTCTTCCCGATCATGTCTCCCGTTTTTTCGCCAACACTGATTGTCAGCCGTTCATCCCAATTCGGTTCGAAGCGATCGTCTCCATCGGTGGCGCGGGGTTTCATCACCGGCGGCGGATCAGCAGCCAGGACTGAGCGACTCATTGAAGCCGCAGTCATCACGGCCGACGAACGTGCGAGTGTTGTCAAAAATCGGCGGCGACCAACGCCTGAAATTGGGTGAGTCATGTTTGAGGATTCCTGATGATTGTTACCTTAAACCTTAAGCACTCTTCGTAGCTGGATTCGCAAGAATTCAGCCTCATTTCTGAATTCTTGCGAATCCAGCTACCTGTTTTGTCAGGCGTGCTAAATTAATCCCGCGATCGGCTCGCCAAAATAAATCTGATGCGGTCGTTCAAATTCATCGCGCCAAACGGCTGTTGCCGGAATCCCCAACGCATTGTACATCGTCGCAGCCATGTTTTCCGGCTTCTGCGGATTACTCGCCGGATACGCGCCAAGTTCATCTGATGAGCCGATCACTGTGCCGCCCTTCACACCGCCACCAGCAAAGAAGACGCTCTGCACGGCACCCCAATGATCGCGGCCAGCATCCGGGAACGATTCCGACAAAGTTGAAAGCTTTGGTGTGCGACCGAATTCGCTGCCCATCACGATCAGGGTGGTATCGAGTAGTCCCAGCGATTGCAGATCATCCAGCAACGCACACAACGCGCGGTCGGTTGGCGGCAGCAGTTTGTTTTTCATCCGATGGAAGATGTCGCCATGGGTGTCCCAGCACTCATTATTGCCAAGATTCACCTGGATGAGGTTGACTCCGGCCTCCACGAGTCGCCGCGCCATGAGCAACGACCAGCCGAAACTGTTGCGCCCGTATCGATCCTGAGTCGTATCATCGGCTTTCGTGACGTCAAATGCATTTCGCACGGACGGTTCGGACAGCAACGAAATCGCAGACTGGCGAAATTCATCATAGTGCTTGGCGGTGGCGGATTGCTCCAGTTCACGTCGTTGCCTGTCGAGCACATTCAGCAGACCAGTCCGCGAATGCATGCGGTGCATGGTCATGCCGGGAGACAACGCCAAGCTTGGTGCTTGGTAGACTCGATCATCCGGTGAGGTCGGGGCTTTCTTCGTTTCGTTCGGAAATGTGTACTCCGGATAGGCTCCGCGCCAGAATGGGTTTCCATAGGGCGACGCTTCGACAAAAAACGGGTCGCGATGCGAGCCCATCAGCCCGCCGAAAGCTCCAGGCATTGTGCCGCCGGACCAGTGTACCAAACGCTCCGGCAGCACGATGGCCGGAGGCAGATTACTGCGTGCAGGCAGCGCGTCTCCCACGGTCGATGAGATCGAAGGAAAGTCGCTGGAACGTGGTTGCCGGTCCCCGCGAAAGCCTGGCGTCTCTCCACTGCGTCCAGTCAGCATATAGTAATGCCCCAGCGTGTGATCATTGCTGGGATGAGTCAACGAGCGCACGACTGACCACCGCGAACTTCGCTGAGCCAAGCCCGGAAGATGCTCGGTAATGTTAAGGCCAGGCGTTTGCGTGGCAATGGAGGCAAACTCGCCGCGGACTTCGAGTGGTGCCTGAGGTTTTGGATCAAAACTTTCGTGCTGCGAAAGTCCACCCGACAGAAAAATGTAGATGCAACATTTCGCCGTGCCCGCCGCAGATGCCCCGGAGTCTGCGGCCTGCAACGCGCGCAGATGATTGCTGCCCATCCCGAGTAATCCGATGGCTCCGGCCTGAACAGCGGTTCGGCGGGAGACCTGCGGATGGAGGAGATTTTTGTTTTGGCTCAAACTCAGCTCACAAAACTTAAGGTGCAATTTGGCAAACTCAACAAGTGCTCTACACCAACTCCTTCACCACGGACTGATGATCCAGCAGATATTGTGGTCGTCCACTATTATCCGGAATCGTAGTCGTGCGCACATCAATCCCCAGTTGATGATAAAGTGTCGCAAACACTTCTTGGTAGTGAATTGGCCGATCCTGGGGAACTTCACCCAAACGATTTGTCGAACCGATCACTTGCCCCATCCGCATTCCGCCGCCCGCCAGCAAAGCACACGATGCCTGAGGCCAATGGTCTCGCCCGCCGCCCGGATTGATCCGAGGCGTGCGTCCGAATTCGCCCCATGCCACGACGCTGACATCTTGGTCGAGTCCGCGGGTATGCAGGTCCTCCACCAACGCGGTGATGCCCTGATCAAACTTCGCCAACTGTTCTGGCAGACGTTCAAAATTTGCACCGTGACGATCCCAGCTGCCGAAAGAGAGCGTCACACAACGCACGCCTGCTTCAACCAATCGACGCGCCATCAGAAACTGATCCATCCAGTGCGGCCCCGCGTCTTCACCGAACGCCGGTGTTGAGGCCCCGCGCCCGTAACGATCTCGGAGAGTCGGATCTTCTTTTTCGAGATCCAGTGCCTCAACAAGCTTGCTCGAAGTCAGCACGTCGAATGCTTTCTTTGTGTTCGAATCCATGCCTTGCATGTTGGTGCTGGCTTCTGAGTAACGACGAAAGGCATCGAAACTGGTCAGCAGAGCCTCACGGTCGCGCAGACGATCAAGCGTAATATTGTTCAGCCGCATGTTGGCCATGCCTTCGCTTTCTGGCTGAAACGGAGCGTAGGCTGAACCAAGAAACCCTGGCAGTCCCGGATTCGAATAGGGTACGTGACCGGTCTTTGTCGTCAGTCCTACAAACGGCGGGATCGCGCGATCCACGGCCCCGTGCAGCCGAGACACCGCAGACCCCAGTGACGGCCGATTGTCCTGGCGCCCTCTTGCTCCGATCGGGAATCCACTCAAACAAGTATCCGATGCATGCTGATCGGGCGACCCATAGAGCGATCGGATAATGGCAAATTTATCCATCATCTGCGCTAAGCGGGGCATGTGTTCACAAATTTCGATCCCTGGCACGTTCGTATGAATCGGCTTAAAAGAGCCTCGAATTTCCACCGGTGCATCCATCTTTAGGTCATACATGTCTTGGTGCGATGGTCCACCAGACAAATAGATCATAATCACAGCCTTGTGCGGCAGTTTGTTTCCACTCGGTGCCGACGCTCCTTCTTCAGCCTTCAGGATCTGGGGCAAGCTCATGCCCCCCAATGCCAGTCCGCCAATCTTGAGGAAATGGCGACGCGCGTGCCCGTCACAAAAAGACGAGGGACGTTGTCCGAAGATTGAAAGCATGCAGAAACGCCTTAGGCGAGCATTTTCGTGGGCGGGAAGCATCAAAAGTTGCCACGGGAGGATACCCCGCGTTTCCACTCAACCGCAAGCCGTACACCCAGAAACGGCAGCCCACGTCTCGTCGAATGATAAAGTCTCACGACTTAGGCGATCTCCACGTGCCTCATTTCAGCCCGTGTGAGGTATAAGTTGCGAGATGCTGGATAAATTCACAAATCGGAATGATCACGATGCTGCATTTCCCCCTACCTTCGCTGCTGGTGTGTCTGCTGTTGGCTGTCACGGGCGAAGCACGTGCGCACGTTTCGGCACGGGTCGATCAAGAACTTACGGCAGATGACGGACTGCAACTCTGGCTGGATGCGTCGCGCGTCAATGCGTTTCGCAAGTCGCTGAACAGCCCTGAATTTGGCGCCAGCGATGTTATGACATCGTGGCCAGATGGCTCCAGATCGCAACGCGTGTTTGATCAAGTGGATGAGAAGTTGCGTCCCGTGCTAGTGCGGATCGGCGATGCAAAAGGCCAAGGTGTTTTTGTGCCACGCAAGGGCAAAGTGTCACTCATCGTGGATACCAACGTGGATGACAAAGCAGATGCAGAAATCATCGTAGCGACCGGCAGGAAAGAGATCCCGCAGAATGTGGGGGCCATTGGGATCACGATGGATCAGGATGGCAACCTTTACTTCGGACTCGGAAAGCTGTTTCGAATTCAAATGCAACAACCCGACGCTGCACGTCCCGTTGCGACATGGGCTGAAGGACCACATGAGATTCGGATTGCGTTCGATCGACCGCTGGACGCGACCGAATTTCGTCAACTCAAGGAACGCATCCGCATCGAATACGGCGAACACGTCCGCGCCGGAGATTGCTTTGAGAATCTTATGCCGCCGTCTGCCGCCGTGCGGGCCCAGTTGATCAAACCACGTTTTGGATTACCTGTCACTGGAACAGCAGTTACCAGCGATCTACGAACCCTGATCATTAGTACGGCTCAAATGAAAGCGGACGACTATTATGCCGTGACGGTCCCGTTGCAGTCAGAGCTTGATGTGAACTTCGCGCTTCACGGCGTTGAAGCGCGATGGACGCCAGCCGAAGGAAACGCAACGCCGGCATGGGCTGGCTGGTTGCCGCATGCGGACCTGACGGTTGCCAAGACAATGCTCACGGCCAGTGCAGGCCACGCAGCGCTTTGGACCGCACTTGAGCAACCCGGAATCTTGACACTCAAATCAAAGTTGAACTTGCATCAGATCCTACGTCCGGCGATTCAGCCCGACGCCAGCATTGACTACGAATGGCCCGCCGCAGAAGCCATTGTGACCTTCAGCAGTGATCACGGATGTGTTGTCCAAGCTACCCGCGACACACAGAAAAATCAGCCTGTGACCGAGATTGCCGTGGTATGTGATCAATCCAATGTGGAATGGCAATTGGCCACGTTCAGGACATCTGCAGATGTTACTGATCCCGTGGATGTGGTGGTCGCGATGCAAACGGGTGATGGTGATTTTCCTCAACTGACGGTCTCTGTGCAGACGAACGACGATTCCTCACTGCGGCCTTTGCAACTTCATCGCTTCATTCTGCCGTGGGTCGACGTGCACACAACGAGTGATGCGACCACGCTGGCTGCGCCTGTAAAGATCGCAGAACTAGAAGGCGGCAGCTGGGCACGCGGGCGCAAAATATTCCGGAGCGAGGCGGCGAGTTGCTTCAAGTGTCATGCCGTAGGTGGCATTGGAGCCAGAATAGGGCCAGATCTGATGAATCTCGTGCATCGTGACTACGCATCCGTGATGCGCGATGTGACCAATCCAAGTTTTGGAATCAACCCCGATTACATCGGCCATGTGATCGCACTCAAGGACGGACGCGTGCTCACCGGGGTCCTCCAAGCGGACGGTGATCAACTCCTGTTGGGCGACGAAAAAGGTGCCGTCACGAAGCTGTCCAAAACCGACATTCAATCCATGACTGCGTCGAAGACATCGGTGATGCCGACCGGAATTGGGCAAAAGCTCACGGCCGAGCAGCTGAAAGATCTGATCACTTATCTGATGACGTTGCCGCCGCACATGCCGCTCGAATCGCCACTCACCGCACCCCCGCTGCGCACGCAAGCGGAAGTCGCCATTGCCTTGGCTGGATCGCCGCAGATTCCTGAGCCCACCCGTCCGTTGAACATTGTGCTGGTCGATGGCCCGAAGGATCATGGGCCGGGTGAGCACGATTATCCGGCGTGGAAATCCGTTTGGGAAGAACTTCTTTCAGCCGCCGACAACGTGGCGATATCGACGGCGACAGAATTTCCGAGCGACGCACAACTGGCTACGGCTGATGTGCTGTTGTTTTTCCAGAAAGGGAGTTTCGCACAAGACCGGCCGGAAAAAATGGACACATTTTTTGCCCGCGGTGGCGGTGCGGTTTACATTCACTGGGCCGTCAATGGCAATGCTCAAGTGGAAGAATTTTCGAAGCGAATTGGATACGCATCTTGGGGTGGTCGGATTGCCTTTCGGCACGGGCCCCTGACTCTGGATATTCACAACACCGATCATCCGATCGTGCGGAACTTTGAACAGTTGCAACTTTACGACGAAAGTTACTGGAAACTCACTGGGCAGCCGCAGGACGTCACACTGTTGGCCACCAGCACTGAAGAAGGTGCTCCGACACCTCAAATGTGGACGGCCCAGAAAGGCAATGGCCGAGTCTTCGTGAGCATCCCCGGCCACTACAGCTGGACGTTTGACGATCCTCTGTTTCGCACGTTGTTGTTGCGCGGGATTGCTTGGTCAGCCCACGAACCGATCGATCGGTTCAATGATCTTGTGACACCAGGTGCCAGAATGTTGAACTAGGGTGCTCACGTCTTAAGCAATCGCCCGAATGGTGATCTGACGTTCTCCGAAGACGCGTTGCATCTCTGCTGCAATGACAACCGCATGCGGGGTGTCGCTGTGAATGCAGAGTGAATCGCATTTCAGGGTGAGTCGCGTACCATCGACTGCGACTACGACTCCGGTTTCGACGATTACAGCAGCGCGGGCGGCAATCTGCGGTGCGTTGTGAAGTACAGCGTGCGGCTGACTTCGCGGCACAAGCGAACCGTCCGCTAGATAGTTCCGATCGGCGAAGACTTCATGCACAGCCCGCAGGCCGACCGTGACCGCGGCCGCAGTGAGGCAACTCCCGGAGAGTCCCACAAGCTGGCATTGCGGATCGAGAGCGTGGACTGCAGCGGCAATCGCGTGCGCTGTCTCCGGCGATGTTGCGGCCAAGTTGTAAAGCGCTCCGTGCGGCTTCACATGCTGCAGCCTGCCCCCGAGTTCTTTCACAATCTGCGTTACAACCTGAATCTGTTGCGAAACGAGATCGTAGATTTCCGGCAGCGACATCGGCACCACGTTGCGTCCAAAATTTACGCGATCAACATAGCCCGGATGGGCGCCAATTGCGAGGTTCAGAGGCAGCGCGCGGGCAACCACGTTGCGGACACGATCCGCGTCGCCCGCATGTCCGCCACATGCCACATTGATCGATGAAACATGACGCATCAACTGGGCCTCAAGCGTTTCGCCTTCGGAGCCTACAATTTCGCCAAGATCACAATTGAGATCGATAGAAAGCATGTCGGGCAGTCTAGTGTTCAAGCATCAGCTCAGCCATGCGCAACGCCTTCGTCAACATTCGCCGCTGCTGTCGAAAAAAGACTTGGGCCTGATCAAGCGTCACCATCGCGAAGCGGATAAACTGGCCAGGCCGCAATTGAGCTGCGATGCTAAGATCCGCAGCGATCACATGGCCAATCCGCGGATAACCGCCTGTCGGTGCACTGTCGGCCATGAGGAGAATCGGGTTGCCGTCCGGAGGCAATTGCAAAGTTCCCGGGATTACGCCTTCGGACAAGAGCTCTGCGTGGTGTTCAAGTTCAAGTTGCTGATCGGTGAGACGATAACCCATGCGGTCAGAGTGGGCTGAGATGCGGAACGCAGATTCCAGCAGCCTTGCAAGCCCTGAGCGACTTAACCAAGACGTGTGCGTCCCGGTGACAATTCGCAGCGTTGCCATATCCGGATGCGGCAGATCGATCGGACGCACGAACCAATTTTGAAAAATTGGCATCCCCGTGTTCGCCTGCTTTGCCGACAACCGCTCCATTGTCTGCCGGCCAGTTTCAGCAGGTGTGCCAATCGCCAACTCATCGCCAGCCACCAGCATTCGTCCGCAGTGGCCACCGAAGGTCGCACGGAGAGCAGTGGATCGACTTTCCATGACAACCGGCACATCAATGCCGCCGGCAATGGCCAGATAGCACCGACAGCCACGTCGTGCTGTCTGAAATCGAATGCGTGAGCCAGCCGGGATCACAAGCGGACAGTGCTGGGCAAGGGGCTGCGTTAGATTGTCTCGGTCATGCCGCGTGGCGGCCATGTCCGCACCCGTGATCGCAATCAGTGTTTCAGCGATGAATTCGATTTCAGCGCCCGTCAACGTCATTTCGATCGTCGCCGCATGGGCCGAGTTCCCCACGAGTCGATTGGCAACTTCATGCGCTCCGGAATCTAACGCGCCGCCTAACGGAACGCCGAGATGCCGAAATTTCGCGCGGCCTAGGTCTTGCACCGTCGAACACAGTCCGGAGCGGATGATGTGAATTCGATTCATGTTCGCTCCGTATAGTCAGCGAATTGTTGGCGATCGATTGGCACGAAGCGGATGGCGTCTCCGGTTTGGAGGAGACACGGCGAATCACGTTGCAGATTAAACAGTTGCACAGGCGTCCGTCCGATAATGTGCCAGCCACCCGGCGACGTGCACGAATAAATCCCGGTCTGGCCGCCGCCGATTGCTACGGAACCGGCTGGCACCTGAATGCGAGGTGAAGCCCGGCGCGGCGTGTGCAGTTGGGAAGGCAGTCCGGCCAGATACGGGAAACCAGGTGAAAAACCGAGCATCTGGACCACATAATTCGCGTTTGCATGCAGGCGGATCACTTCGTCGGGATGCAGATCGTGCGCAGCAGCCACTGCGGTCAGATCGAGGGCGAATTCGGGGGCGTAACAGACAGGAATATCCAGTTGTCGTCGCGGCGTTTGCTGCGTGATTGGCACAAATCGCAAGGAGTCCAAAATCCATTTTTCAGCCTCTGACCATGTCAGTTTTTCGCAGTCATAGTAGACCGTCAGGGATTTGAAAGCCGGAGCGATGGCCAGCACACCATCGCTCCGGTTGCGATCAAAATATTCAGTGGCACTCTGGACTGCCTGCCAAGCAGTCGCATCATCCAGTAGTCGCCAAGCGACGATTGCCGCAGAATCGCCCAAAGGTTCAATGGATGGAGTCATGGAAACCAGTGTAAATCATGTGAGAACCGGGCCCGCCATCGGACACCGCGGTGGTCGTTCTTGTACAAAAGTCGCCATTGATCATAAAGTGACGAGATCCAAATGGTATCACAGTCCATGGACTGTTCGGTAAAACTCAGAAAGTTCAGCATGACACCGGTTTCAAAACATGGCGTATATCGCGGATTCCGACGTTCTACTGGAATCGGTGCATTGCCGGGTTCAATCGAACGTGGTGCCGATCCGATTTCGGAGAAATGTCGGCTCACACGAATTTCCTACAACGCGGAGTTAGCTGAGGAAGAAGTCATCGATACGGTGGCCGAACTGAATGAAGACGTCCCGGAGGACCGGGTCTACTGGTTTCGACTCGAAGGCACCGCCGATGCAGAAACTCTCCGCCGCCTAGGGGAAGCATTTCAACTTCACCCCTTGGCTCTTGAAGACGTCGTCAATACGCATCAGCGATGTAAAGTGGAAGCCTACGGCGAGCATCTGTTTATTGTCATCCGCATGCCGGCTCATGAGACCAATGGCAATATGATCAGTGAACAAGTCAGCCTGTTTGTCGGTGATGGATTTGTGGTTTCGATCCACGATGGCTGCAACGCACTGGAAGTTGTTCGCGAAAGAATTCTGACGGCACGAGGCCGCATTCGAGAATACGGAGCTGACTATCTGGCGTATGCAATTATGGATCTTGTGATCGACACCTATTTCCCAATCATCGAGGAGATTGGAGATCGGCTCAATACGATCGACGAAAAATTGGAATTCGGTGTCGATCCCGGACAGCGACTGGCAATTCGTGACGTGCGTGCCGACTTATTGCTGCTCCGCCGCACCGTCTGGCCCCAACGCGAAGCCATAGCCGCGTTAATGCGTGACGACTGTGTTCTAATTTCGAACATCACGCGCACGTATCTTCGTGACTGTTATGACCACACTATCCAACTCATGGACGTCATTGAAACCTATCGCGAACTCTGCGCAGATCTGCGGGACTTTCACCTCGCGGAGATCAGTCTGCGCAGCAACGAGGTGATGAAGACCCTGACCATGATTGCGACGCTGTTCATGCCTTTGAGTTTTATCGCTGGGTTTTATGGCATGAATTTCCATTATATGCCGGAACTTCACTACCGATACGCTTACCCAATCACCATTGCCGTCATGCTCACAATCGCTAGCAGCTTCCTGTTCTGGTTCCGGCGCAAAGGCTGGATTTGAAGTACCGTGGAACCTGACTTACTTCGGGACAGATGTGGGGAACGCGACCACAGTCTCACACAAAGCCACAATGTCAGGAAAACAGACTGAATATTGAGAGCAATTCCGCCGGTGTGGTCATACCTGCAACCACCTGTTTCAGTGAGTTCTGTGAACTATTCCAGAATACGAAAACCATAACAAACAGCAACAATCCTGCGATTCTCGTGAAATAGGATTCGTCTATCCTCCTGAAATCCGCGACTGTCCCCGCAGCCCGTCCTCTTTTCTGCTGAGTGGTCAGGTGGATCAGATCCGGTTAGACTGCGGCTCTTGACACTCTAAACACTTTGCGAGCCCATTCTGTGACGACATCCGAAAAAACGACTCCAAAAAACGACTCCAGTATGGAACCGCCGCAGCTTGCTGCTCCACGATCGAAAGCGCAGTATGATGTCAGTCGGACGAATGCAGTCGCCGCTGCAGCGATTGCCGATCAACTGCGTGGCCAAGAAATTCTGGTCCTAGATTTGACAGGAATTACATCGATTGTGGACTTCTTTGTGATCGCGACGGGATCCAGCCATCGTCAGATGCACGCCATCGCGGATGAAGTCAATCGCAAACTCAAGCGCGAAGATGGAAACCGGCGTTTGAATATCGAAGGGTATCGAACTGAAGGCAACTGGATTCTGACGGACTACGGCGACGTGGTTCTGCATGTGTTCACAGCAGAAGGCCGGGCACTCTATAATCTAGAACAACTTTGGGCTGACGCTCCGCGCATCGACTGGAAGTCAGAAGCTCCGGCATCGACGCGTGTCATGAAGATGGATTTTCTAAACGACGAAGAGATGCCACCAGCCCGACAGTGATTCATCATCCGAGTTCTCTCTATTTCGCCGCGATCATTCCGGGTGAGGACGCTGGTGAGTTGGCTGCGGTTCAACGATAGTACAGGGCGCTAGGGGTTGCCTAGGCTGCGAGCGGATGGTTGACCATGGTACCGCTGCTGTAAGGTTCATCTCAGCGGAGCGAGATGGCTAGTTTCACTGCCAAGAGATTGCTGGATGCCGTAGCGACGAGACGAGACGGGATAGGAGATTGGGACATGTCAGACGCGGCTATAGATGATCGCGATGAACGGTTGGCTGTCGTATTTGATCAGATGATGCAGGCTTCAAAGCCTGGGTCGCCGCAAAAGAGGCTAGACGACGCAGTGCGGCTGCATCCGGATCTGGCACGCGATCTCCGCGAACTCTTTGCAACGACGCTGATTGTCGACGACATCGCCATGCTGCAATCCACGGATCTGAATCACCTGACTGGTGGCGGTTCGACTTTCCCTCGGACATCCGGTTCCCTTGCCGCGGGATCGGCGATCGGCACCATGATTGGCGAATACGAACTGCGTCAGGAAATTGGCCGAGGCGGAATGGGAGTCGTGTATCGCGCGTTTCAGGCGAGCTTAGAGCGCACGGTAGCTCTAAAAATGATTCCCAACGCGGCATTTGCAGCGGCGCAGGATCTGGCACGGTTGCGGGCTGAAGCGTTGGCTGCCGCGCGGCTCAGTCATCCCAACATTGTGCCGGTGTACGAAGTAGGCGAACACAACGGTCAACCGTGGTTCAGTATGCAATTTATTGAGGGCACGACGCTGTCACAGCGTCTCATGAGCGGCCCCATGAAGCCGCGCGAAGCGGCGGCGTTGCTGGTCCCGATTGTGGAGGCCATCGGGGCAGCGCATCGCGCGGGCGTGCTACATCGAGACCTCAAACCCAGCAACATTCTGATCGCCGTTGACGGCACGCCGTTCGTGACAGACTTTGGTTTGGCAAAGCGCGTGAACGTTGAAGCAGAATCAATGGCGTCCGGGAGCATGGGTTCCGATCTTACGAATCTCACGCAGAGCGGGGCGATCCTTGGAACACCGGCATGGATGTCGCCGGAGCAAGCGGCTGGTCAAACAGATTCGATCGACGTGGCCACCGATGTCTACAGCCTTGGAGCGGTGCTATTTGCGATGCTCACCGGACGTCCTCCGTTTCAGGCGGCTTCGCCATTGGACACCGTACTGATGGTGATCGAACAGGATCCGCCGAATATCCGGATGCTGAATCGTGCGGTCGATTCGGATCTGGAAATGGTCGTCCTGAAATGTCTGCAGAAGCCGCAGGATCTGCGATATTCTTCTGCCGGTGCGTTGGCAGCGGATCTCCGGGCGTGGCTTAACAGCGAACCGGTGAGTGCGCGCTCATCGACGATCGCGCAGGTGATGACGCGGCTGTTTCGCGAATCGCATCATGCGGCGATTTTGCAGAACTGGGGTCTGCTCTGGATGTGGCACAGTCTCGTTGTACTTCTGCTCTGTGTAATTACCAACTTGATGCAGTTTCGGGGCGTGACGGAACGTTGGCCATTCGTTGGCCTGTGGGTTGTGGGATTGGGTCTCTGGGCTGCTATTTTTTGGAATCTGCGACATCGCGCGGGGCCGATCACGGCCGTCGAACGTCAGATCGCCCACATCTGGGGCGGCAGTATGATCGCGTCGTCGATGCTGTTCTGGGTAGAATCGATCATGGACCAACCGGTACTGGCATTTTCACCGGTGCTGGGCGCCATCGCGGGGATGGTTTTCCTCGCAAAAGCTGGGATTTTATCCGGCAGCTTTTACATACAGTCGATCCTGATGTTTGCTACGGCACTGGTCATGGCAGCGATTGAACACAGCAGTTTGCACAGCGATTTCCCAAATGTCAGTGTGTCTCTGTTCGGAGTGATGTCCGCGTTGACGTTCTTTTTTCCTGGCCTGAAATACTATCGGCAACAACGGCGGTCGATGCAATAAACCGCGGGGCGTTGAGTGGGCTCGCCCTACTTAGCCGCCAATTGTTACCCGGATCCCCAGAAATCGCTCGTTTTCTCAAAAAATTACCGCTGAACCCGCTGAAATCTTGTGGGAGTCTGGAAATGCAGCAGTCTGGCTGAGCGGACGGGTTTACATGAAATCGCAAACCCGATATATCTTCCCCACGATTCGTGGACCGGAGCACAGGCTGTGTTGGCGCAGGCCACCGGAAAAGTTCCATGAAGGACCAAAGATGGGTAGGAAACTCATCGTTGGTGTTTTGTTTCGCTGGAGGGATTTATCAGTGTCGATTGAAGAAAAAGTGATTGGTATTGTCAGTGATCAGCTCGACGTTCCGAAGGAAGAGATATCTCGCGACAGCTCATTTGTCGATGATCTTAAGGCCGACTCATTGGACATCGTGGAACTTGTCATGGCTCTGGAAGATGAGTTTGACGTGAAGATTCCTGATGAGGACTATGACAAGATCAAGACGGTTGGGAACGCGATTACCTATATTGAAGGCAAGTCCTGATTCTAACTGCTCGCACTTTCCGGATTGGCAGGTCACGGCTGGCATCTGTTCTGTGCAGAACAGTGGTTTGCGATGTGCTGTCAGGATTGATTCAGACAACTCGCTGGCGTGGGATTTCCAGCCGGGGTTGCGAGTACTTTTTTGCGTCGCGAGCCGAACCATGTCACGTCGTCGAGTTGTAGTGACGGGTCTCGGCGTCGTCACCGCACTTGGCTGCGAGATTGACGGCGTCTGGGACGCCGTGTGTGCTGGACAAAGCGGCGTTGGGTTAATCCAACGGTTCGACTGCCGGGACTTCAAGGTTCGATTCGGCGGTGAAATTCGCAACTTTCATGCCGGCGATCAGATCGCGTTCGATGCTAAGGACGAGCGGCGGATCGATCGTTTCTCGCAGTTTGCACTCGTCGCGGCGGACAAAGCCATTCAACAGGCGGCGATCGACTTCACCCAAGGTGATCCCTATCGCTACGGCGTGCTGGTGGGAAGTGGGATTGGCGGACTGAACGAAATTGAAACGCAGCATTCGATGCTCTTTGACCGGGGCCCGGATCGGATTTCGCCGTTCATGATTCCGAAGCTGATCATTAACGCAGCCAGTGGTAATATTTCGGTGCGCTGGGGACTCCGCGGTCCAACGACGGCAGTCTGCACGGCGTGTGCATCGGGGACAAATGCGATTGGCGATGCATCGCGGATCATCCAATTGGGTGTGGCCGATGTCATGATTGCGGGGGGATCGGAAGCCGGGGTGACACCCATGGGGATCGCAGGTTTTGCCCGGACAGGCGCGCTTTCCAAACGCAATGACGCACCGCATCAGGCCAGCCGTCCATTCGAGCGTGATCGCGACGGATTTGTGCTTTCGGAGGGTGCCGGAATTCTGATTTTGGAGGAGCGGGAATTTGCGTTGAAACGCGGAGCCACAATTCTGGGTGAAGTGCTGGGGTATGGTCAATCTGCTGATGCCATTCATCTGACGGTCCCCGATCCCAAAGGTGCGGGTGCTGCCTATGCGATGAACGCTGCGCTGCGAGATAGCGGTTTGCGTTCGGACGAAATTGATTATATCAATGCTCATGGGACGGGCACGCCGCTCGGTGACATCGCTGAAACCAATGCGATCAGAGCGGTATTCGGCAGGCATGCCGATGCGTTGGCGGTGTCTAGTACCAAAAGCCAGCTTGGCCATCTGATGGGGGCATCTGGCGGGGTGGAATCGGCATTTTGCATCACCGCGATGCTGCGTCAGATTGCACCTCCCACTATCAATCTTGACGAACCTGACCCACAGTGTGATCTGGATTATGTTCCGCACAGACCGCGCCACATGCGGATTCGCCGCACCATGAAAAATAGTTTCGCGTTCGGTGGGCACAATGCGTGCTTGGTCTTCGGTGAGGCGTAGTTGCGATGCTTGAGGTCAACGCGCGAATCCAGCTTCCCGACTCGGAATTCACGTTTGCGTTTTCGCGCAGCGGTGGTCCGGGCGGCCAGAATGTCAACAAAGTCTGTTCCAAGGCACTTTTGACATGGGACGTGACGCGGTCGCCATCAATTCCGCAGGACGTTCGCGAACGCTTTCTCATGCGTTATCGCCGGCGTATCAACAAAGAAGGAATGCTCCTAATCACCAGTCAGCGATACCGCGACCAAGGGCGAAACACCCAGGACTGTTTGGGCAAACTTATCGAACTTCTGCTGAGTGTCGCAGTCGTCCCACCAAAACGAAAAGCCAGCGCTCCGTCACGCGGGGCCAAACAACGTCGCCTGAATGATAAGCATGTCCGGTCAGACAAAAAGCAATCCCGCCGCCGCCCAAATTCGAGTGATTGAGCATGATCGTGGGCCTGTAGTTCAGGCGCTCCCCCTGACAGTGATGCCCTGAGTCCATTTTGGCAAGTTCTTCAAAGGTGCTTGACAGAGACCGCGTGGCCGTGTTCAGTTGCGCCGCGCGTCAACAGGACGGCGCGACTCGACGACGGCTCCGAAAGAATTCGTACCAACTTCGCGTGAATCGGTATCTCAAACTCTGTTGAAGTCGCGGGAAAGGTGTCATAATCTTGCCCGACCAGTCTTAGATTGACGGTCTGAATTTGCCCTTTCTTTTGTCACAAGGAGATCGCCATGCTGCGTTGCGTGACTCTGACGTTGATCTTTGCTGTTTCCGTTGTGGTGCATGGTGACGATATCGTCAAAGCTCCGGAAGAAACCGGGGAGTTTGTCAGCCTCTTTAATGGCATCGATCTGATCGGCTGGGATGGAGACCCGCAACTCTGGTCCGTAAAGGATGGCGTGATTCACGGCGAGACGACAGAGGAACACGCGGCACAGGGCAATACGTTTATCATCTGGAAAGACGGCACCACAAAAAACTTTGAACTGCGACTCTCGTTCCGTTGCAATGCGACCAACAATTCAGGCATTCAATACCGTTCAAAACATATTACTGCCGACAATGTGCGCAACAAGTGGGTTGTCCGAGGATATCAGCATGAACTGCGGAACGAAACGACGTTACCAAACGTGTCTGGCTTTATTTATGACGAAGGGGGCAAACGCGGCCGGATCTGCCTTGTCGGAGAAAAGGCCGCATGGGAAGCGGACGGCAAGAAAGTCACGGAAGCCCTGATTGATCAGGATGGCTGGATGGAACTATTCAAACTGGACGACTGGAACGATGTCATTATTAGCGCCAAGGCAAATCATATTCAGCACTACATGAACGGTCGGTTAATTCTGGACTTCACAGACTTGGATCCAAATCTGACATTACTGGAAGGCATCTTGGCGTTGCAATTGCACGCCGGAAAACCGATGTGGGTGGAGTTCAAAGAGATTCGCCTCAAAGATCTCCGGTAAACGGGATTCGTGATGCAGTTCATTCGCGCTACTGCTCATGTTAAATCAATGTCAATTTTAAAAACTGAATCTGAAAGAAGTGTATCTGATGGGGTTATTTGACAAGCTGCGTGGTGAATTGGTTGACATCATCGAATGGGTCGATGATTCTCGGCACACGCTCGTGTGGCGTTTTCCTCGCTATCAAAACGAAATCAAGCACGGTGCGCAGTTGATTGTACGTCCGGGGCAGGTTGCCATCTTTGTCCATCGCGGACAGATTGCCGATGTGTTTGAACCGGGCAACTATGAACTCAAGACAGACAACCTGCCAATCCTGAGTACGATTGCCGGCTGGAAGTACGGTTTCAATAGTCCGTTCCGATCCGAGGTGTATTTCGTTAGCACCAAACAGATTACCGATCTGAAATGGGGCACGCCCAATCCCATCATGATGCGTGATCCGGAATTCGGTCCCATCCGAATTCGAGCGTTTGGAACGTATGCCGTCAAAGCCGCGAATGCCAAAGCGTTGCTGACAGAACTTGTTGGTACCAGTCAGGAAGTCGGGGCTGATGCGGTCACGGAACTGTTGCGCTCGATTATCGTCAGTTGTGTCGCGGAGTTGCTAGGCTCTTCAAACATAGCGGCGTTGGATCTGGCTGCAAAGTATCGTGAGTTTGGTGAAACCCTGCGAAAGTCCGTCCAAGAAAAAATCGACGACGAATACGGTCTGGAAATACCGCAGTTGATCATCGTGAATATCTCACTGCCGGAAGCCGTAGAGAAGGCAATGGATACGAGGACAAGCATCGGTGTCATGGGAGATCTTGGAAAATTCCAGCAGTACCAGATGGGTCAGGCCATGACAGCTGCAGCCGAAAATTCCGGGGGTGGTGGTGCGGCGGAAGGCATGGGACTGGGACTCGGGATGGCTATGGCAGGTCGCATGCTGCAGCCGGGCATGTTTTCGCCGACGGGGGCCGCACCTGCGATTCCTCCAACGCTCCCATCCGCGTGGCATGTGGCAGTCAATGGTCAAGGGCAAGGACCATATAATCCGGATCAAGTCGCTAGCGGAATCGCTGCCGGTCAGATCACAAAATCGACACTTGTCTGGTCCGCCGGCATGGCTAGCTGGGTGGCCGCAGGTCAGGTTCCTCAACTTGCATTCGCCTTCGGTCCGCCCGCTCCTCCGCCAATTCCGCCGGCACAGCCTTAATCTGCTGCAATTCAGACCTTATTTCCCGGGAGTTTTTTCCTGCACGATGGTGACTTTGCGGCGTTCGGTTTGCGTGGCTTTCCAACGTTCGAGTTTCTTGCCTTGAGGCAGCTCGGTGGGTGGATGATTTTTGTCGTTCGACAGAATTTTGGAACTACCGACAGTCCGCCCGGGGACTGTCGTTGTTTCGAGTGGCAGAGCGTCAGAATTTCCCACGTTGAGTTCCACAGCCACCGGCGTTGGCAACAGTTGGTTTTCCGGGAATACCAGCAGCAATTCACTGAGGAGCGGCACTGCCGGTACGGGAGTAGATGGACCGTCCGGATCAGGTGGAGTCATCGGGACAGCGACGCTAGGCGCAGCGACGAGTTGAGGTTCGGGTGCGCGACTCACGTTGAGGGGAGTCTGTGGCTGATCGCCGCCGAGCCTATTTGCCCGTGGATTTGATTGCGGCGTGATGTGTGTGGGCGGTGCTGGTTGCGGCCCGAATACGCGGATTTTGTCTGTCGAAGCAACGGTCGTCGCGGCGATTTGGGGGAGCAATTGAGCGGGTGGCGCAGGGAGTGCGACTTCTGGCAAGCCAGCGACTGTGGCTGCCGGATCAACAGGTACCGCGGCCTCATTAGGTGCTGCGATAACTTCCGGAGACCTCGGCACCACAGGTTTCACTTTCAGGTCTGGATCAGTTGCTTCGTCTGCAGAGCGAATGGTCGTTTCCGCAGTACTTGCCTTTTCTGCCGGCTCAACATTAGGATCTGCCCCGCTCGATTCGGCTTGGGGTACCACGGGGTCACCGGTACCGACTTGACTGGCGGGCGTTGGATCAGGAGTGGGTTCACCTGAGATTGGCAGTGGTGTTGGTGTTGGCTCGACTTCAGCCTTTGCCGGCACATCGGGCACCGGAGTTGCTGGCCCGGTGAGTGCTTTCGGTGCTCCGTTCGAATCGACACCGGAAGATTCCATCACCGGCGTTTTGACCGATTCTGAGTTGACGATTTCTGGCGGATCGACAACAGGCCGGCTCAATGACGCATCCGTCGTCTTGATTTCATTGGCATTTGAAATTGTGAGAGTCTGCGGCGCGCCTTGCGCAATATTCGGAGCCACAGCGGTAATCCGATCGAGATAGATACTGAGAGCACTGGTCGCATGATACAGTGGCGAACAACTTACTTCGGCTTTTCGATTTGCCATCAGGTCGTTGGATGTTGCTTCAATCGCGCGGCGGACCCACGGTGTGTTCAATTCTTGCGAAGGCAAAGCCATCATCAAAAACTCCAGCAGATGTCCGCTGCTGGCCATCCGCTTATCGAAGTCCGGCTTGGACTCACGGCCGCGGAAATAGTTCGACGACAGAGTGCCGTTGGTGTTTTGCTGCATCCGCGCCGTCTGGATATAGCGGCGAATTTTTTGTTCGGCTTCCAGCCAGACACCGACCAGTGGTTTTCCGGATCGAAGATACACGTTGCGTGCATGAGCCAAAGCAAACAGACCATGCGTACCGCCACATGGCGACCCTTGGAGAGATTTTGCCGTCTCAATTTTTACGAGGCGTTCGATGCTCCATTTTTCACCCTGCGCATTCGTCCATTCGGCATCCGGAGGCAGATAACGACTGAGTGCCCACAGCGTCCAAGTCACTTCTTCTTTCTCGTTGACCGTCATCTTGGCGTACGTGAGCATGTCACGCATGGAGACTGGTCCCTGAGGCGTATTGAACTGCGTTTCCAGCGGTACTCCGCTCATCGAGAGAATGGCGACAAACTGATTGATATGACCTTCAAATGCATACGGCTTGTTGTAGGGATGGCCTCGGCCAACCGTCATCATTTCGGAGGCTTTGTTGCCACCACGTCCAGTCAGCACTCGAACCTGAGTCTTTTCAAACCAGTTTTCGTTTTCGAAAGTTGGCCCGGTTTTAATCCACTCAAGACAACTGACAGGCTTCCCATTGTGCCGAATCAGAAACTCTTCGCGGAGAGCAAGCATCCCATGCATGATCTGCCACGGTGTATGTTCGTCCGTGGACAATAATCTCCGCCGCTGGGCTTCTCGCGTCTCGTAGACCAACTTGACTAACGGGTCTTTCGCCTGCTGAATAACGAGCGGTGTGGGACGCATAACAGCATTCGAGGAATGCTCGTCAATTGTGACCTGTGGTTCATCAATCGGTGAATTCAGTTCGTTATCGCCGATCGGTACACGACCGGGCGACAGCTTAATCTGCGCATCGACAACACTGGTCTGCAGCAAGCCAACCAATACTGCGATCGGCAAGAACCGCCGAACCTTAAAGTGCAATTCCGCCATCGCCATTGGGATGACTCCCACGCAGTCAAAACGCCAATTCACAGTTCATCATGCGCGGAATCATCCTGCGCCCCGTGTCTTTGTTTTCGACCAGACTCCGGACGCTCTTAAACCCATCAGAGCCAGCTAAATCAGAATTTTCGTTACTTTGCGCACTTGAAATAATTTTCGGCCGCATCGCAAGAATTACAGATATTTTCCCCGAGCCATCATGCCCGTGGAAAACTTTGGCATTCTGACAGGGCTGGCGTGCCGGAATCACGCAAAATGCTCCAGTTAAGCAGGACGCGTTCAGTCCTCACTGGATTTTAGGCCGTCACACGGCCCTACTTACTGTATCGAATTCGCGGTGGTCACCTCAGTGATCCACGCGGTGATTATCTGAAGCACCGCGAGGGAAATTGTTTCCTCGATCGTCTCGTATTCGCTCAGACTACCGGTCGTGCAGGATTGAAACAGATGGTTCAGTGCTGGAAATTCCACCGTTCGAAAACGTGTGTTGCCGCCTTTCTCCAGGGCCGCTTCGATGGCCAGCAGATTCAGGCGTGGATCGACCTGCACATCTTTTTCGCCATTCAGGGCTAAGACCGGACATTTGACTTGCTGGAGCAGTGTGGCTGGTTCGTACGTCAGAAAAAAACGAAACCAAGGACTGTGCATCCGTTGGATGCCCGCCGATACGGTGCCTTTGAGGCTATCTTCCGACCGTAATTCTTCCGGCAGCAATTCGGTGATTCGCAGCATGGCGGCTGCGATCAGTACATCCAGAGTCGCAGTTGGAGCGGTTTCCAGCACCGTATCAATCATTGCCAGTTGCGTCATGCGTTGAATGTTCAGCAAATTTTTGTCGGTCACGCCTTCGGCCTGAAGAATGAGTTGTCCTTGAGACAACAGAATCTCCTTGCCGTTCACGCCGGTGCCAGCCAATAGAATCGTAAACGCAATGTCGTTGCGGCGCGCGGCCACCATTGGTGCAATCAGGCCGCCTTCGCTGTGGCCCATGAGTCCAATGGAGTTCGGGGCAATCCTGTCATCGCGTGCCAGTTGATCAAATGCCGCTTCGGCATCATTGGCAAAGTTTTCACTGGTGGCGGATGAGAAATCTCCCTGTGAAGCACCAGTACCTCGATCGTCAAAGCGCAGCACGGCGATCCCATGTCTGGAAAGATGATCGGCGATCACCCAGAATGGCTTGTGATCCAAGAGAGTTTCATCACGGTCCTGTGGGCCGGAACCTGAAATCAGCACGACGGCCGGGCATGGATGATCGAGCAGAGGGATGGTCAGCGTCCCCGCAAGCTGGACACCTTCGGCCTCATTACGGAATGAGACTTCTTCGATAAGATAGGGGAATGGAGCAACTGGGGTTTGCGGTCTTACGGGGGGGTTCACGGGTTCTGCACTGAGCGACTTTTCCTGCGTCAAGACGAGGTCCAACGTTGCGCCGCCTTGCGTTAATTTTCCCTTCACTTCGGTCTTCTCTGCATTTAAGACCCCCTCGAAGACTCCACCAATCGCCGCGACATTGATTGTCCATTGATCGCCCTGCGTAGTTCGCACGGCTTTGAAGCCGCCCGCTTTCTGCGACACACTGTCGAAATAGATGTGCTCCGTGTCGTCATCTTCACGATACACGCGGAATCGCATCGTCAGTTTTTGAAACAGCGAGTGCATCGTGCCGGTCCAGATCTCAGCCGGACGATCTACAGGAACGACCTCCACCCTCCGAAGGATAAGGTCAAAGTCCTTCCCAGATTGGTTCCAACTGCCGGTTGAGGTCTTGCCGCCGTCGGTAAGCTTGCCTGCATATGTGGCTTTCGTCAGTTTGAGCCCAAACTTAAGTTCCGCGTCGTCCAGTTGAAAATTATCCAAGCGAAAAACCTGACCACCCTCATCCAGACTGAAAAGTTGTCGTTCAGTCAAATGATCAGCCCCTGGGATGGGTTCAAGCCGGAAGCGAAACAGACGCGTCCCGACGTCCATCGTGCCGTACCACAGGTGATTCGTCGAGTTTTCGTCGGCAGCCCCCACCCCAAGATTTAACGCAGACAGCAGGACGACAGTCCACAAATAACGCATTAAAATCTCCAGTCTGAATTCACCTGATCAACATGCTCTGCAGCGTAATCTGTTTCATCGGAAGTCTGCAAACTTTGCGGAGTCGATTCCTGAAGCATGGATTCAGGCATTGCCATGTCAGAAGGGGCAGGTTCGAATTGACATTCCTCAATGGAAAGCGACAACACAGGGATATTTAGCTAAAGATCATTTTGCCAGGTAAGGACGCGCTCAATGGCCGCACCGTTTTCGCTGCATGCTCATGGCATCACAGTCACAGAAATTTTTCGAAATCTGTCGCCCGGTAGTTTATATGAAGAAGCGATTCGGCACGAACTAGGGACCAGCATTTCTGATACGGGTTGCCTGATCGCGTATTCTGGTGACAAGACGGGGCGATCTCCCAAAGACAAACGTGTCGTCAGACATCCGGATTCTGAAAACAACGTCTGGTGGGGGCCTGTGAATTTTCCTCAGGACGAAATGACATTTTCCATCAACCGCGAGCGCGCGATCGATTATCTCAACACCCGCACCAAGATTTATTGTGTCGACGCCTATGCGGGTTGGGATCCCGACACGCGGATCAAGGTCCGCGTCATCTGTGCGCGACCTTACCACGCCTTGTTCATGCACAACATGCTGATTCGCCCTTCGGATCAGGATTTGGTGAGTTTCGGTGAGCCGGATTTGGTGATCTACAACGCTGGTGGGTTTCCGGCGAATCGCTACACGACCGGTATGACATCGCGGACCAGTGTTGATCTGAGTCTGGAGAAGCGTGAAGTTGTGTTGCTGGGAACAGAATACGCCGGCGAAATGAAAAAGGCCGTGTTCACGTTTATGAACTACTTCCTGCCCAGCAAAGGCATTCTCTCGATGCATTGTTCGGCTACTGCGGATCGCAATTCTGCCAAGTCTTCGATCATGTTCGGACTCTCCGGCACTGGTAAGACAACGCTATCGGCCGATCCGAAACGTTATTTGATCGGTGATGATGAACATGGCTGGTCAGACAACGGGGTCTTCAACATCGAAGGCGGTTGCTATGCCAAGGCCGTGTACCTGACGCTGGAGTCGGAACCGGAAATCTTCGAAGCGTTGAAGTTTGGCACTGTGCTGGAAAATGTGGTGTACGACAAATCTCATCACCATGTGGATTTCAACGACACGTCGATTACTCAAAACACGCGTGGTGCGTATCCGATTGAATTCATGCGGAATGCAAAGATTCCCTGTGTCGCCAGTCATCCTTCTGACATTATCTTCCTGACGTGCGATGCATTTGGCATTTTTCCGCCAGTTGCTAGGCTCACTCCGGAACAGGCAATGTACTATTTTATCAGCGGGTATACGGCGAAAGTGGCCGGAACTGAAGTCGGCGTTACCGAACCGGAAGCGACGTTTTCTCCATGTTTCGGAGGACCCTTTCTCGTGTGGCACCCGGGCGTGTATGCAAAGCTGCTGGCAGAAAAGATTCGCAGGCACGAAGCCAATGTCTGGCTGGTCAATACGGGATGGTCAGGCGGATCCTATGGCACCGGCAGCCGGATGCCGCTGCGGTTCACGCGCGCGATCGTGGATGGCATTCACTCCGGCCAACTCGCATCGGCACCGGTCGTGCGAGAGCCCATTATGGGGCTGGACATCGTGACGGAATGTGAAGGCGTTCCGGCAGAAATGATGCAGCCCTGCCTGTCCTGGCGCAACGCGACCGCTTTTGAAGAAGCGTCCCGCAAACTGGCGGCTCGCTTTCGCACCAACTTCGAAAAGTACGCAAACGCAGTGGATGCCAGCGTTGTGTCGTCCGGACCTGCTGCGTCGTAAATCTGCGCATTATGGAAATGGCGTTACCTGTTCGGAAAACAGCACGACTGTCTTGTCAAGACACAAAATTGGGGTTGAATCTGTACGCCGGACCAGGCGAAGCGCCGTACCGGCAATTGGCCGACCTCCCGGAACGCCGCTTTGACTGTTCCGACCTGCTCCAAAATCAAGTCTTATACTCCGCGCGGTGATGAGTGAGACAATTGGCGAGCGGCATGCGTCAGCTTGCCGGGACAAAAACGAGGTACCGGAGGGCTCGCGCCGCTCCGCTCGCCGGACTCATTTCCGGCCGCGTGGAGTAAGACAAGGCACTACGCTCGGAAGCCGCTCAAGTACGGAACAGTCTTTGCATGTTCCGTCACTTTGTCGGCGGCGTTCAGCAGGCGACCAAGGTAATCCCATTGGCCGGTGACCAGCGCGTCGCGAGCACTGTCGGGCATGGTCACGGTGAATGCAATATCGCCCGCCGTGACGGTCAACTTCTGCAGATCGACGGTGATTTCCAGCTTCGGATTTTTCTGAATCGCCGCCGCCAGTTTTTCCAGATCGGCACGACTGGCCTTCACGGCAGGAATGCCAAGTGAGCCGCAGTTACCGAAGAAAATCTCCGCGAACGATTCTGCAATGACCGCCTTGATTCCCCAGCGCATCAGCGACTGAGGTGCATGTTCGCGTGACGACCCGCAGCCAAAATTTCGCCCGGCCGCCAGAATGCCGGCCCCCTGAAACTGCAGCTGGTTGAACGGATGAGCCGGATCCTGCTGACGATCGTCTTCGAATGCATGCTCGCCAAGACCATCGAACGTCACGCATCGCAGAAATCGAGCTGGAATGATGCGGTCCGTGTCGATGTCGTCGAGCAGAAGAGAAATGCCGGTGGCGGTGACAGATTTGATTTCGTTGTTGGACATGTTTGATCGTTCAGTCAGAGATTTTTTTAAAGTAGTTTTCGATATCCAAACGCCTCATGCTCGTTCAGCAAACCGCTGCTCCAGCAAACTCGCGGATATCCGTCACATGCCCCTCAATCGCTGCCGCTGCCACCATGGCTGGGCTCATCAGCAGCGTGCGTCCCGTTGGGCTGCCTTGGCGGCCTTTGAAGTTACGGTTGCTCGACGAGGCACAGACTTCACGGCCTTGGAGTTTGTCAGGATTCATGGCGAGGCACATGGAACATCCCGCAGCACGCCATTCGAAACCGGCGGCTTCGAAGATCAGATGCAGACCTTCTGCCATCGCCTGCCTGCGAACGAGCTGCGAACCGGGCACCACAATTGCTTTCACATGCCCCGCAACTTTGTGGCCTGCGACGATCCGTGCGGCCTCACGCAGGTCAGACATGCGGGAGTTCGTACACGATCCGATAAATGCAACGTCGATTTTTGTGCCTTTGATCGGCTGACCTTCTTCAAGTCCCATAAATTTCAATGCCTCACGGATTAGCGTCTGCTCTTCCGGCGCGACTTCGCTGATTCGGGGCAGCGGCTGGCTGACTCCGACAGATTGAGCCGGCGTGATTCCCCAAGTCACAGTCGGTTCAATATCGGCCGCATCGAAGACAACCACATCGTCGAACTGAGCATCCTCACCCGAAGCAAGACTCAACCACCATGGGGTGGCTCGTTCAAAGTCCGCGTCTTTGGGAGAAAACGGACGACCTCTTAAGTAGTCGACAGTCGTTTGATCAGGATTGATATAGCCGCAACGAGCTCCGCCTTCGATGCTCATGTTGCACACCGTCATGCGTTCTTCAATGGACATTACGTCAAAGGTTGAACCCGCAAATTCGTAGGCATAGCCCACGCCGCCTTGCACGCCGAGTTTCTGGATGATGTACAGGATTACGTCTTTGGCGTAGACGCCCGGAGCAAGCTGGCCATGGACGACGACCTGCCGAACTTTCGGGCGATTGAGGAACATCGTCTGCGTCGCGAGGACTTCCGCAACATTGCTGGTGCCGATCCCGATGGCGATGCTGCCGAACGCTCCGTGCGTGCTGGTGTGACTGTCCCCGCACACGATCGTCATGCCGGGCTGAGTCAATCCTTGTTCAGGTCCGACGACATGCACGATGCCCTGACGATCATCTTTCAGATCAAGCAGCGTCACACCAAAATCAGCACAGTTTTTTTCGATGGCGGACATCATCTGTTCGGCCAAATCGTCTAGAAACGGACGAGCCTGACTGCCTGTCGGCACAATATGATCGACCGTCGCAATGGTGCGTTCTGGGAAGGCCACTTTGAGCTTCCGGTCTCGCAAAATCTCAAACGCCTGTGGGCTGGTGACTTCGTGAATCAAATGCAGACCGATAAACAACTGCGTCTGCCCGCCAGGCAGCGTTTGTACGGTGTGCAAATCCCAGACTTTGTTGAACAGATTGCGTTTGTCAGACATGGAAACGTGTTCGATAAAAATGTGAAAAATTGCCCTAGGTTACGACGCCGTGGCCACGGATCTTAAATGATCCGCCCCAGAGTATAGCGAAGCCAAATCGTCGAGTCAGCGATCCTTTGGCGCAAGTCTGACAGTTTCGCCCAACGAAGACACGAGAGCCGCCCCCCCCTTCGATGACTGATTGCCGATAGTTTTCGTCCGGCTCTCTTCCGCACGGGTGTGCTTGAGATGCTTTGTTGTCGCGAGATTTGGAAAAATTCGGCCATGAAATCAGGCACACCTCCGAACTCTTCCGAATCCGGCTACACTCCAGTTAAGCCAGCGTGGGTGACAAGATGCTCCGTTTGAATGTTTAATGAGTGCTTTGAGCCGTGCGGGATTCGTCATGGGATCAAGGAAGATTGGTATAGATTTTTCCGGAACTGTTCGGATTCTGTCGATCGGACTGGTTGCTGTTTGGGTGTTGGGCCAGATTTTGCGCGATCGTAATTTTTGGACGGGCCTGATGTTCTATTTTCCGACGCCCGTACTCGTCGGAGGGCTATTGCTGCTATTTACATTTTTCCGCACAAGTCGCCGCCTGATTTTTGGGCTATTAATTGCACCCCTGGGAATGCTGCTGGGGGTTGAAAATCAATGGCAGCGACCATCTTCCCCAGCCACGCCGAACTCAACGATGGACAGACATCAGACGCCCTCGCATTCCGACACGGTGACCCAGGATACGCCAACCAATCTGACTCCGGTGCGACTCGTCCACTGGAATCTGGCACGGGGCGTGATGGGGTGGGAAAAGCAGTGGCGATACATTGAAAGCCTGCATCCCGACGTCATCGTATTGTCTGAAATCCCAACGTTGTTTGACGCCGCAACACTCACCGGATTCGACGTGCTTGTGATTGACGGCATGGCGGTCGCCTGTCACGGATTGATGACTAAAAGCGGACCACTTGTGCGCGGCGGTGCGCTGCAGGCGTGGCATGTGACGTGTCAATTTTCCGAAGGCTCGCTAGCGTTGATGATTGCTGACATGACTTCGCGAATCGGCCTCGCACGTGATCCCTATTTACGACCATTTGTCGCGCTGCTGGCGGATCGGAAAATCGACGTGTCTGTGGGTGACTTCAACGCCCCACGACGATCACTGGCTTTCTGCGATCTTCCCTCAGGTTATCGACACGCTTACGATGCAGCGGGCGTGGGTTGGTCGTATACATGGCCCGTCCCGGTGCCATGCCTCGCCATTGATCAGTGCATCATCGGGCCGCGTCTGAAACCCGTGCGTTACCAATTACAATCCACGTTGCTGAGTGATCATCGGTTGCAGATTCTTGACTACGAATGGCTTCCCCGGAACTAACGGCCGTTCTCTCGGGAAGTAGACTCCCTCGCGCCTGATGCATCGATGATGCCGCATTTGACGAATTTGCCGAATATGCATGGCTGAGCGAATGTTTGTTTGTTGGGAAATCCAGCCTGCCCGTGGCACAACGAATTCAGTTTTACTGCTCGCGGGGCAGTTCCTAATGGCACTCACTTTGTAACCCGAAGCGTCAGCGAGGGGCTGAGGCTGTTTATTTTCAGCGAGAATTCCCTCGCTGACGCTTCGGGTTGTTGAGTCCGAAACCAAAGTGAGTGGCATTGGGGCAGTTCCTCTGGTAGAGGTTCTACCAAGCACCTGTACATTAGACCAAGCACCGGCATTACCACGGCTCTAAGTTTGGACATTTTCGCTTTTCATTCGCTCCCCGAAGCTGATCTAAAACCCTAGGATTGGCTCTTGTAATTTTAGTGAACAACCTTGATGTTGGAAGATGACCGAACAGGATGGGATTGTCGATTCTGCCGTGAAAAGCTGAAACAGCAATCGCTGACGGGTTGGCGGCGTCTATTTTGGATTTTTCCCGTCCGTACATTTCGATGTCCGCACTGCTTCAATACATTTCGAAAACCAGTCGCCGTTATCGCCTCCATTCCGGTGGTGGGGCCATTATTCTGCGAGAAACGGGGCGTGTCAGCGAGCGTCTCAAGGCTATGGTCCAAACCGCTCGTGCGTAGGAAAAAACGGAGTCGCAATTATATCACGGTGGGCTGGTTTGTGCGATTTGCACGTTGGACGGGCCGTATCGACTCAAATCTCAGTCAGACCATTGGCCGATTGTTCCGCGCTTGCCTCTGGCCGTTGCACTTGTTTTCGAAGAAGTTCCTAACCACCTCTCAGAATTCGCTGCGATCTGGTCGTTCGAAATCCCGAAAACGATCCAGTTCAAGCCGCAGCGACAACGCTTAGTTGCCCATCGCTGCGAAATTAAGATCAACTTGTCTTGCAGCCCGAGCAAAAGCCGTTCAATAGTTGAATTCCTCGCTGGCGTTGCGGGCAAATCTGCCCGAACCCCAAAAAAAACTCTCCATGAAAACCAAATTTTGGTCAGCCGAGTTCGTGGGATGAGCGGCGATTCGCATCGCCGGTGTGCGAGGTACACACGACCGAGTTGTCTGGAACCCAATGTTGCGTAGAATGTAGGAGAGCGGCTGACAGGAATCAGCCACCCAGATTCCATTCCACCATTTTACGCAGAATTGAAACCCGTGCCGCTGCAATCTATCCAGCAGGCGATCGATGCCCTTCAAAAGGGTGGCATGATTATTGTTGTCGACGATGAAGACCGTGAGAACGAAGGCGATTTTATCTGTGCGGCGGAAACGATCACGCCGGAGCAGGTCGATTTCATGCTGAGAATCGGTCGCGGCACGCTGTGTGTCCCCGTCGCGGCCGAAGAAGCTGCAAGGCTCAAGCTGCGCCCGGTCGTGGATGAATCCAGCAACAACGCGCCAAACAAAACGGCATTCCTCCGTGCCGTCGATCACGTCTCCGCCGGCACCGGTGTGAGTGCACTCAATCGCGCGCGCACGATTCGTGCACTCGCAGATCCCGCCGCTGTCGCTGACGATTTTCTGCAGCCGGGGCATGTGAATCCACTCGCTGCCATGGACGGAGGCGTCCTGCGGCGAGCCGGTCATACGGAGGCCACAATCGACCTGATGCGGTTCGCCGGTAAACGCCCGATCGGTGCCCTCATTGAAATCTGTAGCCAGACTAATCATGGCATGGCAGACTTGAACGAATTGCAAGCGATCGCCCATGAATACGATATCCCGATGATTTCCATCGAAGACCTGATCCGCTTTCGCCGCCTCCGTGAGCAGTTGATTACGCGGATTGTCTCGGTCCCGATGCCGACGGCGGAATTTGGTACTCCGATGGTGATCGGTTATCAGGTGGCCCATGAGATCCAAGAACCACTCGCACTGGTCTGGGGCGATCTTAGCAAGGTCGATGCTCCGCTGGTGCGCATGCACTCTTCGTGCTTTACCGGTGACGTCCTAGATTCCCTGCGCTGTGACTGTGGAGATCAATTACGTATGGCCATGAACATGATCTTCAAGGAAGGCACCGGGGCCGTGGTTTATCTGCCTCAAGAAGGGCGCGGCATCGGCCTCCTGGCCAAGCTGAAAGCGTATCAGCTTCAGGATCAGGGTCTCGACACCGTAGAGGCCAATCATCGTCTTGGATTTAAGGCCGATATGCGCGACTATATGGTCGGCCTGCAGGTGCTGAAGGATCTTGGTCTGTCGCGCGTCCGGTTGCTGACCAACAACCCAAAAAAGACCGATGCCTTCGTCTATACCGGAGTTGATCTCCATGTCATCCAACAAGTCCCGATCGTGGCACCGCCGCAATCACAGCGCACCGGTTACATGACGACAAAAAAAGAAAAAATGGGCCACATCCTGCCCGATGATGTCGTGCTGGCAAAGACGCCGACCGATGTCGACACCGCAAGATAACCTGCCGTTACCGAATTTCTAGCCGTTACCATTTTCGTGTTTTCAAATCTCCATCCGCTATGTCGAGGCGATCCCCAATGCCGCACGCAACTCCTAGTCGTCGTCACCTGCTGAAGAGTTCTCTTGTCTGGGCCGGGGCTGCTGTCTGGACAACGCGCAATCTGCGGGCCATGGGCTTCGTCAGCCCAAATGACCGACCCCGCGTGAGGGGCCATTGGGACGGGCAGTCGCTGATGTCAGAAGGCCACCGGCATTGATGGACCTCATGGTAGCGCGCCGGATTTTCGTCCGTTTGATGACGACGTTGCGGTGTGCGATGCCGTTGGAAGCCGTCGGGCACTTGCAGCCGAATTGGTCAGGGATTGGACCGGTAATGCTCCCGGAAGTGTGGCTGATTATCGCGAGGTTATCGATCGCAAAGATATCGACATCGTGCACATTTCCACACCTGATCATTGGCACGCCAAGATTGCGATTGAGGCCATGCTCGCAGGGAAAGATGTCTACTGCGAGAAGCCGATGACCCTGACCATTTTCTCGTTTGGCCGAGAGTAACGAACGCCACGAGGCCAGCGACGAGAATCGCGAAGCCACCGAACACGAGGGATTTGTATGCAATGTGCTTTTGCATGGGGCTGAGTTAGCAGCAGAACGTCAAGTCGCTGCCGGAAGTGCTGACCATTGCGCAGGTTCATCAGATCATTGACGGCGGACGGACGCGATCATCGCGGCGTGTCGCATCCGCAAGGACGATCGCAGGCGAAAACTCCAATGTCTGTCACGGCCGTGCAGGGCGCGATCAAACAGATCACGAAGAAGATCGACTTCGGCAAGAGAATCTCGACGCACACTTTGCGGCACTGCTATGCGACGCATCTGCTGGAAGCCGGAGTTCCGCTGCGACTGATTCAGCAGTACCTCGGCCACAGCAGTCTGCAGACGACGATGATTTATCTGCACCTGACGCACACTGCGGCGGTTGATGCGCAGCGTGTGATCATCGATCTGTTTCGTCGTCCGCGACCGAAACCACCGGAGGACAACGGCGGCGCAGTGCCGGCTCCGGTGAAATAGTTCGCATTTCTTCGCCGACATGCCGACCGTCGCCGATTGTCTGCGGCAGCATGGCGACGTGTTTCTTCGTGAGTGTCACGACAAAGTTACACTTCAGCAGCGCAAAGTGCTCAGCGCGATTCAGCGCTGTCGCACGGGCGAGCTGGGGCATGTGATCTTTGCGTGCAGTCAGTGCCACCATCAGCACTGGGTCGGACGTTCGTGCGGCAATCGGCATTGTCCGAATTGTCAGCACGAGAAGACTCAGCGGTGGCTGCAGAAGCAAACCGATCGCCTGCTGCCGATTCAGCATTTCCTCGTGACGTTTACAGTCCCCGAGGAACTGCGGGGACTGCTGCGCGCCTGTCCGCGCGAGGGCTACGAAGCGATCTTTTCCGCAGGATCGGAAACGATTCAGAAACTACTGACGAATCCGAAATGGCTGGGCTCGGACAACGTCGGCTTCTTCGGAGTGCTGCAGACGTGGGGACGTGATCCGATCGTCTATCATCCGCACGTGCACTTCGTCGTGCCGGGGGGAGGACTGAATGCCGATGGATCGCAGTGGCTGGCGACGCTGACCAACTTTCTGTTTTCGGAGGCGGCGGCCGGAAAGATCTATCGGCAGAAGTTTCGCGAAGCGATGCGCGCCGCAGGCTTCGAGAAGAACGTCGACCCATCTGTCTGGCGGAAAGACTGGGTCGTCGATGTCGAACCCGTGCAGGATGGTCGAGCGGTGCTGAAGTATCTTGCGCCTTATGTCTTCCGAGTCGCGATCAGTGACAATCGCATTCTGGAATACACAGAATCGACCGTGACGTACAAGTACACGCCGTCCGGATCAACGCAGGTGCTGACGAAAACCGTTACAGGCTGGAAGTTTGTGCGGGGCTTTCTGCAGCATGTGCTGCCGAAGGGATTTCGGAAGGTGCGGCACTACGGCTGGATGGCATCGAACTCGCGCACAGTGATGAAACGACATCAATCGATCATTCACCACCATTTGAAAACACGCCCGTCGCCGTGCTCGATCGCCGTACGCGCTGACATCAAAAAGTCGAGGCGCTGAACACTTCTTTCTCCAATGCGTGCAGTGCTTCGGTTTTTCCGTGTTTGTAGTCTTTGAATGCTTGCCAGAAGCGATACGTCTTTGCCCAGTGGAATGGACGAAATACGACAATCATAGGATTGAATTCACGTGACCCACCGAAGAATCGGGCCGCCATCACGGGAAGCGAGAACCGTTTCCAATTGCGGCGCTCCGACCAGTTTATCGTCACTGTTGAAGAAGGCAATCGTGGAATGATGTTAGCTTCGATGTACTCATGCCAGTGTGGGCTATTGGAGTACACAAGAAGTACGTTCACGCCGCGAGTAGACCAGCAAGCCCAAATGACCACTTGCAGTACAATGGCGTATGCAAAGTAGGTTGCAAGCAAAAGCGGAATCAGAGGCAGTAGCAATAGGACAACGCCGACAACGACAGTTACTCGCAACATTTGCGGCAAGAAACGGCGCTTACGGTCGTCAATTGATTCCATATCGATCTAAGCCAATTAACGAATTGCGATCACCGGGTCGCCGGGGACGATTCGCCACTTGAAACCGCGTGATCGGCGGCTCCGCGTGTATCGGTACGCCCAACATGGGCGCGGACTTGTGGGGTGAAGTCGACCGTGAGGTCGGCCAGTCCCCTGTACGAAAACGGGACTCATTGAGGAGGCAGTATGCCAAATGTTTCTTTGTGAGTGAAGTACAAGGCGAGGGCAACTGCGGAAGAGCGATCGACCGTGGAAAGGAAGCCTGCGAATGTGCTGCGTAAACGCCGAGTTTGATCAGTCGCCACTCGGACACATTCACGCCAAAACTGCGAGGCTACGAACAGAAACGTCATAGAGGCTTAGAGAGACCCTGAGGTGAGCTGCCCGTGGACAGCGAAACCGTTCCCGACAGACTCCGGAGTAGATGACGAGCTTGTGCAGCGAAAGTTCACGTTCTTATTTGGGGAGATCTGCAAGCGTATCCGCCAGTAGAGCTTGCTCGAAGCGCGGACCTCGATGTGGCAACACGTCGCGGGCGAGCAGAAGTCAGCAGAGGCCGTAGTAGCGTACTCCGCCACCAGCGGAGACGCGAAGGGCCAAACATTTCTTACAGGGAGTTTCCCGTCATGGCCTTGATCCGTCCGACACGCACCGAAACCAGTTCGCGGAGTTTAGATAACCCCGACACCAGAAGGTTTCACCGCGCCCGTCGGAGTCTCAGCGAGATCAATCGGAGCCAGCGGCCATGATGACAACCGCGAAAACCCTGGAGCAATCTTCAGACTTGTTAATGGAGAAGATTGTTGATCCGGACAATCTCGTGCGTGCCTGGAACAAAGTGCGATCGAACCGCGGAGCCCCTGGCCCCGACGGGATCACGATCAACGAATTTCCAGAACACTGCCGCGAGCACTGGCCAGTGATCAAACAACAACTTCTGGAAGGGACTTATCAGCCGAGCCCTGCTCGGAGAAAGTCCATTCCCAAACCGGACGGCAGTCAGCGGCATCTCGGCATTCCTAACGTGATGGACCGTTTGATTCAACAAGCCGTCTTACAAATCCTGACCCCAATCTTCGATCCGAGCTTCTCGGAATCAAGCTTTGGATTTCGACCAAAGCGTTCCGCTCAGGACGCAGCGAAGCAGGTGCAGCGTTATATTAGATCAGGCTATCGCCAATGTATCGATATGGATCTTTCGAAGTTCTTCGATCGAGTCCAACACGATATTTTGATGGTCAGAGTCGCACGGAAAGTGCATGACCGACGATTGCTGAGGCTGATAGGTCGCTACCTGCGAGCAGGCGTGATGGTCGAACGTGAACTGCAACCTTCGATCGAAGGCACGATGCAGGGTGGTCCACTTTCTCCGATCTTAGCCAACATCCTTCTGGATGATTTCGATAAGGAATTGGAGCGTCGTGGTCTGCACTTCGTCCGCTATGCCGACGACTTTCTCGTCTTCACCAAATCCGGAGAAGCCGCCGTTCGCGTGGCCCGTTCGATTGAGAACTATTTGACTCGCAAACTGAAGCTGGTGATCAATCACCAGAAGAGCCGCGTCTGCCGAACAGAAGGAGTCGAGTTTCTCGGCTTTGCTTTCGACGGCTGGGGCGGACAGATTCGAGTCAGCCCGAAGAACGAACGTAAGTTTCGTGATCGCGTGAAAGAGATCACTCGTCGCAACCGCGGCGTTTCGATGCGTCATTGATTCACGGAGCTATTGCGCGTCGGGAAATGGGTGTTGAGCTGAAAACGGCTGTCGTTTGGGATCGGTTTTTCGGTGAAGATATAAGGGTGCGCGGTGACTTGCGTCGCGCAGACGGCGATTTGTGTGTAGCAGGGACCGGTTTTGGATGATTTT
>QWQG01000209.1 GCA_003670925.1 Planctomycetota bacterium | reverse complement strand
CTTTCCTCCACATGGCCTGGCGCCATCGATTTCGCCGTGCTGGAATCCTCCGCATCAACGGACGTAAAATTGCCGGCCATGGAATTCGACAATCTTGGCGTTCAGGATTTCCCCATTTCAACTGCCTCCACAGAGCTGCTTGTGACTGGCAGCAACGCCAGCAACTTAGACCCAGCAACGCTTGCGAAAGAACTTCAGGAGCTTGTCGGGATCGGTGGTGATTTTGAATTGCAGACGAAAGATACTCCTCCAGCCAGCCCATGGGGTCCTGGACCAAACAGCGTCGTCAACATCTCCCCCGGTTCGCAGAGTCCTTTTCGGAATCAGTTTCCGGCCGGGGAGCTCGGAATTCATATGCCCAATCGCGGCGCGTACGATGGTTTCGGGCTGACGCTGCCTAGAACATGGAAAGCCGACGAGACAGAACGGCTGTTCGCCTGTTTCGATTTCCGTTGCGGTGACAGCCCTGCGGGCAGTGATGGGTCATGGCGATATTATGTCGGGAACGGTCCCGGCAATTCCGCTGCGATTGAACTGTTCTTCAACGGCAGAGAGTTCTTCCGCCGCAGCGGTGACGCCCGGGAATCCGTGAGTCTCCTGAGTCTGGGCACTTGGTATCAGGTCCAGATGACGCTGAACCTGAAGCTTCGAAACTTTACGGCCACGATCGCGTCCGAAGCATCACGCACCGTGTTCAGCGGTGAATTTGCAAGCGGGTGGAGTGGCCTCATTGATAACTCATTCATCGACAGTTACGGCCACATCGGCGGCGTCCGTCCAGGCTTGGATGTCGACAATTACGCCATCGGTGAATTAGAGTTCGTGTCATCGGACGCGACATTTGTGTCTGCCAGCACGCCTGAGTCCACGGCGCGTCTCGCCCGCTCCCGACAGATCCGTGATCAACTGGCAACTCTCCAAAACACAACTCAGAATGCGGCGGCGGAACTCAATTCGCTGCTGATCGATGGCCCGTTCGCCATGGCTTATGGAATGGCTGAAGGCACGCCCCACAATGTGCATGTTCAACTCCGTGGCGAACCATCTCAGCCGGGCGAGGAAGTTCCTCGTGGGCTCATCCTTGCCCTTGGTGGACAGCCCTTGCCCGAGAATACGCCCGGCAGTGGTCGGCTTGAGTTGGCTCAATGGCTGACGCGGCCAGATCATCCGTTGACCGCGCGCGTCATGGTCAATCGCATCTGGCAGTACCATTTCGGTCGTGGTCTGGTAAAGACGCCAAACGATTTTGGCGTTCGTGGATTACCCCCCACGCATCCGGATTTGCTCGATCATCTGGCAACAGAATTCGTGCGGAGCGGATGGTCGCTCAAGGCCATGCATCGCCTGATCATGCTCAGCGCGACGTATCAGCAGGCGTCGGAGGTGGATTCTTCGCGATCGTCGTTCACAACGGGCGTCGACACGGGCGCGCTGTACACACATTTTGCCCGACGTCGCCTCAGCGCAGAGGAGATTCGTGATTCGATCTTAGCTGTCAGTGGCGACCTTGATCCTGAGCCGGCAAAAGAGCATCCGTTTCCGTCACCGATCGCTTGGGGATTCTCTCAGCATGGTCCGTTCATCGCGGTCTACGACAATAACAAACGCAGCGTGTATCTGATGACGCAGCGTCTGAAGCGACATCCGTTTCTGGCATTGTTTGATGGACCGGACACAAATGCGTCAACTGCAGATCGCCTCGGAACCACCGTGCCGACTCAGGCCCTGTATTTTTTAAACGATCCCTTCGTGCATCAAAAAGCTGAAGCGTGGGCGGTGCGTCTGGAAGCGCGCAATGCTGCCGAAAACCAGCAGATTGAGCAGGCATACCGCTTGGCCTTGAGTCGTGCAGCCACGGCTGAGGAAGCATTAGATGCGGCTTCATTTCTGATGGATTTTAGGACAGAGCTTTCAAGTCTCGGTCTGGACAACGTGAATCATCGTGCGTTGGCTGCGTTTCTGAGAACGCTGCTGGGAAGTAATGAGTTTTTGCATGTGGATTAATCTCACCAACCCGACGCGTCAGCGAGGGCGCGAATAATCTGGAATCCCTCGCTGACGCTTCGGGTTGGTGAAGACAGATGTTTCGACAGGATATGGAAAATGCATTCAGACCCGCTCGGTTACTTCCTCACATGGGTCACCTACGGCACATGGTTACCCGGTGATGCTCGTGGTTGGGTGGAATACCATCACGGCTGGCAATTGCCTGATCCTGTTCTGGAACTGGAATCGAATGCCCTGATGACTGAGGATGCCTGTCGACTCAATGGTGGTCAGCGCATTGCTGTTGAAAGACAGCTTGTGGAAACCTGTGAGATTCGAGGCTGGCAGTTATGGGCCTCAATCTGCCGATCAAATCATGTCCATGTGGTCGTCTCCGCTCCTTCGACGCCTCCGAAAAAAATACGCAGCGACTTAAAGGCATGGAGCACTCGGCGGCTCAAGGAAGATTTCGGATTGGCTCGCAGGAACTGGTGGGCAGAGCGGGGAAGTATTCGATACCTGAACGATGAAGCAAGTATTGAGGCGGCCGTACGTTATATTCAGGAAGCACAGGATCGAAAGGACCGAGATATACCAACCCGAAGCGTCAGCGAGGGCGTCAGCGAGGGCGTCAGCGAGGGCGTCAGCGAGGGCGTCAGCGAGGGCGCGATTAATCTTGGAGTCCCCTCGCTGACGCTTCGGGTTGGTAACAGGAGCACAAAATGACTATCCACCAAAACTATGACCCATCACGACGTGGTGTCCTGCGATCCATGATTGGCGGCTCGATGCTGTTCCCGGGGCTGATGTCGCAGTTGCTGGCGGAAGAATCGGCGGTGAATCCTGATGATCCACTCGCTCCGAAGACGACGCACTTTCCAGCCAAAGCCAAACGCATCATCCTGCTGCACATGAGCGGCGGTGTTTCTCATGTCGATTCATGGGACCCCAAGCCGCAGCTGGTTGCGGATGCCGGAAAGACGATCCCGGTCAATGAATTTCAGGGCCGAAAGGGGGACTTCAACATGTATCTCAAGCGGCCGCAGTGGGACTTCAAACCATATGGAGAATGCGGGACCGAGGTTAGTTCTCTGTTTCCGCACATGGCTGAATGCGTCGATGATCTGTGCGTCATTCGTTCGATGAAATCGGACCACACAAATCATTACGAGGCGACATTGGGAATGCATACGGGGTCGTTCACGTTTGCGCGGCCCAGCATCGGTTCGTGGCTCAGTTACGGACTAGGAACTCTCAATCGCAACTTGCCGTCGTTCATCGTGATTGCTCCGCATTCACCGTATGCCGGAGGGCAAGTTTGGGGCAGCGATTTCCTTCCTGGCGCGCATCAGGGAACACTCGTCGTTCCGGGTCCTGAACCCGTTGCTAATATTCAGCGACGATCGCCCGGCAGTCGACTCCAGGAAATGGAACTCGCCGCGATGGCGAAAATGAACAAGCGCCATCTGGATGCACGACCCAGAGATCCGTTGCTGACAGCTCGTATTAAATCGTTTGAAACGGCATTCGGCATGCAGGCCGAAATGCCGGATGTCTTTGATCTGTCAAAAGAAGACGATGCGACGCTGGAGATGTACGGCCTGCCGCGAGGCAGCACGAGCGGCTTTGGATGGCAGTGTCTTGTGGCTCGTCGCTTGGCGGAACACGGCGTGCGCTGCGTAGAACTCATCGATGTGGGCTCATCCTCCAACTGGGATGCGCACGGCGACATGCTGACACATACTCCGCTGGCGAAAAATGTGGATCAGCCGATTGCCGCCCTTTTAAAGGATTTAAAGCAGCGCGGGATGCTGGACGAAACACTGGTTGTGTGGACGACCGAATTCGGCCGCACGCCGTTCAATGCAGCCGCCAACGCGACCGGTCGGGAACATCATCACTGGGTCTTTTCATCTTGGCTAGCTGGGGCGGGCGTCAAGCCAGGCATCACGTACGGAGAATCTGACTCGTACGGCATCGACGTCGCCAAAGACGTCGTGCATGTTCACGATTTTCATGCCACAATTCTGCACCTGATGGGACTTGATCATGAACGCCTGACGTACCGGCACACCGGCCGAGACTATCGCCTGACCGACGTCGCCGGTCGTGTCGTACATGAGATCCTGAGCTAACTCGGCGAGCGGCATGCGTCCGCTTGCCGGTACAACGCGATTCGTGCGTTCGGTGTCACATGCGAAAGGTCTCCTTGAACATTTCCACAGCAACAGAAATTAGGGACGATGTCGGCGAGGCCCATGGTCGAAATCGTGACTGGAGAGTTGCAGGTTCCATCATTCTGGCCATCGTTGCAGCCGTGACGTTGTGGCTGATGGGACAACCACTATGGTGCAAGTGCGGTGGATGGTCACTGTGGTCGTGGGATATCTGGTCATCACACAACTCGCAGCATCTGATTGATCCATATACGGCCTCTCATGTGCTGCACGGCGTCATTTTTTGCGGCCTGCTTTTCTGGCTGCCGAAATCGGTTTCGCTCAACGTTCGATTTCTAACTGCCATCGTCCTAGAAGTCGGGTGGGAGATTCTTGAGAACTCACCGATCATCATCGAACGTTATCGATCCGCCACGATCGCGACGGGATACTCAGGCGATTCGGTCATCAATTCTGTGGCCGACATTTTCGCCTGCGCGATCGGATATGCGCTTGCGTTTCGGCTGCGCGCAGCGAAGTCACTGATTTTCTTTTTCGCAACCGAACTGATTGTTCTGGTCTGGGTTCGTGACTGTTTGATCCTGAACGTCGTGATGCTCGTCTATCCGATTGAGGCGATTAAAGTGTGGCAGATGGCAGGTCTGTAACTCCTCGAAATATCATCTACTTCGCGCGGGCATCAGAAAGACAATTGGCGAGCGGCATGCGTCAGCTTGCCGGTACAAGAACGAGGTACCGGAGGGCTGACGGCGCTCCGCTCGCCGGACTCATTTCCGGCCGGGTGGAGTATCGTCCTTATTTCGCAGCAGGTTCAGGGGGCGTTCGTTCCAGCTGCAGTGCCTGTCGACTCAATGGTCGCCGCTGGAGTTCCCGACTCAGGGATGTCCGACGAATTCGTTGCGGTCGGCGGCGTCACGTCGACCGTTTTGGAGCATCCGCATGCGAAGCCGGAAAGACACAGAAAGTACATCAAAGATCGTCGCACAGTGAACTCCGTCGTCTGTTGGTCGATGTATCGCGTTCGTGAGCATACCACATGCCACATGATACTCCGCGCGAGTTTGATTGAGATGTTTTGTAGTAGCCGGATTCGTCAAAATTTGGCCATGAATCATGCACGCCTCCGAATTCTTGCGAATCCGGCTACACTCTTCTTGTCCCCGCGCGGAGTATTGCAAAGTGAGCTGAAAGCTTAACTCAGTGTGGCCAAACCTTAAAATCAGGCGATTTCCGCAGCAAAAACGTCGCCCAAAAAACCGAGGCCGGGGAAAGTTCCCTCGCAGACGCGGTTTGACTAAACTCCCTAAACCCAAGGGCCACATCACTGAGGCTGGTTGGCAATTCGAAGGATCGAACTTCCCTGCACACAGCAGAAACATACTCGAACGAAAAGGCAACATTGTCATGGCAAAATCGACTAAGAAGGTACCAGCAACCAAGGCCACGCGGGAAGACCAAGCGATGCTCGACAATGCCTTGGGGCAGATCGAGAAAATGTTCGGCAAGGGATCGATCATGAAGCTCGATCCGAACGAAAACTCTGGCGGTTTCCCTGGGATTTCGGGAGGTGCTCTGTCGCTGGACTTGGCCTTAGGTGGTCGCGGGTTTCCGCGCGGCCGGATCATTGAACTCTTCGGCCCGGAATCCAGTGGCAAGACCACACTTGCGTTGCATGCCATTGCATCGGCGCAAAAAGAAGGCGGCATCGCCGCGTTCGTGGACGCCGAACATGCCCTCGACCCTCAATGGGCGCGGAAGCTAGGCGTGAACCTAGACGAACTACTGGTGAGCCAGCCATCGTATGGTGAAGAAGCACTGCAGATCACCGAAATGCTGATCAAGTCGAATTCGGTAGATATCATCGTGATCGACTCCGTAGCCGCACTGGTGCCGAAAGCGGAACTCGACGGTGAAATTGGCGACACGCACGTCGGTCTGCAGGCGCGCATGATGAGTCAGGCGATGCGAAAGCTAACGGGCGTGATTTCGAAAGCAAAAGCCACGGTGATCTTCATCAATCAGATTCGCGAAAAGATCGGCGTGATGTTTGGCAGCCCGGAAACAACCCCCGGCGGTCGGGCTCTGAAGTTTTATAGTTCGTGCCGAGTCGATGTGCGACGCATCAGTTCACTCAAGGAGGGCGAAACGCAGATAGGCATTCGGATGCGTGCCAAGATAGTGAAGAACAAAGTCGCCCCGCCGTTTCGAATCGCGGAGTTCGACATGTACAACAGTTGCGGCATCAGCTACGAAGCCGACCTTGTGGATCTGGCTGTTGAGAACAAGATCATCGATCGCAGCGGAAGCTGGTTCAGCTACGGCAGCACGAAACTCGGACAAGGCCGGGACAGGGCACGCGTGTACCTCGAAGAAAACCCGGCAGTCGTCGCTGAAATCCGGGCCAAGATCTTAGATCTGAAGCACATCACGTCCGGTGTCGTCGAAGCCATAGAGGAGCCAGTCGCGGCAACTGAGGAATAGATTTGCCGTGGACAAACTGCGTGCGTTATGTGCGCAGTTTACCAGTGAGTGACTGATGCCCGGGAGGCACCATTCTGGAATGGGTAACGTAGCTTCACGGTGCGGCAGCAAACGGCTGAGACACAGGCTGTTTTAAACCACGGAGCGATTGTCCTGACGGATCCATTTTGCTCCGAAAGGCGTGTATGCCTGCATTTGTACCCCGCTGGTGGAGAGTCGATAACGAATGCCGCGCCAGTCCACTTCCTTGATTCCCAGTACCCGCAAAACTCCAAACCCGATCACATAATGAGCCAGCGCCACGCTGGCGTACCAGCGTCCGGCTTTTTGCGGTGTGATCCAGCGCGTCTCTTCCCCTCGTTGACGCATCCCGATTCTCATCGTCTGTTCAAACATGATCATCGCGAGACCGCGAATCAACCAGTAGCTTGCGAGAGACAGCAGGGCAGCGATCCCCGTCAACGGTTTTCCCATCAAAAACGCTGCCACGGCCATCGCTGGAACGGCGGTATGCAGCAGCAATAAGACTCCGATTTGAATCTGAATTGCCATCAGTGTTTCTGATGCGGTGTAGCGAATGACGGCCATTTGCCGCGTCACCCAGCCATGGAATCGTTCCAGCGAAATGCTCTCACGGTTTGTCATGATTAAGCTGGCCGCCAGTTTGAACTTCCGCTGATGCGCCGTCATGCAGTGATGCAGCGTTGCGTCGACGGACATGGCTGTCTCCCATGCTTTCAGTAAGCCGATTTCCTTAATCGTCGTTTTTCGCATGGCCATCGTGCCAGCCCAAGGCGTTCCTTGAATCCACATGCCTCGCAAGAATCCGGCGTTCCAGATGTAACGCGTCATGGAACCCCAGGCGGCGTCGGGCGGTTGGTACCAACGATTACCACCCACAACATCGGCTTCACCCTGCATCAGCGGTTGAACCAATTCCTTCAACCAGCCACGATGCGGCACCACGTCGCCGTCAATGAAAGCCACGATCTCCACATCTGCTGGAAGGTCCGTCACTGCCTGAATTAGAGAACTGCATTTCAAACTGCAACTGCTGCGAAACTGCTTCAGCACGGCAACCCGAATCTGATCAACGCCACCTTTTTCTTTGACTGCAAATACGTCATTGAGCACTGGATCTAGATCACTGTCGACAACCACTTGGATATGAAAGTCCGGGTAGTCTAGGTTCAGCAGAGCCTCCAACGTCAGTGTCAGACAAGGATCTGGCCCACGCAGCGAAAGTACGACAGCTGCTTTTGGCGACCGCGTCACTGCACGGACAGCTGACTCCCGCAAGTCCCGCTTTACGTATCGCAGAAACGACAGTGTGTCACGATGCTGCCGAAACAAATCGACAATCATGCATCCGCACATCGCGACGACTGCCCAAGTTAGACAAAGACCCCACATCTTAATTCCGATCAGTTTAAGAATTTTGTATGCACAACCATAAATGCGTGTCTAGCAGGTCGCAAGAGGCGAACGGCACACCGCTTCCACCACGCGAATCGAGGCATCATGCCGTCGTACCACGGAGAATCACCAAATCCGATGTAGTTGCGAATGCTCATTTGCGGATCCCACGCCGGGATGTCCGCAGCCTCAGGACTCAGGGCAAACTCGAGCCGCGAATTCCTCAGCGGATGCTGAAAATTTGAGAGCTTCAGGTACAACTGACTCACAGCATCAAACACAATCGAAGAACCCGGAAACTCCATCTTCAAACGCTGGAGAAAATCACGAATCTGGGGGCGGGAAAAGAAGTAAAAAACTCCTTCAGCAATGAACAACGGCGGTGCCGTCATCGTGCCTCGCAATTTGTCCATCCACTCTTGATCCAGCATCGACCCTGAAAGCATCTGGCGGGATGCATCCGCAGGGAAAAAACGTTCTCGCAGGGCAATGACTTCGGCAAAATCGATCTCAATCCAGCGTTCTGCAAGGTGCCCTAAGCGATTGAAGCGCGTGTCCAACCCTGGGCCAAATTCGATGACTGTGCGGGGCCCAGAAGCTCGCAAAATGTCCGTAATGAGGCTGTCCATGACTTTGGAACGGATACAGAAATTTTCGGCGTCAACGCGTTGTTTTGTGAAACGACTGAAGTCGTAGTCCAGAGCTGCCACGATTTGTTGCGCTACCGGATCGACGATGATCGGATCGGGATGTGATTGTTCTTGGGCACGAGCCCACAGGGGGATCAAGAGTGTTTCAGGCACCCCATTTAAATCCGGCGTGATTCGCTTGAAAACCTCCGCCATCTGCTGTTCCTCAACGTGTCAAATACCGCACGCAAACACCATTGAAAAATTGGCATCTGGCTTGAATTGCCCGCCGGGTTTCATCGGCAACACGATCACTTCACGCAGAACTTATCCTGGAGATGATCGGTTATGACGAATATGACACCTGCTGCACCCGGAGGTACTGGATTTACAAGCGCTGGGGTGTTTGTCCGTTTTTACCCCCGAAAATTCGTCGATAAATCGAAGGTCACCAAGGATTTATTGCATGAAGGAACTGGCAATGGATGTGCTTCGGTTGAGACGTCGATGGACCGATATATCGTTGTGTCACCTCCTCTTGGCGATGCTCGCGGCTAGCGGCTGCACGACACTTCATCATTCGCCGTGGACTGGACACGTTGCCAAGCACCCAGAACAGTGTTCAAATGTCAGCGTCATCTTTGTCGAGGCCACGCCGGATGTTGGCAACTGGGGTAAACTGGACAAACTTTCAGACCGTTTTCATCGTTGCGGCATCCGTACTTGCTATTTCGATCCTTCAGTGCACGGCGATCCTAGCGTTCTGGCTTCGTGGATTGAACATGAAAAATCTCGAGGACAGAGAGTTGTCGTGGTTGGCTGGAGTTATGGAGTGGTCGAGACGCTGGACGCCTTGAAGTTGCTGGAGCCCCGTCAGATCTCAGTCGACACGATCGTGTGTATTGATTGCTTCTGGCTCAACTGGCACCGAGGTGATGATCTTCAGCCATCCAACGCAGATCGAGTTGTCTTAATCTATCGGGATCAATCGCGCTTGCCCGAGGGATTCCATAACCCTGTCGTGCATCGGATCGATACATATCGCCACCTGACAGTTCCCGGACACCGGCACACAGTCGATGTGCTGTTTCAGGAAACAGTTCGGCTGGGAAGTGGCGTGCAAGCAAATGCCGCCAGTTCTTCCACTGAGCAACTCGCGATCAATGATGGTCCGGCACCCAACCCTCATCCCGTGAGATGAAAAACACCTTACGGCTTTTCAATCCGATACAGATGCGTATCGGTGCGGAGCAAGATGGTGTCATCCACCATCGCAGGCGTCGCTAGGGTGCGGCCATCCAGCTTGTTAGTCGCGAGTAATTCAAACTTCCTTCCAGGGGCAATGACGGTGGTCGCGCCATCTTCGTCTAGCAAATAGATGCGGCCATCGGCAAGTGTCGGTGATGCGGAAAAGTTGCCGCCAACACGTTCCTGCCAGCGCTCTTCGCCGGTCACCGCATCCACACACGTGGCGATGCCGTTGTCGCTGACCAGATACAATTCCTCGCCAACCACCAACGGCGATGGATTCAGCGGGGCGGCTTTCTTCATGTTCCATGCAAGATGCGATTCTGTCACATCACCCGAGCCATCGATCCGCACGGCATAGAATTCTGGTCGATCATAACCGGAACTGATAAACACCAAGCCGTTGGCCACGACCGGGCGGAGCACGTTCGAATATCCATCAAACCGAAACCACCAATATTCGTCCCCTGTCCGAGGATTGTAGGCCACGATGCTGTCTGCACCGGTACTCAACAATTGAATCGTGCCGTTGACATCGACCAGCAATGGTGTCGTGTAAGCCATCGGCACATTAGATTTGCCTGACAGTCGATCGGCATGGATATGTTCGCGTTTTTTTTGCCAGCGAATCTCGCCTGTAGCCTTATCGAGCGCGACCACGAATTGGATGTCTGATCCATCGCAGTTCAAAATCAACAGATCTTCAAAGACCACCGGGGAACCTCCGGGACCGTGGCGGTGATCGTGTTTCAGTGCCTGGTTTTTCCAGACGATGGTTCCATCCGTTTTCAGACATGCAGTGCCGTGAGCGCCATAATGCACATAGACGCGATCGCCTTCGATTAACGGTGTGGGTGACGCATGGCTATTCTTGGAATGCACGCCGCCAGGATTCTCCAGCGTGAAGACTTCGACGTCGTGCAACGTCTTTCCACTAGCACGGTCGAGCGCAATAGCATGCAGCGACTTGCCGTCATCTAGGGCCGTTGTCAACCAGATCTGATCGCCCTGGATGGACGGCGATGACCAACCAAGTCCCGCGATCGGAACCTTCCACGCGATGTTTTCTGTCTCGCTCCACGTGAGTGGCAGATTTTTCGCGTCTGAATGTCCCTGACCACCAGGTCCCCGAAACTGCGGCGAGTCGGCCGCGTCCGTAGGCACGTTGAGACAACACGTAACCGACAACAGCAGCAAAAAGTGTTTCACGGCGAGAGCTCCTGGCGGGCAAATTAAGTGGCAGGTTAGCTATCGTGATTCATTATCATCCGGATTGCAAGTGGGCGACAGACTGCCGGTCATTGGATGCGGGGAAAGATGGCAGCACCCCCCAGACATACGGAATAGATCTCTAGGCCGCGTTTTTGCTCGGCCCCGCCCGTCTCTTGCTCAAACCGAGCCGGATTTTCTACGCAGCGCGGGCTGCAGGTGGCTTCGAGGTTGCCGCGATCTGAGCTTCCATCGCAAGGATTTCTTGAGCCATGGCAATATAATCGAGGGCGCCCGGACAGGTCGGAGCATAGTCCATAATCGACTGGCCGAAACTTGGCGCTTCGGCCAGTTTGATGTTGCGGCGAATGCGCGTCTTGAAGATCTGAGCTGATCCCCACGGAGTATCACGGTCACTTGTGCTCAAAAACTGCCGCAGGTCATCAGTGACGTCCGCGGCCAAACGCGTGCCTGATTCATAGAGGCACATCAGAATGCCGGTGACACGCAACTCACGATTCAAACGCCGCGTGACAAGTGCAGTTGTCTCGAAAAGTTTGGAAAGTCCTTGGAGCGCGAAGAAGTGCGGCTGCAACGGAATGAAGACTTCACTGGCTGCTGTCAACGCGTTGATGGTCAGAATTCCCAGCGAAGGCGGGCAATCCATCACCACATAGTCGAAACGATTTTGTTCCTTCCAGTGCTGCATCGCATTCCGCAGGAAAAATTCGCGGCCAGACACTGTGGCCAATTCGACCTCGGTCGCAGCCAGATCGATGTTGGCCGGAATCAGTGACAAGTTCTCACCAACCAGTTGCCGCGTTTCGTCGAGCGTCACTTGCTGTGTAAAGACGTCATACACAGTCGCCATGTCCGGCCCGGCTTCAACACCCACGTGAAACGACGCATGGCCCTGCGGATCAAGATCCATCAGACAGACGCGGCGGCCTTCCCGCGCCAGTGCGGCTGCAAGGTTGACACTGGATGTCGTCTTGCCGACACCACCCTTTTGATTCATCACTGCTATCGTACGCATAGCCTAACTTCCTGTTTCCAATCACGGATCTGGCGGTGAGTTCCCGACATCGCTTTCGCGGTTGTGCAGCATAGCCGCCCTGGACCTGTCGCTGACAGACCGCATGCACCAAAAATCTCACCGACGCTCGTGAACTCAAGCAACCATCGCACCGCGAGGACCGACACCAGCAGACTCCGCCGCTGCATCCCACTTGAGGTGGCGACTTCTGCCGAAAATGGGGTGAGAGAGCTTAGGGGGTTTCTTGGGGAATCTCAGGCAACGGAGCGCCTGCGCTACCTCGGCAACGTCGCTCGGCCGGCTCGCCGAGGCAAGAAACAAGTGAGGTACTCCATATTTGCTCTCAAAAAAGGCCAAGAAACGTGGTTGAGTTTACTTTTGAGGGGCTCGTGATAACGTTTCTTTCCAAACACTCGGCCTAGACTCGCGCAGTCTGTACCCACTGCCGGTACAATCACGACCTCGGTACATTTTCGAAATGCGATTTGCGAAATCCAAATGACCCCGTTTTAGCAGGGTTCTGGCTGTTGTCCTGAGATCCAGATCTTTCTAACAATTTTGCGTGCAGGGAATATGTGACATGTCAACGGCCAGTTTGAATCTGGATGGAAAATCGTACGAGCTGCCAGTGATTCGTGGCACGGAGCATGAGACGGCGGTTGATATCACAAAACTGCTCAGTCAATCTGGTGCGATCACCATGGACCCCGGCTTCAACAGCACGGGTGCCTGCCAGAGTTCCATCACGTTCATAGACGGAGAAAAAGGGATTCTGCGGTATCGTGGATATCCGATCGAACAGCTTGCCGAGCGATCAGATTTTGTCGAAACATCTTGGTTGCTGCTTTACGGTCAACTGCCCAATGCTGAGCAGTTAAAAGCTTTTCGAGCGCAGCTGACGTATCACAGTATGATCCACGAAGACATGAAAAAATTCTTCGAAGGATTTCCCCCGAATGCGCATCCGATGGCCATTTTGTCAGCGATGGTGGCCTCGCTTTCGACTTACTATCCCGGCACCGTAGATGACCGGTCTGATGTCAATATCGTGCGTCTGATTGCGAAGGTTCGTACGATTGCCGCCTACGCGTACAAGAAGTAGATTGGTCAGCCCACGATTTATCCGCGCAACGACCTGCCGTACTGCGCTAACTTTTTGAACATGATGTTTGCCGTGCCGGCGGAGGAATACAAAATCAATCCGGTGCTCGTGAAGGCGCTTAACCTGCTGCTGATCCTGCATGCGGATCATGAGCAGAATTGCAGCACATCGACGGTGCGCATCGTGGCCAGCAGCCGGGCCAACATCTTCGCGTCCATTTCGGCAGGTATCTGTGCCTTGTGGGGCCCGCTGCACGGCGGAGCAAATCAAGCCGTGCTGGAAATGCTGCAGATGATTCACGACGACGGAGACGACTATAAAAAATACGTGATGAAGGCTAAGGACAAAGACAGTGATTTCCGCCTGATGGGTTTTGGTCACCGGGTGTACAAAAACTTTGACCCTCGAGCCACAATCCTGCGCAAGATGGCTGGCCAAGTCCTCGACGAACTGGGGATCTCCGATCCGCTGCTTGACATCGCCCGCAACCTCGAAAAAGTTGCGTTGGAAGACGAGTACTTTGTAAGTCGCAAGTTGTATCCCAACGTCGATTTTTACAGCGGCATCCTGTACCGTGCGATGGGAATTCCCACGGACATGTTCACGGTGATGTTCGCGATCGGACGCTTGCCCGGTTGGCTGGCTCATTGGCGTGAACAGCGTGACGAAGAGGTCAGCCGCATCTATCGGCCACGACAGATTTATACGGGTGCGACGGAACGCAATTACGTGGCGATGGCAGAGCGATAGTCGTGAACGTCACGTTCCCAGCAGTTCGCTCGGCGTGGTTTTTGAATCAGACGCGTTTCAATCAGGAATTTGACATATGCCGCTCAAAGTCGGCGTAAATGGTGCCGGGGGCAGAATGGGACAGCGGATTGTCGCGCTGACTATGAAGGATCCCGATTTGTCGCTCACCGCGGCCCTCGAATGGTCCGGCTGTCCGCTTCTCGGCCGCGATGCCGGAGAAGTCGCCGGCGCGGGGCAGGCAGGAGTTCTCATCACGGCGGTCTTGGATCAGCCGGTGGATGTCATGATCGATTTCTCCACACCGGACGGATTGACGTCGGTTCTACCGCTATGTGAGAGTCGGCGTATTCCGCTCGTCGTGGCAACCACAGGTATCTCCCCAGAACTCCGGGATGCCGTGCTATCGGCAGCACAGTCTACGCCGATTGTCATGGCTCCAAGTATGAGTGTCGCGGTGAACCTTGTCATGAAACTTGTCTCCGAAGCCGCACGCGTGCTCAAGCACAACACGGACGGCGTCGATGTCGAGATCATTGAACGTCATCATCGATTCAAAGAAGACGCTCCAAGTGGCACGGCGTTGCAGTTTGGGCGGATTGTGGCCGAGCAGATGGGGCAGGAGCATCACGTGCATGGCCGCGATGGTCGTGTCGGACAGCGACCGCTGAACGAGATCGGTTACCATGCCGTGCGGACGGGTGACAATGTCGGTGAACATACGATTGTCTTCGGGATGATGGGTGAAACGATCGATCTCACCGTTCGCGGGCATACCCGCGACAGTTACGCTTACGGGGCTTTAGCCGCAGCCAAGTACGTTGTTTCACGGGGTGCAGGCTTGTATTCGATGGCGGATGTTCTGGGACTGTGAGTCATCCCACGATTTGTCTGCCCCGTTTTTCATCAAAGAGTTTCCTCTGCCATGGCAAGCGTCACACTGTCAGTTCTTGAGGGCCTTGAACGCGGCCGCATTTTTCGCAACCTTCAGACTCCGATCACCATCGGGCGCGAAGAAGTGAACAGCGTGCAGTTGAACGACGAACGAATTAGTCGGCTGCACGCCAAGCTTCAGGACGATCAGGGAAATGTGATCTTTACGGACTTGAACAGCACCAATGGCAGTCGGATTAACGGGCATCCCGTTCAATTACGGATCCTGCGGCCGGGAGATCATCTGCAGTTAGGACGCTGCACATTGCTATTTGGCAGTGATGCCGAGATTACTGAGCGAGCGCGGCAGTTAGGCGTGCAGATTGAGGCCCTGTTGCCGTTCCTTGGACCTCCCGGACGATCAATGCCCGCTGGCGGATCGTCAGACGCCGAGTTCAGTCTGGCCGACAACATCAACAACGACAATCTGCTGTCGCCCTTGTTTCACAGTGAACGCCCACCGCTGCCGGCGAAACTCACGACGCTGCAGCAGGCCCGCATGTCAGATGTGCTCGCCTGCATTCACGAACAACTTCAGAACGCCATTTCGACAGCGGCGGAACACGACGAATCCGGCGAAGGCGACATGCTCGTACCATGGGATCGCTTTCAGAATCTGCTGCTGTTGCAACGAGATCTTGCCAAGTGGTTGCAGCAGGCATCCAATTCGGAATGACTCATGCCGGATTCGCAAGCAAGCCAGATGCCCAATTGCCGGCGGTCTGACTGAGTACCGATTGGAATTTTACATGCCATTGTGAAGGTCTTCCTCGATGCACGAGATTACGACGCAGATTGGACCCATGTTCCTCGCCAGCACGGCATGGTTTCTGATTATTTCTGGAGCGAACGCTGAGGAGTTTCAAACTCCGGAAGATGTTGTTTTTTCCTCTAGACTCGACCGCACGGAACAACGCTATGTTGTCTTGCTGCCGGACAAGTTTGACGCCACTGTGCCACATGACGTGCTGCTCGCCCTGCATGGGCATGGATCCGATCGATGGCAATTTATCACGGACAAGCGACCTGAATGTCAGGGAGCCCGTGACATGGCGGCGCGGCGGAAGATGATTTTTGTTTCGCCAGATTATCGTGCCAAAACGTCTTGGATGGGGCCTGCCGCAGAGGCAGATCTGTTGCAGATATTGGATGAGCTTCATCGTCGCTTTCGAATTCGCGATGTGGTGATTTCCGGCGGTTCGATGGGGGCGACTTCGGCTCTGGCCTTCGCTGTAATGCATCCAGATTGCGTTGACGGTGTTGTGGCTCTGAATGGCACGGCAAATCTGCTTGAGTACGAAAATTTTACAGACGCAATCGCAGCCTCGTACGGTGGCACGAAGACGGAAAAACCGGAAGTCTACCAGGCACGATCGGCGGAATTTTTTCCCGAACGCCTGACAATGCCAGTTGCGGTGACGACTGGAAGCAACGATCCGCTCGTGCCCCCAGACAGCACGCTGCGACTCCTGGCGGCTTTGAAAACGCAGGGCACGCCCGCCCTTTCAATTCATCAACCCAACGGGGGACATGAGACAAACTATGCCGATACGGTTGCTGCATTCCAGTTTGTGTTTGCTCAGCTCGATGCGAAAAAAAACGCATCTGCAGCACCGGTACTCAGGGCCTTGGACAAAGAAACCACCATCGTTTGTCTCGGCGACAGTGTCACGGGTGTCTATTATCACACGGGCGGTCATCGCGCGTATCCGGAGATGCTGGAGCTGGCTTTCAGGCAGATTCAACCCGACGCCCCGATGCGTGTCATCAACGCAGGAATCAGCGGCCATACCACAACCGATGGGCTGGCGCGCCTTGAGCAGGATGTCCTGCAACATCAGCCCACGCTTGTCACGATCAGCTTTGGACTGAACGATATGACGCGCGTGCCGCCGGAGCAGTTTCGGACAAACCTTGAGCAACTGATCGACCGTTGCCGCGCGGAGCAAAGTCTCGTTGTACTCTGCACCCCCAATGCAGTGATCAACACCGACAGTCGGCCCATCAGCAGGCTCAAAGAATACTGCGACATCATCCGCGACGTGGGACGTAAGAGAATGGTGGCTGTCTGTGATCAGTATCTGGCAGGCGAACGGCTCAAATCCCGAGCCCCGTGGACGTGGCGGCTCACAATGAGCGACGAAATTCATCCTAACATGGATGGCCACAAACGCATGGCGGAGGAACTTTTTCGTACGATCAGTGGCTCAGAAATTTCTCTTGATGCGATTGAACCTCCGCCAGCCTTGATCAGGACGCAGGCACAACTGGCCGCGGGCAATCCCATCAAGGTACTCGCGATGGAACCCATGGGATCCATGATTGAGTCAGCCATTCATCAACACGATCCCAACGCCAAAGTCGAAGTGACCACATGGCCCGTCGCGGGAAAATCACTGGCGCAACTCGAACAGGACGCAAAAGACTTGGTGCGTGCGATGAAACCGGATCTCGTTGTACTCACGATCCCCACCATCGCCGTCGCTGAGAATGACGAACAGCGGGTGCATGCCATTTCATGGATCATGAACTGGTCACTCAGCTTTGCACATCAGGAATGGGACTGCATCGTCGTGCATCCGAATGTCATCGATCCACACCCGGAATCATCCCATGCGGCGATCATTCGTCAATTAGTCCGGGCCCAGCATTTGACAATGATCGAACGCGAACTCGGCGACGTGGTTGATGCCGAAACAATCGTACAGACTTGGGTGCAGTCGCAGTTGCAGCGTTGATGCCCTGAGTTAAGATCAGTGGCTGATAACTCGCAACACCGAACCATAAGCTAAGCTACTTTTTTTTCCCATCGCGACGCTTCATGGCTGCGGCCAATTCTGCAGCGACGATCTTGCCATCGCCGTTGGAATCGATTTGTTTTGCGGATTGTTTGAGCCGCGGTGGCAATTCATCTGGGTCGATCTTTCCGTCGCCGTTTCGGTCGACTTGTTGCATCATCGCTCGCAGACCCTGCCCTGCTGCACTGTCCGGATTTTTCTGCGTGGCGGACGGCTTGATCTCCGGTTGCTTAGCGTTTTTTGCGTCCGCCTTTTTTGCGCTGGAATCCATTGCCGGACGTTCGCCTGCCATGGAACGCGCAACCATCTCCATTGCCATCCCGGTCTGGCCGCTGCGCGTAAGCATCTGCTGAAAACGTTGTTTCATCGAGGCCGGCACTTCGTCGAGCGTGAGTTGTCCGTCACCGTTTTTGTCAAATTGCGTGAAATCCATTCCCGCCAGACGGCCGCCCACATTCGTGCTCGGCAGTTGCACGGGCTTCGCGTCTGTCAGGGCAACGGTAAGCTCTTCGCTGGACAAGGCGCCGTCTTCGTTGCGGTCAGCTACGCGCAATGCACGCCTAAAAAACGCCCGCTGCGATTCCGCGATCTCATCCGTCGTAACCTGATGATCTTGGTTACGATCCAGCTTTTTAAACAAGGTATCGGATGAGTTCACTTCGCTCGGCAAAGTGACGCTCAGCAAAGTGACGCTCGGCAAAGTGGCAAGTACCAGCCACAGGGTCACTGGATTCATCGTGCGTTGCCTTGAAAAATGTTGTGACGTGGCCTCTTCGGCTAAGACTCATGAAACAGTTGACGCGGATCGCACACCGAAAATCAAACCTGATCAGCGATCCTCGGATTGACGTTGAAACTCTATGTTTTAGACGATCCCCCGTGCAGTATAGTCCCGTCTCAGACTGTAAGGCGAGCGG
>QWQG01000253.1 GCA_003670925.1 Planctomycetota bacterium | reverse complement strand
TGTGCCTGCCCGTATGTCCATCCTGCCGAAGTCGTCGTCGAACAGGGACAGACGAAGACTGTCGTCAGTGACGAATCGACTCAGGTGTCGGCCACAGACCGGTTTCTCCATGCGCGGGGATCGCTGATCACGCTGGATTTCTGGTGCGAATTTGGACACTCGTTTCAGTACGCGCTCGAGTTCCACAAAGGCGAACTTCAACTGCGGCTCGATACAAAGCCGTTGGCAAATCCCGATGCTCCTGGGCAACTCTGGCGAGACTGACGTGACATGGACGAGTTTCTTGCTGGGATGTTCGGGCAATCGATCTCCGCCGAACGCCGATTGGCGTTATTCACGGTGCCGGAACGTCGTGCGCGGTTCTTTGACGAGATCTCGTCCGCTTCTCATGTGGCGACAAAACTGTCTCAGTCACAGAACGTCTATTTCGGGGTGGGCCTGATTCAGGGGACGCCGACTGGACGTGGCAAACAGAACGACATTGCCGGCATCGGAGCGTTGTGGGCCGATGTCGATTTCGCTGGCGAGGCTCATGCGGACAAAGCCCTGCCAACTAGCGAGGCCGACTTTCAACGATTGATCATCGAACTGCCGATGCAGCCTTCGCTGATTATCGACAGCGGTCATGGCCGGCATTTGTATTGGCTGTTTCAGGGGCCGTGGATGTTCGCCGACGCCGACGAACGCAGCCACGCGGCCTCGCTGGCCAAGGCATGGCACGGGCTCGTCTGCGTCGCTGCCCAGTCACTGGGTTGGTCACTGGAAAACCTCGGTGACCTGACGCGTGTCCTGCGTTTGCCGAACACGGTGAATCGCAAACACTCGAGCGATCCTCGGCCCGTACAGCTTGTCGAGGCAGATTTCGCCCGCCGTTATTCGATCGGCGACTTTGAGCGATTCCTGCCCATTGAGCAGCCGACGCTCCTTTCACAGCGAACACACGCACCCGCTGCCGTTTCCACGTTGAATCTCGAGCTGCCGCCGGATGCTGAACCACCGGCCGACAAGCTCGTGGCTGCCATTCTGGAAAGCCCGACGTTTCGGGAGACATGGGATCGCACACGTAGCGATCTCAGCGACGGGTCGGCCAGTGGCTATGACTTGAGTCTCGCGACGATGGCGATGCTGCGCGGCTGGTCGGATGCTGAAATCACCCGGTTGCTCGTGGCGTGTCGTCGCCGTCACGACCTACACCCGGAGAAAGCCCTCCGCGCCGGTTACATGGATCGCACGCTGGCCCGAGCCCGCAAGGCCACTGCAAGCGAGAATCCAGAGACTGTGGATCTGTCCGGATTTCGTTTTGGTGCCGTCAACGTCAAACCGGAATCGCCACCGCGTGTGACGCCGGTTGATCCAGGCCCCATGCCGGAGTCGCTGTGCCGCGTGCCGGGATTTGTCACGGCAGTGATGGATCACTGTCTTGAGAAAGCGCCGTATCCCAACGTCCAGATGGCATTTTGCGGCGCAATGGCCCTGCAGGGATTATTGGCCGGACGCAAGGTCAGGGATGAAGCCGACAATCGCACGAACATCTACCTGCTTGCATTGGCATATTCGTCAGCGGGTAAGGATTTCCCGCGCAAGGTCAACGCCGCGATTCTGCATCGTGTTGGTCTCGTGAATCTGCTGGGAGAAAAATTCGCGTCGGGTGAAGGCATTCAGGATGGATTGAATCTCACGCCGTCCATGATGTACCAGACAGATGAAATCGACGGCTTGCTGCAGTGCATCAATAAGACAAAAGACGCAAGGCACGAGGGCATCATGAGCACGCTGCTCACAATGTATTCGTCAGCCAACAGTATTTACCCCATGCGGCGCAAGGCGGGAAAAGAAGCTCCGGGCGTGATCGATCAGCCCTGTCTGGTGGTCTACGGCACGGCCATTCCGACACATTACCACAACGCGCTCTCCGAGCGGATGCTGACTAACGGATTCTTCGCACGCATGTTGATTGTGGAAAGCGGTCCGCGCACAGTTGGCCAACCTCCGGGCATTGTCGATCCACCGGATGACGTCATTAAAATCGCGCGGTGGTGGGCCGATTTTTGTCCGGGAAGCGGAAACCTTGAAACATGGCACCCGCAGCCCCGGATCGTTCCGCCGACGGATGAAGCTCGCGAACTGCTGAACGAGTCGCGAGTTCAGGCAGAAGCGGAGTATTCCGATGCCGAATCGCGAGCCGATCCGGTGGGTACAACGGTCTGGGGACGCGTTCATGAGCAGACGCGCAAACTGGCGCTGTTGTACGCGATCAGCGAAAACCACATCAAGCCGTTGATCGACACGGCCGCCGTTGAATGGGCCATGCAATTCGTGACCCACCAGACGCACCGCATGCTGTTTATGGCACACGGGCATGTGGCGGAGAATCCGTTTCATGCCGAGTGCCTGAAACTGCTGCGCAAACTTCACGAGGCGCCCGAGCAGCAATTGGAGCACAGCGTCTTACTGAAACGCATGAAACTGGATGCTCGCACGTTTCTGGAACTGATTAACACACTGGAGCAGCAGGGGGATATCGCGACGGTCACGACGGCCACAGCCGGAAGACCGCATCGCGCCTACCAGTTACGCCGAAGCAGCCTGCCGAGTGAATGAACCACAATGCCCCGAGTCCAAAACAGCCAGTCCGGTGAAACAACCCACGATCAAACCGTGAAGGAGGGTGAAGGCAGTGGAAAGAAGAGTGAAAGAAGAAATGCAGGAAAAGTCAGCTATACATATGAAATCTCTCTCTTCTCTCTCTCATTCACCCATACCCACTCGCGCGGCGTGCATGTACGTGTATGCGTGCGCGTGCGACAGGTGGGGGAAAGAAGAAAGAAGTCTTCCAATAGGTACTCCGCCCGCACGTTGTGCTTGCTTGGCCATTGGGAACAGTCGCCATTGTCAGGACAGTTTGTTTTGTCAGTCCGAAGAAAATCAGAAGGTTTCTTCGATTGCCAGACCCCGTAATTGTGGAATCGTCAGCCACACCGTTTGTGTGTATGGCACGTTGTTTTTCTCAAGGTCTTTCCTGAGCCCGATGATTGGCGAATTATCAAATCGAATGACCTGCACTTCTGCATTGGCCCATTCGATTTCAGTCGGCGGAGGATATTTCGGGTCCATGGGATTCAAATCCTGAAAGGTATGTGCGACATGGCCGTCCAAAGAATGCATGGGATGACACCAGCAATAGATTATGATCTTAGGCTGCCCGGAATACAAAGCTGTTCCAAAGCCGGCACCGAATCCACACCTGATCGACCTGTCTATGATGGGGACGTTGGCTTAGAATGGCGGTGCCGACGTCAACGCGATGCAGGAAAACTTCTTCTGCTGGAGCGGAAGCTTCAAAGTCAAACTTCTGTGACGGCCTGCTCAGAGACATGGAGGTGATCGGTTGAAAACTATTTCGCTAGCACTTGTACTGTTGACGGCCACTGTAGTTGCTGCGCAGGATGAAAACTCACAACACGATCTGGTGTCGGTCGTGGCGGAACGAGAAGGGATTGACATCCGGGCACTTCGCGCAGTTGTGGACCCACCGGAAGGTGCGGAAACGCCCGAAAAGGCCCTCGAGAACTTTTCCCGGGCGGCGGTCGATGGAGATGTTGACGCAGCACTGCAGTTGATCGATCCCGAAATTCGTCCTTTGATCGCCATGGAAGTCTCAATTGATCACGTGGTGATGAACCTGAAGTTGCTGGGTATTCTACAGAAAAAAAACGGTGAAGAGTCGAAGTCGGTGTTTCAAGTCTTCTATTCTTGCCCGCTCTTTACGGAACGCGAAATCCTGATGCATAAGGAATTCAGGGTTCTTGAAAAGCGAACAATTGACGCCGACCGAGTTGTGTTTCGCGTCTGCCGGACAGGTGGCAAATTCAGTGGTGAAGGTGACTGTCGGGTTGTTGATGAAGTTCTAGCGGTCAGACGGACAGACAGATGGTATTTGTTTTATGTCATCGGCTATTTGAACTCTGCATTCGAATCGGGCCCCTTTGGAAACCTCCCCACGGATCTGAATTCTGCCGCTTCTTCAGACAGATCGACAGTGATGAGTCTTCATGACGAAACAGAAAGCAGTGCCATTCCGGAAGGTGTTGACTATGAAAAGGTCTTCCACGTGCCGATTCAAGTAATACATAAGGAACTGATTGTCGCGGCCAGGCACCCTGCAATTAAGGAGTGCCAACAGATTCAACGGCGAGTCGATCGCAGTCTGCGAAACCTGCAGTGTCAGCTGATGCGAGGTGATTTTGACAATGTGGACCAGTGGACCGCTGCAAAGCGGTCGATTGATGAGCCTCTTGAAATCACGGCAAACGCTCTGGTGGAAGTCATTGAGAAAACGAATCAGCGACTGTTCAAACAGATCCCGCAATGATCGTCTGAACTCCCAGAAGTGGTAGAATTCGCAACCGTTTTGTGCGGCCGATTTCCAGAGGCCGAGTTACCAACCTAAACAAGACGACCTGACATCAACCGACCGATCGCTGATCAAATCTCAAAACGATTTGTGTTATACATCCTTCCGACGGATTCTCACGCTTCCGGCGTCATTCCTGAACTGCCATCAGCGCAGTGACTGGTGTTGAAGGACTCTCTACCCAACCATCGACCGACCCTTTCCGCTTCTTTGTCTCCAGGAAAGGTCGTCCAATGAAGGTCGAACAATGGCAGCTCACGCAGCTGCGTCCGTACGAACACAATCCCCGTTTGAATGATGAGGCCGTCGATGTTGTCGCGGCTTCGATTCGTGAATTCGGATTCCGCCAACCGATAGTGGTCGATGAAGGCGGCGTGATCATCGTTGGCCACACGCGGTACAAGGCAGCTCAAAAGCTGGGGCTGGAGAAAGTCCCGGTCCATGTGGCCAAAGGCCTGAGCCCGGAGCAGATCAAGGCGTACCGCATCGCGGACAATAAGACCTCCGAGATCGCGGAATGGAATTACGAACTGCTGCCACTGGAATTGTCGCAGTTGCAGGATGCCAACTTCGATCTGGGGCTGCTGGGCTTTGATGCTGAAGAACTGGCCGAGATTATGGATCCCGGAGTCAAGGATGGCCTGACCGATCCTGACGACGTTCCGGCACTTCCGGACGCGGCCATCACGCAGTCCGGTGACCTGTGGATCCTCGGTGACCACCGGTTGCTGTGCGGTGACAGTTCCAGTCCACAGGATCTGGATCGCCTGCTGGATGGCCAACAGATTCATCTGGTCAATATGGACCCGCCGTACAACGTGAAGGTGGAACCACGGTCGAATAACGCGATCGCTGCCGGCCTGTCATCGTTCCGCGGCACGACGCATCATCAGTCGATGGATGTGGCTCGCCATCCGGAGAAGGCGAAACCCACGCAGAAGAAGATGCGGGCTAAGGACAGGCCGCTGGCGAATGACTTCGTGACCGATCAGGAGTTCGACCGGCTGTTGGACGCATGGTTCGGCAACGCCTCTCGCGTCCTGCTGCCCGGGCGTGGGTT
>QWQG01000223.1 GCA_003670925.1 Planctomycetota bacterium | reverse complement strand
GCATCACAATTTGCCCGTGCTGTTTTGACAGAGTCTGCAGGATCGCTGGTGGTACGCGTGTCGTCTTGCCGGCACCTGCCGGAGCCCGCAGCACGACGGAGTTCGATGCCCGTAACGCGGCGACGACCTGAGGCAGAACAGTATCAATGGGAAGCGAAGTGAGCATGCTGAAAACGATCTACTTCCTTGTCGCCAGGCCTGCATCATGCCAGACTGTGGCAGCAGATTCTGACCTTGATGATCAGAATGTTATATTTCACGCGGTCAGGATTGAGAGCAATAGCGAGCGGCAGGTGTCAGCTTGCCGGTACAAGAACAAGGTGAGGGGCTCACGCCACTCCGCTCGCCGGTCTCATTTCCGGCCGCGCGGAGTATAGCTTTCCTTCAAGTTTTCGACAGTCCATTTGTTTCAAAAGGCGGTATGCGATGAGCCAGTCCTTCGGGTCGAATCCCGATTCAAATAATCCGTTTTCTCGACCTCAGGATATTCAATACAGTGAACGCCCGGCGGCAAAACCCACGATGGCAACGGTATTTGGGATCCTCAATCTTGTCTTTGGCGGGATGTCAATTATTGGGCAGGGTTTCGGACTGATCATGCTGTTCTTCCTGCGTGAAAAGTTTGAAGAAATTTCTAAGCAACCCATTCCCTTTCCCGGTCCCTTGCAATGGGTTGGAACGGGAATTCAGATATTGCTGACAGGCTGGTTGATCTACAGCGGCGTCCGCGTGTTAGGCGGTACCATGTCAGGCCGCAGTGCGTTTCTCGCGTACTGTATTGGATCATTGCTCATTCGACCGTTCATCGTGGCCATCAATCTGTTCGCACAGTACGATCAGATCCAACAGCAAATTGCGGCTGGCGGTGCTCAACTTCCCCCGGCGGCGGCAATCGGGATCGTGGTCGGGGCTGGATTGTTTGCCCTAGTAGTCGCGGAAATCTATGAAATCGCCGGTTTTTTTGTCATGCGCTCAAAAACTGTGACGCAGCAGTTCCAGGCATGGGACGAAGTTGTCAATGGCGCACGCAGCAATCAAACCTTCAATTTCAATTGACAGGATCTTTTTCATGAAAACCATCATCTGCTCAATCGCCCTCGTGTTCATCGGCACGATTGCCTCTGCCACAGCGGATGATGCAGCCTTTGCGAAGTGGGAAAAAGACATCGCCGCCATTGAAGCAAAGATTGCAGCCGGTGAATCGCCGCAGGGAAGCATTCTGTTCGTCGGAAGTTCCAGTATCCGGCTCTGGAAACTGAAAGAGTCGTTCCCCAAACGTGTGACATCAAATCATGGCTTCGGTGGTTCGCAGTTGGCAGACAACGTGCATTTCTTTGAACGCATCATTGCCCCTGTCAACCCATCCATGATCGTAGTCTACGCGGGTGACAACGACGAGATGATTGTGCCCTGACAGCCGTTCGACAATGCGACGTTGCCTCGCCAATCTCTCGGACAAGAATGTCCAAGCTACAGGAATCGCAGCCACAGCTCCAAAAACGTGCTTCAGCGTGCAATCGGTTTCGTTCCGTCAATCACCAATGCAGAGACGCCCGAAAGGGCGAAGACCGCAGCGCAGAACGCGAATAGGGCATTCCATTGCGTCAGGGATGGGGTTTCACCCAAGATTGCGTTGTAAAGCAGCGGGGCGACCGCAGCGCCGAAGTTGCCGTTCATATTTGCCCAGCCCATGATCGATGCTGTGTACTTTCCACCGACATCCTGCGAATAGGCCCACATTGCAGGAACGCCGAGGTCGCAACTGAAAGTCGCGATGCAGAGTCCCATAATAATCAGCCACGGCAGCCAGCGGGAATCCGGGTCAGGCATGTAAAACAACCCAAGGCCAAGGCATATGCCGTAACCGCAAGCGGCTGTGAATCGTGTAACCACGATCGGCAGGCATCGCCCCCATCTTAATCCAAAACGGCGACTGGCAATATCGGTCCACCACCCACCACACAGCATGCCAACCATGCCAGCGACTGTGGGAATAGCCGTCATGAAAGCCTGCTCCTGCAATGGCACCTTATGCACTTGTTCGAGATATCGTGGCAGCCATGTGACGACAAACAGCCAGCCGATGTTTGTCAAGAACTGCGTCAAAGAGTTTCCCCACAAACTGAGACTGGTCAGTACAGGAATCCAAGGAAAACGCTGGTTTTCATTGGTGGACTCAGCTGTTCGTTCTAAACGACCTATTTCATCTGTCTCGTTTGAGCGGGCGGCTTCAATCACTGCATATGGATTACCTGCTCCATGCGATCGATCAACTCCGCCTTGTCTATCGGCCTCCGCAGTCGGAAAAACAGGAGAGACAACCTGTATGTGACCGGAAATCAGATCGCGTTCAGCCCCATTGCAGAGAGGATGATCTCGCGGCGTATCGCGACAGATCGAGGCAAACACGAAAGCGACCAGCACACCCACCACGCCATACACAATCAGAACTGGTCGCCACCCACCAACGAATGCCGCCATCAATACGGCTGTCAGAATCGGTGCCAGAACCGCCCCTGATCGACCACCCATCGCGACAATGGAACTGGCGGCTCCGCGTGAGCCGATTGGAAACCAGTGACGGAGCATCCCCGAGCACACTGGGTAAGCACCCGCCTGAGTCGCACCACAAAGAAATCTAAGAAGCAGGACCATTCCAACCTGCGTAGTTACTCCCAGCAATCCTGTGAACAACGACCATCCCAGAATATAGGCTGTCAACATGACGCGCGGGCCAAATCGATCGCTGAGCCAGCCAGCTGGAACCTGGCAGAGAGCATAGGACCAGAAGAACGCACTGAGAAACCAGCTCATCTGCGTCTGACTCATCTTCAGATCGACTTTCATCGACTCCGCTGCAATGCCGACCGCATATCGGTCAAGGTACAGAAGGCAGGCCATCAGAGTAAGGAGAGCCGCAACGGCGAAGCGAACGTAACTGGGGCGTGTCATAAGGGGATTCCACAGGCCGTCCATTGACCTCGTTTGCAAACGGAGACCGGAATAAGCCGTTCCGGTGCGATTCGAATCTGATTCTCCACATCCGTCAACGGGAAACTTCCACGTTCGCGTTTCAGTAACACGATGTCAGCCTGGCGTCCCAGCTGCAACATACCAAGTTGATGCTCAAGACGCATGGCTGCGGCAGGAGCGGACGTCGTCGCACGAATGATCTGTTCGAGCGGCATGCCCAGATACAGGAATTTGCTCATCGTCGTGGGAAGATCGACGACCGGGCCACGCAGATTAAACTGATGCAGGTCAGTGCTGATCGTATCGGGCCAGAAACTGAACTTCTGACAGGCCGGCTCCGCAACTCTCCACACAAATGCACCGACGCCATGCCCGACATCGAACAGAACGCCGCGCTCGCGGGCTTCCAGCATCGCATCCAGAGGAGCACCATGGTCGTCGAAACCATGATCCGGATGCGGATGATAGAGATGCGTGTAGGTGTCACCGGGACGCAGCGCTTTCAGAACAGTTGCCGTGGGAATCCGGGAGGCAATGTGGTGGATCATACATGGGAGGCCGGTCAGCTCCGATGCCTCGAAGACCCCATGAAAACCGGCCAGTTCATTTTTTTCTTCGTAATTCGCCAGTCCCGATGTCAACCGCACCTTCATTCCGATGATCCGTTCGGGAAAACGCTTCACGCATTCGACAGCCGACGGAACATGGGCGTGTCGCCCGTCGTTGAGGTCGCCCATATACGGGGGAAACTTCGGGTGTCCCTGAATGCAGCCAATCATCGAAATGTTGAGCAGCGCGAAGATGTCCTCCTGTGCGGCTGGCATGATAAAGCGGGCCATGTTGGCGTATGTCAGCGATCCTGCGGTGCCGGTGTCGAGCATCGTCGTCACTCCGGTTCGCAGACCGGCCTCAAACGGATCGATCGAATACAGCCCGATGCCGCTGAAAACATGCACATGCAGATCGATCAGACCAGGAGCTACCATCAAACCATCGGCCTCGATCACCTCTTCCCCGTGTGAGACAAGATTCGGGCCTATCTCCTGAATCTGTCCATTCGCAACACGAACATCGACCCGCTGTGGAGGACTCCCGCTGCCGTCGTAAACATCGCCATTTCGAATGAGCGTACCGCTGGAATTCATCGCGTAGACCTCTCACGGTGAGCTGACACTGCCTGCCGGATAGCCGCGATAATCTCTGCGGCATCTCCTGGCTGCAGGCATTGGGAATAAAGAACTGCCCGGTCGGGCGACTGTTCGTCTTCAGCGAGAACGATTTTCCGTGGCAGGTTTCTGAGTGCCAGCAGCAGAATGCGCACACTCAGACCATTCGGCTCCGACCCGGATTCGAACAGCAGATTCGGATAGGGTTGACCATTCAGACCATGTGAGAGTCGAGTAATGCGAAGTTCCGTGAGGTCGCAAATGCCGTCGTAGATTGTTTCAATCGCGGCCTGCCAGTTCGCAGACTCGGCCGCATGATTTCGAGTCGAGTAACGCTGCAGCGCCGCCATCACGCCGACGATGGATTCTTTGCTCACTTTCATCGACCGGCCAATCCCGTGTCTCGGTGGTCGCGACAGCCAGCCGTTTTCAATCCAGTGCTGCAGCGACCACGTGCCCTCGCGGACATCCATGTCCACCATCTGAACCCAAGCACTGCGAATGAGATCGACTCGACCACACAGGATTCCGGAAGCCTGAGGCCCGCCGAGATGCTTTCCGCCGCTGTACGCCACCAGATCCGCTCCACAAAGGCTGAACGCTGTGAGGTTCTCCATTGGCGGCAAGGCACAGGCCGCATCGACGATCAAAGGCAGTGCGTGTCGGTGAGCTAGGTCGGCCAGCGCCGTAAGGTCCGGACGTTCGTCCACTCGCAGCCACACAAACCCGATGGCTGCCGTTCTCGGATTGATCGCCTGTTCAATCTGCCGCAACGCATCGACCGCTCGATAGTCGACCAACACCAACTTTGCCCCGGACAGTCGAATCGCATGGTCGTAGTCAAACGGTCCGGGAACCGGAAAAATGATCTCGTTGCGGGGGCATGCGGAAACATCGGGAAGCTGGTCCATGATTTCCGGGCGATTTGCTGCGAGGCACGCAGCCGCGGCCAGCGTTAACGCTGCTCCAGCTCCACAGGTCACAATGCCAGATTCCGCTCCTGTCCACTGCTGGATCAGCGTGCTCGCCGCCGTGAGCAGATCGTCAATTTCGAAGTACTGAGCGCTCGCCGCGTTCATCGCGGCAATGACTTGCGGGTGCGGGCAACTGCCGCTCACCCGAGTCGCATAACCGACGGCGTTAATGATCGGATGAATGTCGAACTGTTCGAACATTTTGTCTGCTGATACCGCACGCTTGAGGATGGCACATTCGTTCAACCGCGTGGGCAACGCCCCGCGCTTCAAATTTCAAATTTCAAATTTCAAATTTCAAATTTCAAATTTCAAATTTCAAATTTCAAATTTCAAATTTCAAATTTCAAATTTCAAATTTC
>QWQG01000071.1 GCA_003670925.1 Planctomycetota bacterium | reverse complement strand
GCTTCACTTCGTCCGCGTGCTGGTGATCTCACTTCGTCAGTACCTCAGAATGGCAGATCAACCGAAGGCGGGTAAGTATTCACGTTTTCTGCAGCGCGAATTCCGCGTCGAACAGCATTGACAATGTTCCCTTTTTCGATTTCTTTTGTGCTTTGCTTCAAGTTCAATCGCTTGGGTATTCAACGCTTCGCAACAGAGAACGAATATGAGTTCAGCACCGCGTCGTTTTCGTTTAAGTATTCCCCCGCAGAGATCGTATCAACTAGGCTGTAACCAAGTGCTTCGAACCAGTGTGGTGGATCATCTGTCCCGAAGATAAAGGCTTCGCCAAGGGCATCCATTCCCTCAAGGAAACCCTTAATTCGGAGATTATTGGTGCGACCAGTGACGACAGACGTGTTAACAAAGTCGGCCCAGACACAACTGAGAGGGTTGTCCATGAGTTTTAGAAATGAGCGGAAAATCTTTTGGTTTTCCGATTCTGAAAAATACATCGAACAGCCTTCAAAAATGATGATTGTCGGAACTGTCGAATCAAACGTTGGATGATGCCCAATCACCTGAGCGAGATCATCAACCTTGAAATTCGCACTCAGCAGCACACGGCGATTACTAAATTGCTGAGGAAGGAGCCTTGTTACTCGTTCACGTTCGGCAATCATCTCTGGAAGGTCCACCTCAAAAAATGTGACATCCGGGAGATCTGCAGCATGGAGGATGGAACGCATGTCGAGCCCAGCGCCAGCCAATACAACCTGCTTAAGGTTTGGAACCTGTCGAATTAACTCGTCGATATGTTGTGAACGCGTCAGCACCATGTCCTTCAGCTGTGGAAGAATCTCAAGCAGATGATTAGCTAGAAGTTCACCGTGCGGGCCCGCGACCAGATTCGCATGGGGGCAGTATGAAGTAAGTTTGGGGTGACATGATCGTTGAGCACGAAGCCCTGCGATCATTCGCGCAGAAGCTTTGAGTTTGTGACTGAACAAGGTTGATCTGGAAGGATTCTCAGCTGTCGGTGTCAGTTGGATTGTTGGTTGTGCGAAGTACTTCATTTCTGCTTCTGCGGTAAGTTCACCATTGGAGTAAAAACGAATTTGGAGTGTCACCAGTACTCGTCTTCCCCGAAAATATCGAGCTTTGATCTCTTCCGCTTGGATTGGATCAATTTCACAGATCGCGGTTAAGTGCCCTGTACTAGGACTCTTGTATCGCACATTCATGCCGGCTAACCACAACGCCGCCGATACGTCATCACGACATGGATGAATGCCGGCGATTGGCACGCCCCTGAGCAAACTGGCAAGAGCTATGCCTCCGGTATAGTCGGCAGACAATGACACGAGCGCTGCTTGATGAGTTCCATGCTGGTTGGTTGTCGCCTTATTCAATGGTAGTAACGTCTCGCTGTAACCCTCCTGAACCTTGGTAACCATCCAGTCGGATGATTCAAGCACAGGAACTGATGACCTGAGTAAAAAAGTTAACAACTCTGGGTTCATTCGTGATTTGTAATCTTGGCCCCATGTGATGTCTGAACGCTGAAGATTCTGTTGCGTCATTTGAGCAAGTCCTGCGGAAAATCGATTGACGGAGAAATCCTGAGTAGCAGCTTTAACTGCTGATTGACACCGCTGTGCCATCAGGCAAATTCAATGCCAAATAGCGAGGCGTAATCCGTCAAGTCCGTTCAGCTGGCCCTTTTTAGCCGACATTCACGCCACGCAAAGTCCCTCAATGCGTTTGTTTATCATGCAAATGCAGGCAAACGGCTTTGCCGCGGAACAAAGCTTGTTTCGCAAATAGTACGCCCGATAGGTCGTGTTTCTGGTTACGCCGATCGATGTCTAAGAATACAACAGGCGTCCGCTGCAAAGAGGCAAAATTCAACATATCAAAACAAAAGCCTCGGCAGCAAATTCTGTGGGTAGATTCTGGCTCAGGATGTTTTCCGAGATGAGGGTGCGATCTGCCGCGCATGCGTTGAAAGCAGTGAAATTACGGAGCCTGTCGAGAGCTTAGGACGTTGACGGCGGGCAGTGCTACTCACGCGTTCTTCAACGTGGCATCCTAAGTTTGGATCAGGATCATGGACCGCAGCGCCTGCCTGTTTGCAGACACCTGCAGAACCTGTCCTGCGGCCGATTCGATGAAGCGAACTGTGGCAAGCGTAGAACTCTTATGCTCCGCGCGGTCATGTGCAAGACAATTGGCGAGCGGCATGCGTCAGCTTGCCGCTATTAAAAAGAGATACCGGTGGGCTGACGCCCTCATCGTACCACACATCTTTTTTTGGGGATTAAAGATTTTTGGGTTGGGGTGATTTTTCCGGGTCCGTATGAGCTCCACGCGATTGCAAGGTCGTTGACTCGTGGCAGACCCAGCCAGTGCGTCTGCGTTCCCGGATGTTTGGCCTTCGTCGTAGAACGGATAGGTCTCCTGCCCAGTGCTTCGACCACTCGTACCAACCGATTCGTCAACCGCTCATCTCCAAATTTCACACCCGCAACTTCGCCTACCAGTTGCGGAACATTCACCATCGTCGAATCCATCGCACGCCACTCCGTCAGCCAGTTCACCGAACCTGCGAACGCGTCCTTCCGCACATTGGCTATGTTTCGAGCCGCCCGCTCAAGAATCAATCGCCCGTTATTCCCCGCAATCCGGACAGGCTCTGCAGCCGGTCCAGACTAGATGCGTGGTACGATGAGGGGTTTTGCCACTCCGCTCGCCGAACTTATTTTGGACCGTCTGCAGTATCGTCCTGTCACCGTAGAAAAATCGCCCAGTGATTTGCGCGATGATGTGTCGCAGCGAACTTGTCTGTGGATCCCTAGCGTGTATGATTCTTCGGTCAATCATCGTCCGATGTGCTTCGACTGGAAACCCAATTGAAAACTATTCTCGCTCAATTCGACACCGACGTTCTTCCCAGCAGCTTTGACCGAGTGGTCGCGGTGGATTCAAACGTCGAGCAGCTGTTCTCGTACGGCTCCGTAGCACCGGATAATGTGACGGGGCTGGTGCATGGCTTGATCTTTACGCGTGGTCCGGCCGATCTAAAGCACTCGGCGATTTTCATCGGTGGGAGCGACGTTGGGGCCGGTGAGGCGTTGCTTCGAAAGGTGACGAAAACGTTTTTCGGGCCCATGCGAGTGTCAGTGATGATGGACTCCAACGGATGCAATACGACGGCCGCTGCCGCCATCGCGAGTGCTCGAAAACATCTGAATCTTGTCGGCTGTCGGGCCATCGTGCTGGGTGCCACTGGCCCGGTGGGTCTTCGAGCGGCAGAGTTGCTCGCGCTGGAGGAGGCGCACGTCACTCTCGTATCAAGAACACTGGACCGTGTGGAATCGGCATGCACGACAATTCGTACCAAAGTTGCCGATGCTCAAGTCACGGCGGCATGTGCTTCGCAACCGAATGAGTTCGAAGCACTGTGCCAGAATGCGACGTTGATTGTTGCGGCTGGAGCGGCTGGAGCTTGCTTTCTGGAATCCGGTGCGTTGCAGAAGATTCAGGGACTCAAACTGGCGATTGACCTCAATGCCGTGCCGCCGGTCGGGATCGCGGATATCAGCGTGATGGATAAGGCTGTCGAAAAATTCGGTGTGATCTGTTACGGCGCATTGGGGGTGGGAGGACTGAAAATGAAAGTCCATAAGAAAGCGATTGCGTCGCTGTTTGAATCCAATGATCGCATCCTTGAAACACGCTCAATTTACGACATGGCATTGCAGGTCGCGGGTGTTGCAACATTATGATCTATGCCGATCCGAAACCCGCAACGTTAAGCGTTTTACCACGGCCAAACTCGTGCGAATTCTGGGCATCTTCTTTGGGTTCAGTCTTACCCTGTCCTGCACAAATTCGCCGCACAATTGCTTTCGCGAAGAGTCGTGGTACAGTCAGCCTTCGTGGAACGGGCGGTTCGCCTGTTTCTGACTGTCGCCCGCGCAGGCTGAGGAGGCGTGTAGCCGAATTCGCATGCGGGGCTCAGTCATGGCCGAATTCTGACGAATCCGGCGATAACAGAACATCTCCTTTTAAACCCGTGCGGAAGATAATAACTCAGGCAGGCAATCTGTCTGCTGTAGGAATCAGGAGTTTGCGAATGTGTGCCTCTCGTCTTATGTTTGTCGTTGCCGCGGTGCTGGCTTTTTCTTTGGGGATAAATGTTGTTGCCGAAGATGTCGAATGGGTTTCGTTGTTTGACGGCAAGACCATGGACGGATGGGAGAAAGTTGGTAATGACGCGAGTGTCTGGGAAGTGAAAGACGGTGCCATCTGCGGAGCAGGTCCGGCCTCAATGCTGGTCAGCACCAAGGGGCCATACAAGAACTTCCGTTACCGCGCCGAGGTGAAAATCAATGACCATGGCAACTCTGGGCTCTACTTCCGCACAACGCCAAAGCCTGGATTCTCTGACGGCTATGAAGCACAGATTGACAGTACGCATACTGATCCAATTCGGACTGGATCATTGTACGGACATTGCCATGTTTACCAGCAGCTCGTCAAGCCGGATACTTGGTTTACGTACGAACTTGAAGTTCGTGACGATATCTGGCGTGGCCGCCAGATGACGCGAATTAAGATCACCGTCGATGGCAATGAACTCTATGAGTATCTGGATTTTGGCTTGACCTTCAAAGAAGGACATTTTGCCTTCCAACAGCATGATCCAGGCAGCAGAGTCAACATTCGCAAAGTTGAAGTATTGCCGCTCGCCGACTAAGTCTCCGAACAGGCAAATTGCCTGTTGTCCAAACCTTACCTCACTTATTGAAAGTTGATACCATGAAACGTGCAATGATTTTTGCATCATTCCTGATCACATTCGCTTTGATCGCGACCGCTCAGGCTGAGGATGATCCAAAGTTTGTGAACCTGTTCAACGGAAAAAATCTGGAAGGCTGGACTCAACGGAACGGTACTGCCACGTATGTCATCGATGGTGATGCGATCTTAGGTAAGACCTCAGAAGGCAGTCCGAACTCATTCCTGTGTACCAACAAACTGTATGCTGACTTTGAGTTGAAGTTTGAAGTAAAGGTGGATTCTGCGTTGAATTCGGGCGTTCAGATCCGGTCGCAATCCGAGGGTGGTAAACCAGAAGGTCGTGTTAACGGACCACAGGTCGAAATCTCGCTCGATAAGATGGCCGGCTATGTTTACGGCGAATCTGCGGGGGGGTGGATGACACCAGATGCCGACCGCAAACCTCATGACTACTTCAAGGATGGGGAGTGGAACGCTTACCGTGTTGTGGCAAAGGGCAACAGGATTCAGACATGGATTAATGACCATCAGATCGCGGATACGACACACGAAGAACGCTTCAAGTCGCATCCTAAAGGATTCATCGGCCTGCAGGTGCATGGCGTCGGCGCCGGTCAGGGCCCTTTCGAAGTTCGCTGGCGCAATGTGCAGCTTCGCGAACTGACGAAGTGAGCGGGCTGACGAAGTGAGCGGGCTGACGAAGTGAGCGGGCTGACG
>QWQG01000058.1 GCA_003670925.1 Planctomycetota bacterium | reverse complement strand
TGCTGCTGAACGCGGTGACTTCCGTCTTCACAACAACTGTCTTCGGGCCGTTCCAGGACTTGCTGTCATACTCTTCGAGCGACAGAAAACGCAGTTGCGAAGTCTGTGTTTTCTGCTGTTCGGCCTTCGCTTCCGTCAGATGATGTTCGCTCAGACGCTTGATCTTCGGGTTGAGTTTCATGCCGATCGTGTACGTGACGTTCGGCAGCGATTCGAGCGTTTCATACTCTTCCGGTCCGCCGAATGCCGAATCCGCCCGAATGTGAATCACAGTCTCAGGAAATCGCTGATGGAATCGAGTGATGATCGTGTGAAGCTGTTCGACGGCACCCAGCTTGGCGATTGCATCTCCGAATAACAGTTGCGGCAGGACGACCATGTCGTTTTCTGCGCAGGTGACGTATCTCACCAGATACTGATACTGCTTGTAGTAACCGTGGAAGAATGTGAGTTGCTGTTGTCCGTGAGTCGGATCATCCATCGTGTCGATGTCGAGCGTGATGCGTTCCGGAGGCGTTGTGAAGGAATTGATAAACCGCTCAATGAACCAGTCCTGCATCGTCAACAGGTTTGTGGCGGTGACGGAGTTTTCGAGTCGTGAAATCGTTGGCTGACTCGCCAGATGCATGTCCCGGGGAACTCGTCCTGCGATCATCTTGAACATCGGATCGGTTCCCAGTGTGTCATGATCGTTCTGATCTTCGTATCCGGCGATGATGCCGAAGACTGGCTGACGAACAATGCTCAGTACTGATTGCAGCGGGTCTGTTCGCGGGTCAGAGATCATCTTCGAAAACTGTTCTGTCCAGCCAAGCTTTTCATCGAGCTGACTAAATACAAGCAGTCCGCCATCGCTGGTCAGATTTTCTTCAACGGCTTCGATTTCGATCGATTTTCCCTGCCATTTTCCACACTCAAATCCATCAACAGTCTGTCTACTCATCCGTGGCCTCGCTGTGTTTCCGTAAGTTGAACTTTGACAACAACTTCTACGCAGCGATGGCCACTTCTATTGGATTATTGATGAATAATCCGGGTTAAACGAAAATGCCGACATTGAACCCTAAAACCACGGCCCCCTTGACCAGTGGTGCGTCTGTGAGTTACCACCGGCTAATTTCTGACATCCTTCTTGTCAGGATGAATCGCAGTCATGGCCATCAAAGAGTGACGCGCACTTCATCTGTTGTGGAGCTACGTTTTTGTCTTATGCAAAATATTCAAAACTCGCATAAGCAACCGATTGCAGCATATTTCGAGTTTTGATCTGCCGCCGTTGCCGGGTGGATGTGACCTGGCAAACGAGGATGTCTTTCGATTGTTTAGCCGCGCTCCACGAAGAGGTTTCTGGCTTACGGCAGTCGCTTTCGTCGTCCTGCTCGCGGCTGGCATAGCTGCTGTTGCGATTGGCTATCCGCTGGGCGGCGTCTCGTGCGTCGTCTTTGCAGTGGGGGCCGGGACCGCAAACCTTCTCCTCCGACACAAGATAAACGCCGAACAAAATCGGGATAGGGACCCGGATTACTCCGAGGCCCCTCCCACACCGGTCGGCGTGCGGGTCCGCACCTAGCGATCCAGTCCCGCGCAGTGAGCTTCTGCCAGGTTGTTAACAGACTCACCAATCCCTCCTGCGTGAGGTACGCGATCGACAGTGCTTCATGCACTGCCTGACTCGACGACATTACCCATCCGCCTTTGCTGCCGAAACCAAGCGGAACGGCAGGTGCCAGACACATGACAAAGGTCCCCTCCGATTTGAATGGTGACCGTGAGATTAAATCAACGAGTTCACCGATCATGCGTATCGGCGCTGGACTATCCGCCATCTTTTACCTCCACTTCTCTCAACTGTTCATCAAGAAACCGCTCCATCTCTTCCTTCTTCGGAAGTTCCAACTGGTACTTGGCGACAAAGAGCTGATTGTCCATGCCAGCTAAGGCATACTCGGCGAGGGCGTGGTTCTTGTCGGTGCAGAGCAGGATCCCGTTCGTCACAACGAGGAATCTTCCGTCTGTTTAGCTCGCTCGACAGATTCGCCAACAGTGCGGCTCCGTAGTCAGCCCGATCCTTTCCCTGCTGTTCGTATTCTGGGATGTAGTGACGATCAACCAGTTTCGCAGCGTGAGGCTGACGTTGACGGCCTTGTTCGCCTGATCGTCAAACCTCGATGCGGTCGCAGTCTACCAAGTGTTCGACTCACAATCCATTTCTCCGATGTTCACGATTGCAGTCTGATGGTTTCCGGTAACATGTTTCCTGGCACCACCTGTGCATCAACGGCAAAACTCGTACAATCAACAGGTCGTACTCGTATTTGCAATCGCACCCTTCAGAAACGCAACATGCACCGTCGCCATCCACACCGCATTCAGATTCCGCGTCGCAGCTTCCTCAACCAACTGGGTGATGGCTTTGGTGCGACGGCACTGGTGGCGATGCTGGCGAACGAATCGAAGGCAGCGGCAACCAAGCGAACTCCACACGGCAGCAGCGACTCATCGACATTCCCGAGCAGGTGCCAGCATCGTCCGACGGCGAACAGCGTCATCCAGATTTTTTGTCCGGGCGGAATGAGTCATGTGGATACGTGGGACTACCGACCGGAACTGGAACGGGCTCATGGAACATCGTTCGACGCGGAACTCGGCAAGCAGACGTTTGCCGGTATTGCCGGAACGTATGCCAAGAGCTTCTGGCGATTTCGACAACACGGGGAATGCGGTCGTTGGCTGAGCAACCTGTTTCCGCTGATGAGCCAGCATGTGGACGACATGGCGTTCATCCATTCGATGCAGAATAAGTCGGCTCTGCACGGGCCTGCGATGTTCATGATGAACAGCGGTTTCATTCGGCCGGGCTTTCCCAGCATGGGATCGTGGGTCATGTACGGACTTGGTTGCGAAACAGACAACCTCCCTTCGTTTGTGGTGCTGCCTGACGTGCGCGGCCTGCCGCCAGGCGGGGCCGGTAACTGGAACGCGGGTTTTCTGCCGGCCGTGCATCAGGGAACCATCATTGAAACGGCCACAGACAAACCGCCGATCGCAAATTTATTTCCGGCAAACGCTCACGACAACTTTGACGGGGCAGGGCGGGACTTTCTGCGATTTCTGAATCGGCAACATGCCAATGAGCGTCCGGCGGATTCACTTCTCGACGCACGCATCGCCAGCTACGAACTTGCCGCGAAGTTACAGCTGAGTGCTCCCGAAGCTGTCGATCTGACGCGCGAAACGGAATCCATTCATCAGTTGTATGCGCTGGCCGACGAACATGTCGGCCCATTCGGTCGGCAGTGCATGCTGGCGCGCCGATTCGTGGAACGTGGCGTTCGCTTCGTTCAGATCTTCTGCGGTGCAGAGAACACGAGTTCCAAAAAAATCCGCCCCAACTGGGATTCTCACGAGGACATTGTCCGCGATCACGGTTACTGGGGCCGCATTCTGGACACCGGCGTGCATGCTCTGTTGAGTGATCTCAAATCGCGTGGCCTGCTGGATTCGACGCTCGTGTTCTGTACGACAGAATTTGGTCGGCAACCCTTTATGCAGGGTCAGCAGTTGGGCCGCGATCACAACCCGGGCGTCTTTACGTCATGGCTTGCCGGTGGCGGCATCAAAGGCGGGACCAGCTACGGCACGAGCGACGAAGTCGGCTTCAAAGCTGCTGAAAACCCAACGTATAGTTACGACCTTCACGCCACCGCGCTGCACCTCCTGGGCATCGACCACGAACGCCTGACCTACTATCAAAACGGCATTCAACGCCGCCTGACCGATGTCCACGGACAAGTGATCCGCGACATCATCTGAGCCGCCTCAGATCACAGGACGAAATGGCTGCGATGGAAGATCCGCTGTACGCCGGGAGCTATCAATGGAAAAGAGCCCGACAAGGATGGTCACTTGCCGGGCTCTCGAGCAGACGATTCTGGACAAATTCGTTAGTCAAATACTTCCATCAAGGATACCGTTCGGAAAGCCCCGAAAAGACCCTTGCGCTGCGGTTCCGCGATTCGCCCGACCTGAGCCCCGTTCGGTGACGTCTGCTGTGTTCCTGCAGAGTGACCACTGTGACTGTTCTGGTACGATGCCGAAGCAGGGCCGTAAGAGACCGGACCGTAGGACACTCCTTGACATCCATGGCAACCGGTCCCGCCCTGCGGGCAAACGCGAGCGTGAAAGTCACGCGGATGTGGCACAGGCGGGATCATGTTCGCACGAGACTGCCACGTCGGTACCTTGTGGTAATAGTAACCCAGTTGCGCCGTATCTGTTGGCTGGTAGACAGTCGGATGGTTGGCGATGAAACCACCGCCGGGCGTTCCATACGCATGTTGCGGCAGGTAAGAACCATACCATGCTCCGTCATAGTTGACAGGCATGTGCGTCGGAGGATTCCAGCCTGCATCAGGGTAGGCTTTGGTCGCACAGCACCGCGCGGCACAATTATTTGGAAATAACGGCCGCGTCCAACCCGCACAGCGTGAATCACACGCTGCGCAATACTGAGTCGCCTGCTGATGCATCACCTGGTGGCTACCTCCAGAGTTGCATGACTGACAGTTGCTCCCTGAAGTCAGGTGGTAAACACCATCTGGCTGCCGGTCACCCTGATTGCCGTCGTGGCCTTGCGGTGTCTGTCCGAACGTATAGCCATCACTGAGCATGCAGGTGGCTATTGCCACCAGACTTAGAGTTAAACGATTCATGGTGTCCTTCCCCTGAAATCCAGAGCACTAAAATTAAGGCGACCTGTGTCTCAGCGACTTACCAAGTCTGATGTGGCAACCGTTGCGGTGCAGTCCGAGGATTGTAATTACCGATGGTCGTAATGCGACTGGATGGAATTCCAGCACTGTAGTTGTATGCGTGGTTCACGTTAGGAGCCAAAGGAACCGTGATCGGCATTCCGTACTGATGCGTCGCATAAACTTGCGTGTCGTTCGGATTGATGTAGTCCGGCTGATCTGCGTAAGTCATGTGATACTTACCAACAGGCGGACAACCCTGACCACAGCAGCCGGTTGGGATCATCCAGCCAAAGAGCTTGTGAGCGAGTCGAGCGTTCTTATTGTGGAAGCTCATTGACTGCCCATGGTAAAAATCCCGGCACGCCGAACCTGTTCCGGAATCGACAGAGTCTGCAAACAGCGTCGCTCCGTCGTCGTACCCATTACTGTCGCTGCCATGTCGGCCTCCAAACTGATTCCCACCTTGGATCCAGTTGCCGGATATTCCTGCCGAATTCCCGGCCGAAAAGACCGCGTTGCAGTCCGTCTCCGTATAGCCACTTGCTCCGTTTCCGCCTTGGCCGGCGTTGCTGCCTTGGCCAGCGTTTCCGCCTTGGCCAGCGTTTCCGCCTTGGCCAGCGTTTCCGCCTTGGCCAGCGTCTCCGCCTTGGCCAGCGTTTCCGCCTTGGCCAGCGTTGCTGCCTTGGCCAGCGTCTCCGCCTTGGCCAGCGTTTCCGCCTTGGCCAGCGTTGCTGCCTTGGCCAGCGTCTCCGCCTTGGCCAGCGTTTC
>QWQG01000233.1 GCA_003670925.1 Planctomycetota bacterium | reverse complement strand
GTATTGTGGAGGGCTTCAACAACAAAGCCAAACTGACCATGAGAAAAGCCTATGGCTTTAAGACGTTTGAAAACATTCAAATCGCTTTGTTTCATCAGCTCGGAAAACTTCCTGAGCCAGAATCTACCCACAGATTCTGCTGACGAGGCAAAAAAATAGAGCCAGCGCGCACCCGCACCCTCCTCTGGTAACTGGTCCACACTATGCAACAGGTTCCACGAGTGGTATTCTTGGTCGCGAAGGTCTCCCAAACTACGCATTGAGAAAATTTGTCGCTTGGCAAATAGGAAACGACCATGGGTCTTCGCGGCTGCGTTGCGTGGAATATCCGGAGCGTTTGGTTATTGCTCCCTGTAAAACTAGGAATCGCCTCTTGGGTGATGATCGTCGGCAACGCGTTCTGCCCGTGCATCCCGGCGGTTGGCGAAGAGTTGATCGTCGAAATCCAAGTATTTCCTCGCGTGCCACAGGGAGCGATCAGTCCGTACATCTTCGGCGCCGGGATCGACCACAAAACTAATCCGCTGCGTGCGCCCATGTATCCGGAGAAGGTGCTCCGCGATATCGAAGAATCGGGGCTGCGAATCGCGCGGTATCCTGGGGGGTTCGTCTTTAACCGCGACGAACACCGTGGCTCGTGGGCCAATTTCTATTGGCAAGATCACATCGGTCAGAATCCTGAACGTCAGCCGACCGAAGTCTACGACCTTGATACGTTCCTCCAACTGTGCGAACGCTTCAAGATCGAACCCCTCATGCAGATCAATTTCGTGGGCGAGACACAGGCATCCGTCCAGGGCTACATCGAGTACCTTGTGGGGGATGGTGACATCGACGGCGACGGCGTCAATTGGGCGGAGAAACGCAAGGCCAACGGCCGAGTTCAACCGTATAAAATCACATACTGGCAGCTTGGCAACGAGGTCCATAGCTACCCGCAAGGCTTCCAAGAGAACGTTACGGGCGCGCGGGAATATGCGAAAGCCTTGGAACTTCTCGTGCCGCTCGTTCGCAAGATGTCACCTGGGGCTAAAGTGGTCGTGCCGCTGATCAACATGCAACGTCCACGTTCTGAAATAAAACTCAAGCCCGGCATCCCTGACATCAACTTCACGACCAGCCATGAATTTGCCGTAGCGTTTCTCGAAAACTTGAACGTCGATGTGGACTACTTCGACTGGCACTTCTACCCAGCCAATGGCTGGAACGGCAAGTACGACTTTTTGGGAACTGACGACGAATGGAAACATCTTTACTGCTGGGGAACGAAGTTTCGCGAGTGTCACGAAGTCATCAACGCGTTGATTGAAGCGAAGTGCAAACAACAGCCACCTCCTCAATTGATTGTTGGCGAATGGTCCGCCGACTGGACGGGAGGCATCTTCCGCGAACATGAAAACAGTTTTCGCGGATCACTGATGCGCACGATGGCGTCCGCTGTGTTCATGTCCGATCAACTGCTCTACATGATGCAGAAAAGTGTTCCCTCGGAAAACATCCATGCAGCATTTTGGCACTCGTTTTCAAACGATGCCCAAGCGTTGTTCTCGATCCAGACATCCCGCGAACAAGGCTTGGCCTACAAGGGAAAAAGCACGGACGAAGGATACGGTTACCGCATGCCGATCTACTGGACGTTCAAACTCCTCAGCGAGCAACGAGGAGAGCTGCTTGTCAAGAGTCATCTGCAAGGCAATAACTCGATCGACGCCCCAAAGACCGGTTTGTACTTCGATCCGGCACATGCATTCGCGCGTGTTACGCATTGCGCTTCGCTCAGCGGAGACCGACTTTACGTTGCGTTGCTGAACAAGGACGCACGCGAGTCGGTTGAAACCCGGGTCGACATCCAAGACTGGCCATGTCAGGATCTTGTCGAGATCCATGAAGTGCAAGCGGACAGCTATCTTGCTGAAAACACGATCGCGCAGCCCGACACCGTGACGCTCGCCGATCCGCAGATTCTTCGCCTCACGGAAAACAACAAGTTGGCCTACCGCCTCAAGCCGAACTCACTGGCTGTTCTCTGCCTTAAGAGAAAGAGCGTCGACTAAATCCTATCGACCTTGGGTGGCGCGAACATCCGAGCGCGTGTCGAGCAACGCCACGAGAGCCGCGTTGGCCAGCTGCAAGACGCGGCTTGCGATTCAAACATTGGCTATACGACATAAAGCCCGCGATTGCATTCACGGCAGCGGAGAAATTCACCCGTGCGAATCCTGACAAGATCCTGATTCGTGACGCGGCAGTTGCAACCTTCACAGAAATTATCTTCAATCCCAGCCAGTGCGCCGCTGCCGTTTGCGATTCGCAAGCGACGATAGGCCGACAATCCTTCACCGGGTGGGATGATTTTTTCGGCGACTGCGATCTGAGCCTGCAAATTCTCCAGCTTTGCTTCGAGACCAGCTCGACTTGCGTCCACTTCTGTTCGCACGGTCTGAACTGTCTGACGACGGCTCTTGAGTTCAACTTCCAAGACCTTCAAACCCGCCTGCGTCGTATCGATCTCTTCCATCGCCTCAAATGCCGTATTTTCCAATTCTGCACGCTCACTCCCAATACTGGCGATTTGCCCTTTGAAGATTTCGAATTCTTTATTGGATGTAGCGGCGTTGAGTTGTCCTTGGAGTTTTTTGAGTTCGGCTTCTTTCGTTTTCAGTTTGAGATTCAGGTCGTCGGCTGTTTTTCGTGTCTGCTTAATCACGGCTTTTTGGTCATCAACCTTCTGTTCCGCTAGTGCCACCTGTTTTTCAGAGAGAGTGATCGATCGTGGTCCGTCCGCAAAGGCTGCTTCGGCCTCCGCAAACTGCACCAGCAATCGATGAAGTTGACTTAATGCAATCGATAGATCCGATGCCATCCCGTTCCCTGTTCTGCTGAAATTAACGAACAAAAATCCAAACCCACTCACCCTTGAACGCCGCATTAATCAACCGAAATTCCCGTAAAATACCCGGGTTCCGCACCGGCTTTCCATTTGATGTTGCAACCGATACTCGGCAGTTGCACATTAGATACGGGATTGCCAGCCAGCAGGGCGTCGCTAGCCGCCCGCAAATCCTGACCTGTCACAGGCAATCCGTTGCCTCGTCGACTGGAATCAAACTGGCCGCGATACGCCAGCCCGTGCTGCTTGTCGAACAGAAAAATATCAGGCGTGCAGGCAGCACAATAAGCCTTGGCAATTTCTTGAGTCCCATCAAAGAGATAGGGGAAAGTGTAACCCGCCGTGCGCGCTTCGTCCTTCATTTGCTCTGGGCCATCTTGGGGATAGAGTCCGATATCATTGCTACTGATGCCGACAATCGCCAATCCCTTTGCTTGATACTCTACGGAAAATTCCTGCAGAGCCGTACGAATGTGGACGACGAACGGACAGTGGTTGCACATAAAAACAACCAACAGCGGCTTGCCTTCAAAGTCGTGGCGAGACACGATTCTGCCGTCGACGTTGACCAGTGAAAAGTCCGGTGCCTGAGTCCCTAGGCTGAGCATTGTGGATATCGTCTTAACCATATTTTTAAGTTCCTTTAACATCTACATGTACGATGAATTGCCAGTGATTTCTTAGCTGCAATTTGTAATTTTCGAATGAAAATCACAGACTCCAGCTTAGTGTGATTTTTTTTGCTCACGCAGTTTTTGCACAAGAGCCTCGATAATTGGTCGTTGGACGAAATCTTTCAAGCGTGTGCTCACATCATCCCTTGCCATTTTTGCAATCTGTTTGATGAGTGAACTGGAGATGTGCGCATATCGTTCGGCGGACATCAGAAAGACGGATTCAATCTCTTCGTCCAGCACACGATTTGCCAGTGTCATCGTGAATTCCTGCTCCATGTCCGTCAACGTCCGGACCCCGCGGAGCAGAATTCGGCTGTTGCACTGCCGGACAAAGTCTACCGTCAGCCCGTCGAAAGTCCGCACATCGACGTTAGGAAATTCGGAGACCGACTCTTGGCACATGCACATTCGTTCGGCTGCAGAAAACAACAGCGTCTTGTCCGGATTGACGCCAATTCCCACCGTCACATGTTCAAAAATGTTTGACGCGCGGCGAATGATGTCAAGATGCCCGAGTGAAATTGGGTCAAAGCTGCCAACGTAAACGGCCGAGAGCGGATTATGTTTGGGGGTCATGGATTGAATGTCCGTTGTGCAAATCTTAGTCACACTCGACCACAGGGTAGCAAACCTGAGGGCATTTCTCCCGAAGTTGTGAAGTACTCATCAGGAAATTTTCCGGATCGGCGTACTGGCAAAATGGCAGAAGTCGCCTAAGTTCCGCTGACAACTAAGACAAATCCGGAAAAACTCAGTAAACTATTCTGCAGCAATACGTTACATCGGCGACAGAAAGCAAAACATGAGCCGCACAGGCCTTCTGAAGAATTGGAACATGGTGTGCAGCCTAAACCTAGTGGCGGCGGCGTTTCGTCGTATTTGACAGTGAAGACGTGACTGCGCCGCCTGAACACAGAGAGTCGAGTTTCCAATGCCAATTTTTCGCTGGGGGCAGCCATGGGACCCCTTTCAAGACCTTGAACGCGAAGTTGATCGCCTGTTACAGGGGGTTAATCTGACGCTGCATGGTGTTCGGTTCAGCCGCCGGTTTCCCCAAGTGAACCTGTTCGAACTCGACGATAGCTACGTGCTCACGGCGGAAATCCCCGGCATCGACATCAGTCAACTGGATGTCACGATCGCCTCCAATTGCCTCACGATCAAGGGCACACGCTTACCACCGGCAGAAGCTGGAGAAGATGCCTTTCGCCGTCAGGAAAGATTTCACGGACCATGGCAACGGAAGATTCAACTCCCGGATCGCATCAATGAAGATGGCATGCGCGCCGATTACAACGCGGGTGTTTTGCGGGTGACGCTGCAGAAAGCTCCTTCGGCAGCAGCGCGTCACATTAAAGTGAATGAAGGTCCGTAGCGAACTCTGCTTCAGAAAGCGTATCTCTTATGACGGATATTTCGGATCACAATCCACCGCACGAATCCACGTCGATGATCCCGGCACCAGAAAATTCGTCAGGTGAGCCGCGTTTGCTGTTCAATCCGCCGATCGACATTTATGAGACCCCGGATGGCCTAGTGTTGTACGCTGATCTTCCCGGCGTCGATTCCGAAGGCCTTGATCTGCAGGTACAGAACAATCGACTGACGCTGTTTGGACGTGTCACCACTGATGTACCCCAATCAGCTCAGATGCTGCATCAGGAGTACCACATCGGCGACTTTCTGCGATCGTTTATTCTCAGCGACGAAGTAGATCACGAACGTATCCATGCGAAACTTACAAACGGTGTTCTTCGCGTCGAACTTCCCCGCGCGGCACGCGCTAAACCTCGACGCATCGAGGTCTCAGGAGGATAGACCGAACGGTAATATCTTTGCCGTAGCTATTCGCAGGAATTCAGAGCCTCCCTGAATTCTTGCGACAATCGCATCTGCCAGAATTCTTGCGAATTCAGCTCCAGCGTTATTCCGCTCAGTCCCTTTGTGGATAAAGAATAACAATCAACCCACCCATTGATGACGTTGAACTAGACTTCTCGCGTTGATCTGCGGCGCAGACTCCCGCATTCTGTTGGCAACCATGAAAGCAGTTGCTTTGCTCTCACCGAAGCCTGCTTGCTGCTGATGCGTCTCAGCCATCATCGAACGGTCTCGACCGTTCGTGACGATCAACTGCGGGGCACTTCCGGAACAACTTGTCGAAAAAAATTGTTCGGTCATCGCAAGGTCGCGTTTACGGGCGCCACCGAAGACCGCGCCGGGCTGTTTGAAGTGGCTGACGATGGAACGCTACGGGATTACTGCGGCAGCATGAATTCCACAGTCGCTGGCAGCAGGGCAGTACACTCAGAATTTGAGCCATCTCACGCAACACGTAGATAACACGCCAGCGTACCTTTTGTGCTGTAACCTGAAAGACATTTTTAGCCGGCCAGAGTATCATCTTCGGTTATGAAATCGCTGGTTGCTGCCATTGTGCAGTTCTTATATCGCCTGCGGCATGGGATCACCCTGTCGAATTCGCCATTTGAAGCGAAGGTCGATGCTGTCAATGCCTTGGCTGACGAAACTGCCGCTCTCAGCGACAGTCAGTTGCGTGAACGATTCAAAACGCAGCGAAGACAGGTCATGCTCGCAACTTCCTTGGACGATGTCGCCGTGACAGGGTTCGCGGTGATCCGGGAAGCTGCCGCGCGAACCATATCGATGCGTCCTTACGATGTGCAGATGTTGGCGGCGTTCGCGATGTACGACGGCAAGTGCGTCGAAATGCAGACTGGTGAGGGAAAGACTCTGGCAGCGGCTGTCGTCGTCAGCTTGCGTGCTTTGTCCGGACGCGGCGTGCATGTTCTGACATTCAACGACTATCTCGCAAAACGTGACGCCGAATGGATGGGGCCGTTGTATCGGTTTCTGGGACTTTCGGTCGGCTTCGTTGTTCAGGGTCTGTCCCGTGAAGAGCGGCACGCAGCGTACGGTTGCGATATCACCTACGTCACGGCCAAAGAGGCGGGCTTTGATTTTCTACGGGATCAGCTTTGTGGAAAACCGGAGCTTCGAGTCCAGCGCGGGTTTCACTTTGCACTCGTCGATGAAGCAGATTCGATCCTGATTGATGAAGCGAGAATTCCCCTGGTGATTGCGACCGAAGCAGAAAAGGACGAAACGGACCTTTATCAGATTGTGGAGCTCATTCGACCTCTGAAACAGGGAATTCATTTTGAGATCAAGTCGAGCGGCAGAAATATCAGCCTCACGGACGCGGGAGTCCGGTTGATGGAACGCCAACTGGGCGTTACTGAACTCCACAGCGAAGCCAATATGCATCTGCTCGCGCGAATCAATCTTGCATTGCAGGCCGAAGTCCTGCTCAAGAGAGATATCGACTATCTGGTGCGGAATGATGCCATCGAACTGATAGATGAGTTCACTGGCCGAGTCGCGGAGAATCGCAAGTGGCCGGGTGGACTGCAGGCGGCTTTGGAAGCGAAAGAAGGTGTCAAAATTCAGCCGCAGGGCCGGGTCCTGAATTCGATCACGCTGCATCATTTTGTGGAGAACTACGCCGGTCTGGCGGGCATGACGGGAACCGCCAGTGAAGCGACCGACGAACTGGACGAGTTTTACCGACTGAAGGTTGTCATCGCTCCTCCCAACCGGCCATGCATTCGAGTCGATCATCAGGATCTGATCTTTGCCACAAAGAACGCCAAACTCACCGCCCTAGTGCAGGAGATCAGGACACAGAATCTCAGTGGACGTCCGGTTCTGATTGGCACGGCGAGCGTTGAAGAGAGCGAAATGCTCGCTCGCGAACTTGTCGAAGTCGCTGTCCCCTGTCGTGTGCTCAACGCGGCCAATGATCATTTTGAAGCGGAGATCATTGCCGAAGCCGGTACTCTTGGTGCAGTCACAATCTCCACCAATATGGCAGGTCGCGGTACGGACATCTGCCTAGGAGGCACAAACCACAAATCAGCGCAAAGCGTCGTGAAATTGGGCGGACTCTATGTGATTGGCACCAACCGCCATGAAAGTCGCCGGATCGACAATCAGCTCCGAGGCAGGGCAGGGCGGCAGGGCGATCCTGGCGAGTCACGTTTCTTCGTGAGCCTTCAAGACAATCTGATTTCACGCTACGGAATCGCGTCCTTGGTAACTCCCCCCGATGCGGATGTCAACCAGCCAATTCGCAATGAAGAGACAGCGAAACGGATTGCGCACGTGCAGCGTGTGATCGAAGGCGAGAGTTTCGAAATCCGCCGCACCCTGCGCATCTACTCACATTTGCTCGAAATTCAGCGACGCGTCATCTGCCAGGACCGGGAGGCTCTGCTTGTCGGCTCGAAGCCACCCAATGCCTTACTTAAGCGGGAGCCTGAACTGCGGCAGAAACTGGTCAGTGAGTGGGGTGAAGACATCATTGTCGAAGCCGAACGACAGGTTACCCTGATTCATCTGGACTGGTGCTGGAGCGATCATCTGGCGCATGCCGCAGAAATTCGCGAAGGCATTCATCTGGTCAGTTTTGGCGGTTTTAATGCGTACGACGTCTTCAACAAGGAAATGAATCTCGAATTTAATGCTTTCCTGTCAGATGTCGAAGTGAAAACTATTGAAACGATGCGAACCGCCACCTTCACCAAAGATGGAATCAATCTGGAACAGGAAGGCCTCAAAGCACCGTCATCGACATGGACCTTCATGATCAACGATAACCCGCGCGGCTCTGTGCTGAATCGAATCATCCAAAGCCTGCGGGGCCGATTGAAGAAGACAACTAGAAACGCGGAGGAATAAGAGTCGCTGTGCTGCTGGATCGTGAGCGGCAAGGCGCTAGCCGCCGGTGTACAATGCAGAAATACTTTCAGAAAACCGCGGCCAGCGGTCTGTTGATTTAATCAGCCGCAGGGCGATAGCCCCGGTTTAATCTGGGAAAACACAAAAAAAACAACCGAGGCTAGCGCCTTTCGGCTCATAAACAGCCTTAAATCAACAGCCCGCTAACGCCTTGCCGATCACAAGAACAAGAGAGAGTCCACATTCATGGCAGAAAAATTTCAGAACCCGAGCGTCGTTGATATTTTGAGTGAATTGGTTGCTCTGCCCAGCGTGAACCCGATGGGAGGCCCGGCTGACCAGTCAATTTGTTTTGAAGGCCGTGTGAGCGACTGGCTGGTAGATTTCTTCCGTTCTATCGGAGCGACATACGAACGCCACGAAGTCAGCCCCGGGCGGGATAACGTGATTGCTCGATACAATTCGCCCGGAGCAGATTTCACGATCCTTCTGGACGCCCATCAGGACACGGTCCCTGTTGCCGGAATGACGATCGCACCGTTCGAACCCAAAATCGCGGACGGTCGCCTCTATGGACGCGGGGCATGCGACGTCAAGGGCGGAATGGCGGCTATGCTGTTTGCGTTTCGTCGATTGATCCAAGAGAAACCCGCTGGGGCAGCTAATGTCGTGCTCAGCTGCACGTGCGACGAAGAGGCCACAATTCTCGGCATTACGGACCTTGTGACTTATTGGGCAACAACTGCAGGCCGATCAGACGTATTGCGAACACGGCCAGATGTTGCTGTGATTGCAGAACCAACAGGACTGGACGTCGTTGTGGCTCATCGTGGAGTCACCCGCTTCAAGATTCGCACGCAGGGTCGTGCCTGCCACAGCTCCGATCCGACTCAGGGCATCAACGCCATTTACCGCATGGCCGAACTCGTAACTGCCCTTGAGGAGTACTCTGAAATCCTCGCGCTGACCGTGAAGGCACATCCGCTCTGTGGCAGTGCGACTTTAAGCGTCGGAAAAATCCATGGTGGAACCAGCGTCAATATCGTCCCGGATGAATGCGTGATCGAAGTCGATCGCCGCGTGACCCCCGGCGAAGACGGTGGTCGAGTTGTCGCCGACATTCGGGAATTTCTCGCGGCACGTCTGGACTTCGACTTTGAGTTTGACCCGCCGTGGATCGAGTGCGGGGCATTGACGGACGCCAACAACGCAGCTTTGGCAAATGCAGTCCTCGCGTGTGTCTCGGCCGTCGATGGGCCACATGCAGTGGTCGGAGTTCCCTATGGCACTCACGCCTCCCAAACGTGCGCAGCCGGAGTGCCCTCAATCGTATTCGGACCAGGATCCATTCAGCAGGCTCATACCAGAGACGAATTCATCGACATCGAGCAGCTGGAAAAAGCAGCCGAGGTCTACTATCAAATGTGCATCAGGCCCGTGACAACTGCTGCCCGTTCTGTATGATTCGCAGTGACCTTGTGAACCGTTCCTTGTCGACTTGTGCGCGGAGTTTTGGCATGCTGCGTCGATTGTTGAGTCTGTTGGTGGTCATTTCCCCGGGAATCTCCTCGGCCCAGGCGGCCGACCTGATCAAGATCGGAATTCTGGGAATCGACAACTATGGTTCCGTCGCCTACACGGAATTCCTGAACAAGCCGCACGCGGAGGGAGTTTTTGAAGGCGTGCGCGTCGTGGCGGCCTATCCGATCGGCAGCGACGACTACCCTGACAGTGACAAATTGCTCGCCCAATGGAAGGAACAGCTTCTGAATTTCTATCAGAACCCCGCCGATCCAAAGGACGCGGTCCCGCCGATCGAAATGGTCAATTCTGTCGATGAACTCCTGGCGAAGTGCGATGCGATCATGATCTTCAGCATCGATGGTCGATTGCATTTGTCGCAGGCGACGACCGTTTTGAAAGCAGGTAAGCCTCTGTTCATCAGCCGACCGCTCGCTTCGTCTCCGGAAGACGCCGTCGCAATTTTGAAGCTCGCAGAAGAAACCGGGACACCCTGCTGGAGCAGTTCGCAACACCGTTACAATACTGGTTTCAGCGGCATGCGTGATCATCCAGAAGTCGGGCGCGTCATTGGTTGTGATGTTTATGGAGGCTGGAATGTCGATGCGGCTGAAGCGGACAAATTCACCCGACCGCTGCACAGCATCGAGACGCTGTATACGATTATGGGACCGGGCGTCGTGTCGGTGACCTGTGCATCGACGCCGACGACAGAATCGATCACGGCCGTCTGGAACGATGGTCGCGTCGGGACATATCGCGGCATCAAACAAGGCGCGGTGAAATACAGTGCGACTGTTTTTGGCGAAAAAGGAGTTTCAACGGCAGGCATTTATGGACACGGCGTTCCCGTGAACGGAATCGTCCCGACGACCGACAACTACGTTGGCTATGAAGGACTGGCCATCGAAATCGCCCGGTTCTTCCAAACGGGCGTTGCACCAGTGAAACCGACGGAAACGCTGGAAATCTTCGCGTTGATGCAGGCCGCCGAAGAAAGCAAATCACAAGACGGCGCGATGGTGAAGCTCAAAAACCTGTGGGAACCGAGTGCCCGGTGAATTCCGCGTGGGATTCAAGACAGCAACTCTCCACTTCGGCTTAGAAGCGTTCGTCAGCAAAGGGATGCAGTGAGCCTGTAGAGGGGGTAAGCCAGAAAGTGTGTCCTTCTGCGCTACACCTTCTGTTTCTCCTTCAATGGGTCAACAGGCATCAACGACGCCTGACCCGTTTGATCTTTCTGACCCGTTTGATCTTTCCTTCAATCGCACACATCAAGACGTGGGGAAACAAGCGAACTCAATCAAGGCGAACCACAGATGGACGCAAATAAAAACAGATGAAGACCAACCCAAAACAACCCTTCACTAAATCTGTGTCCATCTGCGTTCATCTGTGGTGAAAAAATGTTCTGTCTCATTCATTACCGAACGACGCGTTTGAATTCCAGCTTCGGGTGCTTGAAATTGATCAACAGGCCGACCTGCAAGTTCGTCACTTTCAGGTAGTTCAGCATCTTGCCAATTTCGTGGTCTGTGATTTCCTCGATTGTTTTTGCATCGACGACGACTTGATCGAAGCAGACCAGATCGGGAACGTAGCTTCCGACGATTACCGACTTGTAGATGACCGGGAAATCCGGTTGCTGGATCACTGGAATGCGACGCAGCCCAAACTCAACCACCAAAGCGTTCTCGTAGATCTTCTCGTGAAAACCGTGCACGATCTCGTTGAGAACTTCCATCGCACTGCCGATGATCTGGTGTGTTTCGTCCTTGAGCAGGAATTGGGAATCGGCCATTCTTGAAAACCTGATTGTTTGAACCACAGATAGACGCAGATTGCAGCAGTCGTGTGCCCTAAGAGCGGCCTAAACAGCCTCCTTCCCAGAATTGTATCTGATCCCGCCATTGCGGTTCATTTTTCCGGCGGAGAATGCAGGTCACGGACTCCATTCTTCAGGCTGTAGAGTTGCTGCACTTCTTCGTGGCTCAGCACGCGGTCGAATACGGCAAGATCATCCATGTGTCCGACGTAAGACGCGCCCAGCACCAGCAGAACCTGCGACGGATCCCAGCCGAAGGTCAGATCCCAATTCTCAATCACTCCCTGCAGCTCGCCGTTCATGTACAAACGACCGGACTTTGGTTCGGTTTTGTTGTTGACGTTCTCCAGGGTGAAAACCACGTGCGTCCACGCCTCGCGAGAGAACGGAGGACGCTCCACCTGAACCATCGGGCGTTTGTCGAAAGGGATATCCGCCCAAGCAACGTTGTCCGGGTTCCAGATCTGGAACAATGGGCGAATGGCATAACGGAAGTAACGCGGTGTTTCGTCCTTTGAAAATTCTAGGAAGATGAATCCTTTCTTGCCGTCATCGCCGACGATCTGAATCGGATCACAGTAGCCGGGCTCGAGGTCCAGATCCGGATTCAGACGCAGCCAGACAGAAACCGTCGTGCTCCAATTGCTGTCGTTGTAGCCAAGTACACCGGAGTCCCTGAATGCTGGCTGAAAACTGCTCTTCTTTGTGAAATGCAGTGCTCCTCCAAAACGTCCGGCGTCAGGAACCAGTTTTGCATCCTCGTTCGGTTCGGGGCGATGCAGTTCCGTTCCGTTCTTGACGTAACACGTCCGATCGCCCCGGGAGAAATCGGCGTCCAGTCCTTTGTCGAAGGAAGCATGCAGCGTCAAAGCGGAAGACAGGTCTGATTTCGCCTGGTCCGCCGCTGTCAGAATCTGCTTCGCCACGTCCGGACCGATGTCTCGCACAAAGATATTTCGCCAGCGGATTTCACCACCGTGCGTTTGCAGCATGATGGGGCCTTTGGCCGGAAGTGGCAGCGCGCGGTCCCAGTAGTTTTCCATCACCGCGCCATCCACAACGAGCGACTTGTTCAGCCAGACCCATGTGCGTGCTCCGATCTGACGAATACGAAACTTGTTCCATTCACCGAACGGTTTGTCGGCTATCACCAGCGGATCGCGACCGGCCGTGCCCGGCGTATTGTTGAACAAGCCACCTGAACCGAGGTGCGGTTTTCGCGTGGGACTCTTTGGATCAAATACCTGATTTTCGTCCCAGATCTGCACCTGTGGCGTGCCGCGCAGATAGATGCCGCTGTCAGCTTTGGCCACGGTCTTGTATTCAAGCAGAAATTCGATGTCTCCGAATTCTTCCTCGGTCGTCGCATACGGTCCGTGACCGTCGTTAACGAGTTCACCGTTTTCAACAGTCCAGTTTTTTGAAAACTCGTCTCGCTGTGCTGTCAGACTCGCCTGTTTTTCTTCACCGGCAAGCTCCGCGACATTGTGGGGATTCAAGCCATACCAGCCGTCAAGATCTTTGCCGTTGAAGATGGCGCGAAATCCTTCGGGTGGTTCGAGATTGCTTGCGCGCATGATGGCTGCCAGGTACTTTGCCGTTTCGTCAGCGATCACGTTGTAGCCGGCGAGATTAGGATGTCGGTCGCTGTACCAGTCTGGCAGGTTGCCGAGGATTGCATCAAGTTCGTTGTCCATGACGACAACACTTGGTCCCTGGACAAACGGCTTTACCAGTTCGCGAAATTTCTCGGGCACCTTCTCCAATGGATACCGGCGGTAGTTGAGCATGTTCGGGCCGTTCTTTAGTTCCGCAGCGTAGCGTGGATAGATGTCGAAGACCGCCAGGTTTTCCTTTTCCGCAACCAGTCGCACCAAATCATTGATTTCCCTGCTATTCTCTTCGTTCGCGTACGGTATGACCGTCATGGGAATCAGCAATGCCTGAGGATGATCTTTCCGCAGCCGGTCAATGAGCTCGTGAAAGTGCTTCGGAAATTCTTCGGTGAAGTTCTCGACTCGCGCGCGATCGTTGAGGCCGTAGCGGATGAAGATATAGTCGAGTCCCGGCAACTTTGCGGCATCGCGGTCATAACGTCCGGAATCAATCAGCCTGCGAATATATTCGCCGCTGAGGCCGGAGTTGATCACATGGCATGGCGGCAAATCTTTGTCCGCTGCGAGCAACTGTTCCACCACAGTTTCAAGATGCGGCCCGCCAGATTTGATCAGCCTCGGAATACTGCCTTCCGTTGTACTGTCACCGAGCAGCAGGATCTGCACCTTGCCTTCATGCTCAGCGAATGCAGGCGATGCGAGAAGACTGATCGTGAACAGAGCAACTAGGACTTTGATGGGCGAATATCTGAAACGAAACGCTGGAAGGTTAATCATGACGTGTTCCAAGTGAAGAGGAATGTCAGGCAGGATTTGGGTGCGAGGATCAGCCCATGATTTGACTCCAACTCGACGCAGAAGTCACCTACCGAGGAAGGACGGATGCTTTTATCTCAACTATGCGACGCGGAATCGGACTTGTTCCTCTTGAACTTGCCCTTAAATATGGCCACGATTCAGGATCTTGCAGTTCCCTCCCGCTTGGCCTTTCCCCGAATTCCCCGCCGCAATTCTCGCTACGACCGACTTCCCGGAGTTATCCCTATGACCACGGCTGTCTTGAACACCGGATGTCGTGAGTTTCGGAACTCGTTGCGACACACAAATCGTCGCGGATTTCTGCATGCTGGAATGTTGGGGACTGTCGGACTGACCTTGTCAGATTTGTTTCGTTTGAAAGCCGAGGCCGCTCCTTCGCCGGCGAGGCCGTCGTCGCCATCTTCAGTGATCATTCTCTGGATGCGAGGCGGGCCGAGTCAGCACGAAACGTGGGACCCGAAACCGGAAGCACCGGTAGAGTATCGAGGCTACTTTGGTGCGATGTCCACAAAAGTGTCAGGCATTCAAATCTGCGACATGCTGCCTCAGTCGGCGGCGATCATGGACAAGTGGTCGATCATTCGCAGTCTAAATCACACCGATGCTGGGCATTCGACGGGCGATCAGTTGTGCTTCACCGGATATCCCAGCGTGGGCCGTCCAGACGTAAATTCACACCCAAGCTGCGGTTCGATCGTCGCTCGTCAGCTGGCACAGCGGAATCCGCAACTACCGCCTTACGTCATGATTCCCAAACGTTTGCCGGGCGTCGATGCGTCGTATCTGGGACCTGCCTGTGCGCCGTTTGAGACGCAGGCCGATCCAGCGAACCTAGGGCCGTTTCGAATTCCAAATCTCGAATCTCCGACGGAAGTTTCCGTTGGTCGCATCGATGATCGACGGTCCCTGCTGCAAAGTCTGGATCACATGCGAAAGGCGTCTGACCATGCGGCTCAGATCGGAGCTGTCAATGCGTTTCAGGCAAGAGCCTGGGACATCCTTCTCGGTGATGCCGCGCGGCAGGCCTTTGATCTGGACGCTGAGCCTCAGCACATTCGCGATCGCTATGGCTTCATGTCTGCGTATCAGGCTCCGACGCCCGACCGCTGCGGTGTGCCGGCATGGAGCCAGCGATTTCTGTTGGCCCGGCGTCTGATTGAAGCTGGAGTACCGATGGTCACGGTCGATTGCCGCTGGTGGGACACGCATGTGAAGGGCTACGAAACCATGCGCGACGGTTTTCTGCCGCGCTGGGATCAGGCGTATTCCGCTTTGATCGAAGATCTGGATCAGCGAGGTCTGCTCGAAACAACCATGGTGCTCGCATGGGGCGAATTTGGAAGAACTCCGAAAGTGAACGCCACCGGTGGTCGCGATCATTATCCCAATGTCTTCAATGCGGCCCTAGCGGGCGGCGGCATTCAGGGTGGCCGAGTCGTCGGGGAATCCGATTCAAAGGGGGCTTTGCCGCTCAGAAATCCGAAATCACCACAGGACGTACTCGCGACCGTGTATCGTCATCTTGGAGTCGATACAGGTATCTCATACCCCGACCACAGCGGTCGCCCGATTCCCGTGCTTCCGTTTGGTGATGCGATTTCAGAACTGTTCTAAGACGACCGAGAATATTTAAACGCATTTTTCAGATGAACGCGATGCGCGTCTGGTCAACCATGAACAACAGAACCTGCACCGGCCCACTGCGACGGCGGACATTCATGCGGATCGGCACTCTGGCACTCGGAGGTCTGACTCTCCCGCAACTGCTGTCGCGTCGGGCACAGGCTGGTGCCACGAGCGAACCCGATACGACGGTCATTCTGTTCTGGATGTGGGGAGGCCCCAGCCAGTTTGAAACGTGGGACATGAAGCCTGACGCTCCGGCGGATTTTCGTGGCCCGCTCAAGCCGATCTCGACGACAGTCCCCGGAATGGACATCTGCGAGTACATGCCAAAGCAGGCTCAGCGCGCCGCACGTTTTTCACTCATTCGATCTCTGCATCATGAGATGTCGGCCCATAACGACGGTAGCATCGAAGTCCTGACCGGAAAGACGCCCACTGTCCCGGATCCGACATCCCAGGCTCGTTCCGAACATCCGGACTTTGGGATGATCGCAAGCTGGCACCGCGGTCTGCGAGTTGACGGTATGCCGCAATATGTCGGGTTACAGAAGGCTCCATTTATGACGAATCCCGGCTATCTGGGAGTCAGTCATCGCGCGTTCGAAACCGGTGATCCGTCAAAGCCTGGCTTTGCACCGGGCGACCTAACGCTGGCAACCGGCATTGATAACAACCGACTGGATCATCGACGATCACTCGTGCGACAGTTTGATACATTGCGTTCTGATCTGGATCTGCTGCATTCTCTCGGAGGCGTCGATCAATTCCGATCTGCGGCATTCACCATGCTGACCAGTCATAAGGTCGTCGATGCGTTCGACATTGCCAGCGAATCCGCGGAGGTGCGAGACCGCTACGGTCGCCATCGCTGGGGTCAGAGCTGTCTACTGGCACGACGATTGGCAGAAGCCGGGACGGCAGTCATCAACATCGACGCCACTGCTCCGAACGACACAACAAAGCACTTCAGCTGGGATGACCACGCCGGTGCGTTTCATCTCGACCATGCGCAACGCGAACGATTGCCGCAGATGGATCAGGCACTCTGCGCCCTGATCGATGATCTGTACGAACGCGGCATGGATCGAAAAGTCCTGCTGCTCGCCTGCGGGGAATTCGGACGAACGCCGCGCGTCACACATGCCCCGAAGAATTTTTCGGACCAGATCGGGCTTGGACGCGATCACTGGCCCCATGCGTTCAGCGCTTTGATCTCGGGTGGCGGACTGCGGATGGGGCAAGTTGTCGGGGAGACAAATGCCAAAGGCGAATATCCGATCCGCGATCGAGTCACACCGCAGGATCTGCTGGCGACGGTCTACACTCATCTGGGGATCGATTATACTCAGGTTGTAAAAGATCCGGCCGGCCGCCCGATCCCCATTCTGTCGCACGGGTCGCCGATCCCTCAGCTCATTTGAAGTTGATTGAGAACCCATAACAAAACCGCTCTTCGTAGCTGGATTCGCAAGAATTCAGCCCCATTTCTGAATTCTTGCGAATCCAGCTACCTATTTTGTGAGGGGTTCTAAGTACTCCTTGGAGAGACAACCCACATGCCGCGACTGAATCCTGAAATACTGACAGATTTTGCGACTTTAATTTTTGAGGCCAGCGAGTTGCCGCCCGATGTGGCCCGCCAGGTCGCCAAATCACTCGTGCTGGCGAACCTGTCGGGGCATGATTCACACGGCGTAATTCGCATTATTGAATATGTCGCATGGACAAAATGCGGCTGGGTGAATCCTCACGGACCACTGACGGTCGTCCGCGAACAGCCGTGTATCCTGATCCTTGATGGAGACTTTGGATTTGGTCAGGTGATTGGTCGCCGAGCCATGGAGTTGGGCATCGCAAAAGCGAAGACTGACGGAGCTTGTATTCTGTCACTGCGACGGTCAGGCCATTTGGGACGCATCGGCGAGTTCATGGAACAGGCTGCCAGCGCGGGGCTTGTGTGCTTCGCATTGACGAATACCCACGGCAGCGGAGTCTTGGTGGCTCCGTTTGGAGGTTGTGAACGAAGGCTGTCAGCAAATCCGCTCGCCGGGGCAGCGCCGCTTCCGAATGGACCTCCGATCATGATGGATATTTCGACATCGACAATTGCTGAGGGAAAGATCAAGGTGGCTCGCAGTCGTGGTGATTCGTTGCCGGCTGGACTGTTCGTCAATAGCAGCGGTGAGGCATCGACAAGTCCCGAAGAGTATTACGCCAGTCCGCCGGGAGCACTCCTGCCGATGGCTGGTCACAAAGGCTTCGCCCTGTCCATGCTGTGCGAAGTCTTTGCAGGAGCGATGACCGGTGCGGGCTGCAGCAAGCAAGGTGTGGAACGCGTCGCCAACGGGTTCATGGCATTTCTGCTCGATCCAGCTGCTTTTGCAGGCACAGAATTTGTCAGCAGCGAACTCGGAAATCTTGCCGAATGGGTCAAGTCCAGTCGACTTCAGGATGGCTTTGACAGCATCCAGCTGCCGGGCGAGCCGGAAGTGGCAGCCAGAGACCAACGCAGTCACTCAGGAATCGACATTGACGACAGAACGTGGCGGAAAATCTGTGAGATCGCGGCCTCGGTCAATGTGGCGATTCCGGTAATCGAAGCTCTCCGAGATTGATTATCGCGGCGTTCCGGATCGAGTTGCCCGTCTGCCCGAAAAACTTTGAAATTCCGCGTCACTGATTCCCGGAACGGCATGGCGTTCCACTGGCTGGGCGAGCTGTCCATCAGCGCGACCAGAGGAACACCCTTTTACTTCCCTGCAGATTCTGATTCTGAGGGCTTGTTGTCTTTTTCCAGGAACTCGTTGAATTGGTCAAGGACGTTCTTTTCGTTCGACCACTTCGGCGGATACTCGAATGAGTAACCAAGTGGAAGTGCGATGTCCGTCTCCTGATCACCGCGTCGAATGCGTAGAGGCAGCACCGTTCCAGCCTGAGTCTGCCGTTGATGGATTTCAAACATCGAAAGATCCTTCGGTTCTTTTCCATCAAACAGCAGGATCTGATCATCAAGCATCAGTTCGCTTTTCGAGGCGGCACTGTCCGGCTGAATGCGAAGCAGTGACAGGACGTTCGTATCCAGATAGCC
>QWQG01000125.1 GCA_003670925.1 Planctomycetota bacterium | reverse complement strand
CGATCCGTTCGTCTTGACAATGTCCCCGCAAAAGCCTTCCCTTCCGACGACAATTCAGGCCGAGCCTGAGTCGATGAACTACAGCAGCGAATGGAGTCGCTTCATGTCAGCCAGTCAGCCCCACACTCATTCCGCGGAATCGCCGCCGCCGGTTCCCTTCATCGATCTGGTCGCACAGTATCAGACAATTCGAAGCGAAGTCCGCGAGGCCGTCGATCGCTGCTTCGAAATGCAGCATTTCATTCTGGGTGATGAGGTCGCCCTGCTGGAACAGGAAATTGCAGCCTACTGTGATTCAAGATATGCCATCGGGTGCGCGTCCGGAACTGACGCGCTCATCCTGGCACTCCTGGCCGTTGGCGTGAAACCAGGTGATGAAGTCATCACCAGCCCGTTCACTTTTTTTGCTTCAGCAGGTGCTATTCATCGCGTGGGCGCGATTCCAGTGCTGGTGGACATCGAACCGGACAGTTTCAATATCTGCCCGGAGCAGGTCGAACGCGCGATCACTTCGAAGACCACGGCCATCATGCCGGTGCATATCTTTGGTCAGTGTGCCGAGATGGATCCGCTCTGGCGTCTGTCGGCAGCACACGGCATTCCGATCATCGAAGATGCGGCTCAGGCGATCGGTGCAGAATACCAGAGCCGTCGGGCAGGCGTCCTGGGTTCCGTCGGCTGCTTCAGCTTCTTCCCGACTAAGAATCTTGGCGGTGCCGGTGACGGCGGTATCATGACAACCGATAATCCGGAAATTGCAGAACGCCTGAAGCGTCTGCGAGTCCATGGTGACAAGGGCGGATACAATCATGTTGAGGTGGGTTTCAACAGCCGTCTCGATGCGTTGCAGGCAGCGGTGCTGCGCGTGAAACTGCGTCATCTGGATTCATGGACGGCAGGACGAGCCCGCAATGCCGCGCGGTACGAAGAACTCATTTCTGGTAATGGACTGACCGATCACATTACACTTCCAACCGTGCTGCCGGATCGTCGTCATGTCTTCAACCAGTTCACGACACGCATCACTGGCGGACGGCGAGCCGAAGTGATCAAGTCCATGAAGGAACAGCAGATCGGGTGCGCGGTGTACTATCCGATACCGTTGCATCTGCAGGAGTGTTTTGCGCACCTTGGCTATCAGCGTGGAGACCTGCCGGAGGCAGAACGCGCGTCTGAGGAAGTGCTGTCACTTCCGATCTATACAGAACTGCCCTCAAGCCATCTGGATCGGGTTGTCGAAGGACTAAGAAACGCCCTTGGACGCCATTCCACGATCGCATTCCCGACCGTCGCTCCGCTGCCACAGCGTCGCGCAGCCTGATTTTTTCTCAAGTTCGAACCAGTACACGACCATTGTGTCTGTTCTCTATGCGTCGTCGTTGACACAACGCGAGGATCTCCATAGCATCCGCTCCGGAGAGATGGCAGAGCGGCCGATCGCACCGGTCTTGAAAACCGGAGTACCCGCAAGGGTACCCAGGGTTCGAATCCCTGTCTCTCCGCTCCTGCATGTTGCCCGTCAGCGTAAGTCATTCGCTGACGGGCATTTGCGTTTCCGGGTTCCTGCTGGAAGTTTCCGGTTGAATCGCCTTTTGTAGCGCCCAATGACACGATATCACGCGGAGGAGTTTGTTCGCTATCTGCGAGGCCGGAAAGTTGCACCGAATGGACGTTCCAGCTCAACGGGGACTTCGAGACACGGGTATCAAGTACATACTGGAAACCTGCTCCAACCTGTTCAATTACGCAAATCGCCAGCGACATCTGCCGCCTTATTCGGGAAATCCGTTTCTGACCATCGAGATCAATTCATTCCTGTGGAGGATTTGAAGCCGATCGTCGTCTTGAGCTCAGAGCAGGAGCAGCTCTTCTTCAATGCCTTTGACGATCGGCAGCTTCCCATCTTTGCCACACTCCTGCTGCCGGGACTGCGGCCCGGGGAACTGACTCACCTGCTGTTGCCGGACGACCTGAATCTCGAAGAAGGTTGGATGCATGTGCGCAACAAGCCAGGGCTGGAGAGTCAAGACTCGCAATGAACGAAACGGCGATGTGCCAGTGGTCATGTTCCACCGCTCGCCACTTCAAGTCCTATCGAGCTTGACCGAGAAGTGGACAGGCGATTGCTCAGTACTGTCGGTGATCTTGGCGCGGGCTTCGCCCGCAACCCAACCTCACGATGTCGCATAACCGGCTTTGCGTCCGGCTTTGCGTCCGGCTTTGCGTCCGTCTCTGGTGCGAGCCGACGGAGCGGCTCGCCTACGTAGGTCCGCCGCTCCGTCGGCGGACATCTGTCGCTTTGCGAGAATCGTTCTCACGAAAACAGAACTTTTAACGTTTGCGGAGCAGAGATGCCCGAAGTTGTTCAATCCACTCTCTTCGGCGATTCCATGTAGGGTTTGGCGATGCAATAATGCCGCAATCTGCTGATCTAAGTACGACGGCGGCAATTCCTGTGTGTTCAACTGTTTGGCTCCTGAGGCGTTATCGTGCAGCACGAACTGATCAATGTGGAAACTGGGATTCATGACACGACGTCCCGACTCTTTGGCACGAATGAGGGTTGGAGTGCGTCGATGCGGCGACTGGCGGGCGGGTTGTCCGATGGTGTTGATGTTGTGACGCTGGACAACGGTCGGCTGTCGCTCGATATTCTGCCGACTCGAGGCATGGGCATCTGGCGTGGTCAGATCGATAGCATTCCTTTGAAATGGGATTCACCCGTCGAGCGACCTGTGCATCCGGCGTTTGTGGATCAGATGCGACGTGGCGGAATTGGGTGGCTGGATGGGTTTAACGAATTGATGTGCCGCTGTGGCCTTGGCTGGCACGGGGCTCCGGGCAGTGATGTGATTCGTGATGGGAATGGGAAGGTCCTGTCTGAGCAATTCCTGCCGTTACACGGGCGAATTGCGAATCTGGCGGCGCATCGCGTGACAGTTGAAGAACTCGGTGATCGGATCGCTGTCCAGGGCATTGTGGATGAAGCTAGCCTATTTGGGGGAAAATTGCGGCTCGAATCGACACTCACGACGCAGGTCAATTCCAACCGTTTTGAAATCACCGATGTCGTGCAGAACCTCGGAAGTCAGCCTGCGGAGGTAGAGATCCTCTATCACTGCAATTTTGGCCGCCCGTTCCTCGGTGAAGGCTCAACTCTGCACATCGCCGCCTCAGAGGTCGCTCCCCGCGACAATCGCGCTGCAGAAGGCATCAGCATGTGGAATCTGTTCGAAGGGCCGACCACGGGATATGCGGAACAGTGTTATCTGGCGAAATCTGTGGCAGATTCAAATGGCTGGGGGATGGCTCTGCTGACAGATGCCGAAACCGAGTACGCGGTTTGTGTACGATTTGACACATCGACCATGCCGTGGTTTGTGCTCTGGAAGAACACTCAAGCCGAGGCAGACGGTTACGTTGCGGGACTCGAACCCGGCAGTAGTTTTCCGAATCTGCGAACCGTTGAACGCAGGGAAGGTCGGGTCATCGAGCTGTCGGCCGGGCAATCCGTGACGTTTCGGCTGAGTCTGGAAGTGGCGAGCAATCGCCGAGATGTTCGTCGATTGCTGGATGAAGTCACAGAATTGCAGGTGGCTCATCCTCGCATTGTCCATTCAGTACCGAAAGCTCAATGGATATGACTAGCGAGAAAATGCTGGTCGAGAACGTGTGTCGGGTCCTGAGGCAGCTCGCCCCGCTTCCGACAGCGGAATCATGGGACAACGTGGGATTCCTGCTGGGGCGTCCGGATCGCACGGTAAGTCGGCTCATGACGTGTCTGACACTCACTCCGACGGTGGCTCGTGAAGCGATCGCCAAAAATGTGCAAATGATTGTGACCCATCACCCGGTGCTCTTTCGTGCAACAAAGTCGATCACCAGCGACACGATCGAAGGGCGATTATTGCTGGACCTGATAGAAGCCAGGATCGCCGTTTATAGTCCTCACACAGCATTTGATAACGCCGAATGGGGAATCAACCAGTGGCTGGCCGAATCACTGGGCCTGCAGACGATTGTGCCATTGCGTTCTTTTCCGCTGGGTATTCCCGGCGGTGCTGGACGCATGGGGCAATTTGCGGAATCGCTTTCAAAACAACAGTTTTTGGAAAAGCTAGGGACAATTGTGGGGGCTGAGTATCTGGAAGTGGCTTGGCATGGGTCGGAGGATGTGCGTCGCGTGGGGCTCGCATGTGGATCGGCGGCGGATTACCTTGCGGATGCATTGCAGGCGGAGTGTGACACATTTGTGACAGGCGAAGCGAGATTCCATTCGGCAGTTGAATGCCAGTCGCGGGAATGTAATCTGGTGCTCACGGGGCATTTTTGGAGCGAGCGGCCGGCTGTTGTCAGGCTGGCGCACGTGTTGTCCGAGCGTTTATTCGGAGTTGATTGCTTTGCCAGCGACGAGGATCGAAATCCATTGGAGTTGTTTCAGATTTGATTTGCGGCTGACGTTTTGTGCTTCGGGCGGCCATGAGTGAGAGAATTGGTGAGCGGCATGCGTCAGCTTGCCGTTACAAGAAACGAGGTACCAATGATTCTGGATCCGCCGAATTCCCTTGGTCAGGCGTTTTCGCGGGGAATAAGGCTGAAATGCCCTATGTGCAATAAAGGGCGACTTTTTTGCGGATTCATTCGAATGCCGAAAAGTTGCTCGGTGTGTGCATTTCATTTTGAGCGTGGACCGGGATATTTTCTCGGGTCAACCTACATCAACTACGGTGTCACGACTCTTCTCACGACTTGGACTTATATGGTGTTGCGGTTTGGTTTTGATATCTCAAGGTCGGTGTTGATTCCGGCTTTGGCGGCATTTTGTCTGATTTTTCCTGTGCTTTTCTTTCGATACGCCCGATCATTGTGGCTGTCCTTCGACTGTTATTTTGACCGAACCGGGGCAATGGAATCCGTATCTGAACGAGAGAAATTGGAAGATAAACAACTTTGAAGAGAAAACTGAGAGCGAAGGGTTGACAGTTTCGTTCAAGCCGATACACTGCCCGCTCGCTGAACGACACCGTTTGCGTCCTCAAGACGCGACTGGTTGCCTGAGATGGAAGTCTCAACATCATTTGTGTGGTTCAGTGCTGATCTTTGACAACATGATTGAGTTTGTGAGCCTGTGAGTTTTAGCTGGTGAATTGTTGTTAGCCACTCTTTGACCGGGGTGGCAAACAGAGATTGAACCTTTTGCTAAAATCCGAAGGGAAACTTTCGGCAAAGCATATTTTTGAAGGGTTTGATCCTGGCTCAGAATGAACGTTGGCGGCGTGGATTAGGCATGCAAGTCGAGCGCTCATCAGCAATGGTGGGAGCGGCGAACGGCGTAGTAAGACGTAGGAACGTACCCTCGGGACGGGGATAGCTACGGGAAACTGTAGGTAATACCCGATAATCTCTGCGGAGCAAAGGTGTGATTCCGCCTGGGGAGCGGCTTACGCGATATTAGCTAGTTGGTGGGGTAATGGCCTACCAAGGCGATGATGTCTAGGGGGTGTGAGAGCATGGCCCCCACGACCGGAACTGAGATACTGTCCGG
>QWQG01000210.1 GCA_003670925.1 Planctomycetota bacterium | reverse complement strand
TCGGAAGCTGAAACAGGTGCCATGTTGACAGCACAACGAATCTCGCTGCGCTTCAGATACGCCACGACCAACTCTGCAGCCTCAATGGCGACCATTTCTTGCGCTTCTTCTGTGGACGCTCCTAGATGTGGCGTCGCCAATACCTGTGGTAGGTCAATCAGACGGCGATCCTTCGGTGGTTCGTCAACGAATACATCTAAAGCCGCGCCCGCAACATGACCAGACTCAATCGCATCGGCCAAATCTTTTTCGTCCACAATCCCGCCCCGGGCGCAATTGATGATCCGCACCCCCTTCTTCATCTTCCCCATTCGCGCTGCGTTGATGATACTCCGCGTCTCCTCCGTCAACGGCGTATGCACGGTGAGATAATCGCACTTCCCCAAAATATCGTCGACGTCGCGATAAAGCTCAATGCCATACTCTTTGGCCTTTTCTTCGGAGAAGAAGGGGTCGTATCCCACAACCGTCATTTCAAACGCCACCGCGCGACGCGCGACGCTTAAACCAATTCGCCCGAGCCCCACGACGGCCAAAGTCTTGCCCGCCAACTGCGTTCCTTGAAAAGATTTTCGATCCCATTTTCCAGACTTCATGCTGGCATGAGCTGGCCCAATATTGCGAGACAATGCCAGCATCATGGCAAACGTGTGCTCCGCCGTACTGATTGTATTGCCAGTAGGAGTGTTCATCACCAAAATGCCCGCACGTGTCGCGGCTTCCAGATTGATGTTGTCCACACCAACCCCGGCGCGGGCAATACATTTTAGGCGATCCTGCCCGTCGAGAATCTCAGCGGTCAACGTCGTGCCGCTGCGGATGATAATCCCATCCGCCGTCTTCAGTTCTTCACGAACTTGAGCCGGCGTGAGACCGCTTTTGACGACGACTTCGATACCTTCAGTTTGTTCCAGAATCTTCAGGCCAGCCTTGGACAGACTGTCAGTGATCAGCACTCGATACACGATAGGCCACTTTGCTTTGCGGACAGGAAATTGGGATGCACACGCCGCGTTGATGACACCGAAGAATGCCGTGTCAGGACGCGGCTGTGGGGCAGCGAATGAGTCTAGTCGCAAGAAGCCCATTTGATCGTAGAAGTTCGGGACGTGTTTCAAACGGTCTCAGTTTCGGGGATCAATTGCCTCGCAGAATCGACAAGTCAGCTCCGCAAGACAGTCGTTACCTCGCTCAAGACTACCAATCCTTCCGCAATGAACCTCGACCCTCCGCTCAAACCGATTAAGAAATCGCACTTAACGATGCACTAACAACAGACATGTGTGCTCTTAATTAAGGCAATTGATTAGATTCCTGATATCGCAACAATAGCATTAAATACTTATATATTTCTGCAAAGTGTTGTGTGTGAATGCTTTAAGGATAATAAATGTGTGCAAAAATGACATTCAGGCACGTCGTTTGCGGATCGAAAAGACGTTGATTTTGTTTGCAGTGTGGGGCACGATTCTGAGTTTAAGGGTCTATCTCGAGGAACATGCGGAGCCAATCATGTTCTTGTTGGCTCTTGAATTGTATTTCAACCAATTAAAGGCAATCTAAATGCCTTAAATCTGGGCAGATTGTCCTTGATCGCCTAAACAAAACACAGTCACTGTGCAAGGCGTTTGGTTTTGCACTGTATTCAATCCACGATTTCAGTCTTAGAGCAAGCGAGGAAAATGCGATGATTGGCAGTTTTGGGGTGCGGTTTCGGTCGTTGGTAATGATCCACACTTTGGGGGTTTGTTTTCTATTCGTCGTTTCGGGGGCGTCAGTTGGCGCACAACCTGTCTCATCAGATGACACCGCATCAGCGACTGAGGAAGTTGTAACGATCGAGGAAACCGTTGTTCCCGCGCCCCATCTTGCAGGGACCATCGACACGGGTTCCACGACATGGTTGCTGATCAGTTCTGCTTTAGTTTTCTTCATGATTCCCGGTCTCGCCTTGTTTTATGGTGGTATGGTTCGAGCCAAGAACGTGCTGAATATGTTTATGTGCGTCATGGTCTGTGTGCCCATCGTCACGATTCAATGGGTGGCCTGTGGATATAGTCTGACATTTGCTGTCCCATCCGCAATAAGTTCCGACGCAGGGAAGAACGATGATGGTTCGGACAAACCCGCGTTGAGTTATTTGGGTTGGGATTCGAGCTTGATATTCTTGAGGGGATTTTCGGATGTGGATCCTGCAAGTCCCAACTACTTCGGCAAGATCGTGACCAGCGGCGACACGACCGGTGCTGCTGCGACCGGCGTTCCTGAATTGCTTTTTTCCATGTTTCAGATGATGTTTGCCATCATCACTCCGGCGTTGATCGTGGGAGCGATTGCCGAGCGCGTGAAGTTCAGTGCGTGGTGCATCTTTGTGGTACTGTGGGCGACTCTCGTTTATGACCCCGTAGCGCACTGGGTGTGGAATGTAAGCGGATGGTTGTTTCAGAAAGGCGTGCTGGACTTTGCTGGTGGAACAGTCGTGCATGTGCTTGCTGGAACATCTGCCTTGGCCTTGATTTTGATCCTGCCCAAGCGTCGTGGATTTCCAAAGGGACCGTTCCTTCCTCACAGCATCGGTTGGACCCTGATGGGTGCTGGTTTCCTGATGGTCGGCTGGTTTGGGTTCAATGCGGGTTCCGCGATCGCCGTAGGCAAAGATTTTCTGCCGGTCGCCGGATCTGTCGCGGTAATGGCGTTCGCAACTACTGCGATCGCTGGTGCTGCTGCTACGGGGTCATGGATGGTTGCTGAGTGGTTTCATGTAGGCAAGCCAACCGCCATTGGCGTTGCTTCCGGAATGGTTGCCGGTCTTGTCGTGATCACACCGTGTGCGGGGCACGTCAGCCCCGGCAGTGCGTTGGTGATCGGCTTGATTGGCGGATTTGTTTGCTTCCTCGGAGTTCAATTAAAACAAGTGCTCAAGTACGACGATTCACTTGACGTAGTGGGAGTCCACGGAGTGGGCGGAGCATTGGGGGCACTTTTGGTTGGCTACTTCGCAATTCGACCAGTGGTCGGTGGCATTGACCAGATCATGCTCCAGCTGACTGGAATCCTTGCGGCCGGGGCCTATGGATTTGTGATGACCCTCGTGCTGGGCCTGATTATTCACAAAACGATTGGATTCACGGTCACTGAGACAGAAGAAGAAGAAGGTCTTGATGCGACGGAACACAATGAAACAGCGTACCGTTTGACCTGAAATCAGATGATTCGCAACGGCAAAGAGTGGTTTGGTCAGATTTGCCGCCGCGAATCGAATGGACCATCAAGATCGAAGCGGGGCACCCTGTTCTCAGGATGCCCCGCTTTTTTTGTGGGATCGACATGCATGTGACCAACGAGAATCTGAGGATGTCGTAACCGAGTGCCGTTGGGCTGATCGAACTCCGGAACCGGCATCGAAAACAACCACTTCAATTTGATTTTGCCCTGAGAATTGTCGCCGATCACATTCGGCAGAACGCAAGCAAGAGCTTAGACTTAGCATTTGCTACTTTGTCTACCGCTTCCGTAATTTGACGGGAAGGCCAGTTGGATGCGACGTTCTTGTTTAGCCGTACGTCAGGCCAGAAAGCATTCTTGGAGTGTATTTCTCACGCGCTCTGTCAGCAGCTTTCGCAAGCTAGAGTCGGACGCTATGACTGGCCTCTGCATGGCGCTTGCGTGCGTTGTCTTTACGGGACCGATCACGGCGGACGAGGTCACTCCGCAGGATTTTGATCATCACATCGCACCGCTCATCGCGCAACGGTGTTTAACATGTCACAGCGGAAAAGAGCCAAAAGGAAAGCTTGATCTGTCTTCCCGCACGACCGCAATGGCCGGTGGTGAATCAGGCATCGTCATTAAGGCTGGCAATCTGGCCCAGAGTTTGCTGTGGGAACATATTAATTCTGATCAAATGCCACCCAAGAAGCCGTTGTCTGCCTCTGAGAAATTAATTTTCCAAACGTGGATCACAGAAGGAGCAAAGTGGGGGACGGATACCATTGATCCATTTCGCTATTCCACCGCTGCTCGCGCTGGATCGGATTGGTGGTCTTTACAACCGCTCCGCAGCCCGCAACCACCCACCACGACGCGGCGAGGTTGGGCTTTAAATCCCCTCGACGCCTTCGTCGATGCCAAGCTCAATGAGGCCGGACTGACACCGTCGATTGAAGCAGACAAGCGGACGCTCATTCGCCGTTTGTCATTCGATCTCTTGGGACTTCCGCCAGCGCCGGATGAAATCAACGCATTTCTGACAGACACCTCAGATCAGGCCTACGCAAATTTGGTGGACCGCTTGCTGGCATCACCACATTATGGCGAACGCTGGGCGCGGCACTGGCTGGACATCGTGCGTTTCGGGGAAAGCAACGGCTTTGAATACGATCAGCCCCGCGGGAACGCGTGGCCTTACCGCAACTGGGTGATTGATGCCCTGAATCAGGACATGCCGTACGATGAGTTTGTCCGCCTGCAATTGGCCGGCGACATTCTGCAACCGGACAATTTCAACGCGATTACGGCAACTGGGTTCCTTGTCGCAGGCCCGCACAACACAACTCTGCCTAACAACGAAAAGATGCAAATGTCGATGGCTCAGGATGAAATTGAAGACTTGGTCGGCATCGTCGGTCAGACATTCCTTGGCCTCACTGCAAATTGCGCTCGATGCCATGATCATAAGTTCGATCCAATTTCACAAAAGGAATACTACCAACTCGCAGCGACTCTAACCGGCGTGACTCATGGCGAACGCAATGTCCAAATGTTACTGACGCCGGACCAGCAGCAGCGGTTGGTTGATATCCAGTCTGAACTGTCAAAAATCGACTTCGCGCGGGACGAGCTTGAACAATCTGCCCGCAGTCTGATTTTGGCAGAACGCGAGAATGGAACGGCGGACCCGCCCGAACCGCCAACGGCCCTTGCCATCTGGGAATTCGACGGAGACTTCACAGATAGCGTCGGATCTCTCCATGCCACGGCACACGGCAGCGCGAAGATTGAGGATGGCTGGCTTGTCTTAGACGGTAAGGACGCATGGGTTGCAACGCAACCGCACTCTTTCGCTCTGCAAGAAAAGACGCTCGAAGCATGGGTCCAACTCGATAACCTCGACCAGACTGGCGGCGGTGTGATCAGCGTGCAGACGCTCGATGGAAACATATTCGATGCCATTGTCTTTGGCGAACGTGAGCCCAAAAAGTGGATGGCTGGCAGCAATGGATTTGCCCGCACGATGCCCTTTAACGGCACTGAAGAAGTTGACGCAAAGGCACGCGCCGTGCATGTCGCGATCGTCTATGAACTGGACGGCACGATCACCGGCTATCGCGACGGGATGCCCTACGGAACGTCCTATCGACCTGGCGACTCATATTCTTACATGGCGGAACAATTTCAGGTCATTTTTGGCTTACGGCATAGTCCTGTCGGAGGTAATCGAATGCTCGCCTGTCGGATCGAGCGGGCGCAGCTTTACAACCGTGCGTTGACAGCAGACGAAGTCGCTGCGTCGGCGGGTGTCACCCATCGGAATTACGTATCCAGCGGGCAAATGCTGGCACGACTTTCTGTAGAACAACGAACACAGCACCAACAGTTAGTCGCCAAAATCGAAATCTTACAGGCCGAAAAAGATGGTCTAAAAAACTCGCAACTGCAAATGCTCTACACGTGTGTCTCAAAGAATCCGGGAATTACAAGAGTCTTGAATCGTGGCGACGTGAGTAGTCCTACTGAAGAAGTTTCGCCGGCAGGTCTCAGTGCCGTGACTGGAAGATCGCCAGATTTTGGACTTGCTCCGAATGCTGGCGATGCTGATCGTCGTCGGAATCTCGCCGAATGGGTAACGCATCCTGATAACCCGCTGTTCGCACGCGTCATGGTGAACCGGCTTTGGCAATATCATTTTGGACAAGGAATGGTTACGACTCCCAGCGATTTTGGATTCAACGGTGGCCAGCCCAGCCATCCAGATTTGCTCGACTGGCTTGCGCAAGTATTTCGCGAGGGAGGCTTTCGCCTGAAGCCGATCCACCGCCTGATGGTCACATCCGCTACTTACCGACAGTCATCCGCGCACAACGCTGCCGCCGCGGAAATTGATGCCGACAATCGGTTGTTATGGCGCAAGACACCACTGCGGTTGGAAGCGGAAGAGATACGCGATGCTGTGCTGGTGGCCACTGGTCAGCTGAATTCCGCCATTGGCGGGATGGGATATCGGGATGTGCGACATTTCGAGTTTAAGGGCAGCAATTTTTATGAATCGGTGAACGAGACCGGGCCGGAAGTTCGCCGCCGCACGATTTATCGATTTTCGCCGCGTGGAGGTCGCAATCCGTTTCTTGATACGTTTGATTGTCCAGATCCGTCAGTCACAACTCCCAAACGAGCTGCCACGACAACGCCGCTCCAAGCCTTGGCTCTGATGAATAACGCGTTAGTATTTACATTGGCAGATGATTTTGCTGAGCGTTTGCAGCGGGAAGCCGGTGAGACCACGGCGGCGCAGGTGAAATTGGTCTATCTGGTAGCGTATGGCCGCGAAGCTGATGAACAGGATGTTGAACTGGCGAGCCGCTTTGTGGCTGCACACGGGTTGTCGTCGTTTTGTCGAGTCATCCTCAATAGCAATGAATTCTTGTACGTGCGATGATTTCTGAAAGTCCTCTCCAGATGATTAATCCCCCTCAGAATCGGCGTAGCTTCGTGAGTTTCGCCGGCAATTCTCTCACCGGAACGGCCTTGGCAGCGTTGTTGATGCGTGGTCAGAACGGCCGTGCGGATGCAGTGCCTGGTGCTGCACACGGCTTTCCGCACCACGCACCAAAAGCCAAACGCGTCATCCACTTGTGTTTGTGCGGAGGCGTAAGTCATATTGATTCTTTCGACTACAAACCGGAACTCGCAGCATTTCACGGCAAGTCACTTCAAGCGGACGAACGGCCTGCCACGTTCTTCAACCAGATTGGTTTGATTCGCAAAAACGACTGGGAGTTCAAGCAACGCGGCGCGAGTGGTTTATGGGTTTCGGACTTGTTCCCGCATCTCGCTGAAGTCGCCGATGAATTGACCGTGATTCGATCGATGGTGGCAGAATCCGCAAATCATACGCCTGCCACATTCGAAGAGAATTCGGGGTTTCGTCTCAATGGTTTTCCCGTGATGGGATCGTGGGTATCCTATGGGCTTGGCTGTGAGACCGACGAACTCCCGTCCTACGTTGTGCTGCCTGATGCACGCGGATTGCCCGCCGGCGGGACAATCAACTGGTCCAACGGTTTTCTGCCAGCTCAGCATCAGGGTGTCGCATTTCAGACGAAAGGCGCTGCCATCCACGACTTATTTCCGGCCCGCGAACTTTCTGACGCACATGAACTCGCCACCCGCGATTTGCTGACCCAGATCAATCGCACGCACTTGGAAATGGTGGGGACTGAAGACGCACTGCTAGCCCGCATCCGCAGTTATGAACTGGCGGCAAAAATGCAACTCGCAGTGCCGATGGTGACGGAACTCAACCAAGAAACCGCTGCGACGCGCGCCATGTACGGACTGGACAACGAAGTCACTGCCGATTTCGGTAGCCGTTGTCTGCTCACACGTCGCCTCCTCGAAAAAGGCGTCAGGTTTGTGCAACTGTTCTCCGGAGGCTCGTTTGGATCACCGCGGATTAACTGGGATGGCCACGAAGACGTCAAAGAAAATCATACCCGCGAAGCGGGCCGACTGGATCAACCCGTCGCCGCCCTCCTTCGGGACCTCCGTCAACGCGGTATGCTCGAAGACACGTTGGTACTGTGCACTACCGAATTCGGACGGACTCCGTTCACGCAGTCTGCCCTCGATCAGGTCGGTGCCGGACGTGACCATAACATGTACGGCTTTTCGATCTGGATGGCGGGGGCTGGTTTGAAGCACGGGTTAGCTTATGGAGCAACCGATGAGATTGGCTGGAAGGCTGTCGAAAAGCCCGTCCACTGGCACGACTACCATGCCACGGTCCTGCACCTGCTGGGCCTAGACCATGAACGACTGACATATTACCACAACGGGATCCAACGCCGCCTAACGAACGTCCATGGTGAAGTGGTGCATGAGATTCTGACTTAAAACGGGGCCCTACGCAGGCCGAAAACGTTGCGCGGAGACAAACATCCTTGTCGTGGATTCGAATTTCGGCTGTGGCCCATGACCATTCCACGCTTTACCGGAGCCAAGGGCTATGTCCGCCTGGCAACAGTCAGAAATCATTCTTCCGGAGTTTCCGCGCGGCTGTCATTTGATTACGCAGCATGTGATTCATGATCTGGCAGCCCTGAAGCGGTGCCGGACAGGGCTCATGCATGTGTTCATTCAGCATACCTCCGCGTCACTGACTATCAATGAAAATGCGGACCCAGATGTCCCCGATGATCTGGGGATGGCGTTGGATCGTTTGGCGCCTGAATCTTGGCCGTACCGGCATACCTGCGAAGGATCGGACGACATGCCGGCCCACGTGAAAGCCACGCTTACCGGGTCCTCGGTTTCAATTCCGATTGCCAATGGTCGCTTGTTGACTGGCACATGGCAGGGAATTTATCTGTGCGAGCACCGCAATCAAGGCGGGCGACGGCGGTTGATTGTCACAATCCAAGGCGACTTCAACGCCTGAAAACGCCAGCGACTCAACGGCGTTTCTTAGCCGCCTTCTTTCCCATGCGCCGGCCCTTCGATGCGAATCCGGGGCGATCCGAATCGTCTTCGTCTGGCACCGGTTCCCCCATCTTCTTCTTGAGTTCGTGAATTCGGTCTCTCAACTGGGCGGCGCGTTCGAAATCCAGTTGCTCGGCAGCCGCCAGCATTTCACTTTCAAGCTCCCGAATGAACTCCAGTGTTACGAACTGTGATTCCGCTGTGATTCCCACGGACTCCCGTTCCACGCGGCGCGCTTGAATTTCCTCTTCAATGCCTTTGCGAATCGCTTTACGAATCGTTTCCGGCGTAATGCCATGGACAGTGTTATATTCCGTCTGTAGTTTACGACGTCGGTTTGTTTCATCGATCGCCTTCTGCATACTCTCCGTAACTTTGTCAGCATACAGGATGACTTTTGAGTTCACATTTCTGGCGGAACGACCGATCGTCTGAATCAGACTTGTTTCACTTCGGAGAAAGCCTTCTTTGTCCGCGTCCAAAATTGCGACGAGGGATACCTCCGGCAGATCCAGTCCTTCGCGGAGCAGATTCACACCAATGACTGCGTCGAATTTCCCTTCCCTTAGCTCACGCAGAATCTCCACCCGTTCTAGGGCGTTCAATTCGGAATGCAGCCATTCGCAACGAATAGATTCTTCCTGCATGTACTTGGTCAGATCTTCCGCCATACGTTTTGTAAGCGTCGTCACAAGGACGCGTTCATTCATCGCCGCTCTTTCCCGCACCTGTTCCATCAGATGCTGCACTTGGCCCCGCGCGGGAATGACAAAAATCTCGGGATCAACAAGACCGGTGGGACGAATCACCTGTTCGACAACTTCGCCTCCGGTCTGGTCGAGCTCCCAATTCCCAGGAGTCGCTGACACAAAAACGCGATAGGACGGTTTGCTGTTCCACTCGTCAAATTTCAGCGGACGATTATCTTTCGCCATCGGCAACCGAAATCCATGATCTACCAAGGTCGTCTTTCGTGCCTGATCGCCGGCGTGCATCGCTCGAATCTGAGGCAGCGTCGCGTGGGATTCATCGACGAAGATCAGGAAATCCTCCGGAAAGAAGTCATAGAGCGTATACGGCGGTTCGCCAGTTTTCCGCCCAGCGAGTGCCCGACTGTAATTTTCAATGCCAGGGCAGAATCCTGTCTCTTTCATGAGTTCTAGGTCATGCCGCGTCCTCGCCGCCAGTCGCTGCGCTTCCAATAGCTTGCCTTCTTTGCGGAATACTTCCAGCGTCGCGTCAAGCTCTTCACGAATCTCATCAAGCGCTGCGTCGATCCGGCTTTGAGGCAAGACAAAGTGCTTCGCCGGATAGATATAAATTTCCTTGAGTGCCTGAGATTCCCTGCCAGACACGGGGTCAATCATGCTGAGCTTCTCAATCTCATCGCCCCACAATTCAATGCGATAAGCAAATTCTTCATATGCTGGCCAGCATTCGATCACATCTCCGCGGACTCGAAATTTGGCGCGAGCTGGATCGAAATCATTGCGGTCATAATGAATGTCAATCAGGCGCATCAGCAGTTTGTCGCGATCGATCTGCTGCCCGACATGCAACGGAATCATCATACTCAGGTAATCTTTTGGCGAACCCAGACCGTAAATGCAGCTAACACTGGCAACCACGATCACATCATTCCGGCTCACCAGAGCACTTGTCGCTAGCAGCCGCAACCGATCAATTTCTTCATTGATTGATGCGTCCTTTTCGATATAGATGTCGCGCTGCGGAATGTAAGCTTCCGGTTGATAGTAGTCGTAATAGCTGACGAAGTAGGTGACCGCGTTGTGTGGAAAGAACTCACGAAATTCGCCATAAAGCTGTGCGGCCAGCGTCTTGTTGTGCGACAGTACCAAGGTTGGCTTTTGCACATGCTGGATCACGTTTGCCATCGTGAACGTCTTGCCAGAACCCGTCACGCCTAGCAACACCTGCGTCCGTTTCTGGCTATTGATGCCGTTGATCAGAGATTCAATGGCTGCAGGCTGATCGCCAGCCGGAGCGAACTCACTGACCAGTTCGAACTTCTGATTCTTGTGCGACATGTCAACTGCACTACAACCTGTTCATTTGGAGAATGGACTTCATGTCTGCCACATGGGCACATCACGGCCTAAGCTAAATCACGACCGGATAGGAACCGCTCAAGCAGCGGCACGTTCTTTGGCGACGACGCGCACGTAAATTCCCAAGGTACAAGAACCGAAGCTCTGCTACAGTTTAGGGCGGCTGACGTTTTTCTTCTGCTGACGCTGGCGTTCCTGTTGACGACGCGCTTCTTCTTCAGCGGCAAACTGCGGACCGCGGGCGGCAGCGCCGCCTTCTCCCATGGCAGCGACGGCAGTGTGAGCTTCCACCCATTCCCAGCCGAGCGGATCGCGGAGTTCGACTTTGGCTAAATAAGCCCAAGGCGTGCCTGGATGCTCCGTAATGACACGATTTAGATATTCCAACGCTTTGTCGTTCATCTTGCGTACGTTGGCACCAGCTGTGATCGATTCTGCGGGTACTAGATCCCAGCGATTGCTGTCGGGCTTCTCAAATTTTTTCGGATTCGACTTCATCTCAGCCAGGACTGCGTTGTATCCAAACGCACGCACCCGCATCGCCAGAATTCGCCCCATGGCCAAGTCATAGCCTGCGCGCCAGCGATCGGAATCGAGTTTGTCCCGGTGCTTCTCGCCGGCTTCCAAAAGTGTAGATGTTCGCTGAAGAAAATAGTCCAATACGGCCAGCGGTTTTTGAGCTTCCGTAATCTGTTCACGCAGGATGTTGTCGTTGTTGGCTTGGAAAACCCGCTGCGGAATGGGCACATCGTCAGTCATCGCCATTTGAGCTGCCGCAACCAACGCCTGCTTGGCGAGATTGCCCTGGAGTTGCTTCATATACTCCACCTGTGGTCGATAATCAGGAGCATATTGCCGCATAATCTGCGCGTCCCATTTGTCGCCTACTGCGTCATCGGCAATTAAGAAAATTCCGCCCGTTTCGCTGGTCAATCGTGACAACGTGTAAGGACCGTAGCCTGATGACATACGTGTTAGATCACGGGGAGTATTTGTCCAGAACGGCAGGTCTAGACCCTCCGCCATCGCAGTTTCAGGGCCTTGCTCAACAGCAATATCTTCTTCAAAATTTTCGCCTTCAAACTCCCACTTGTATCGCACAAAACCTTTTTCACGCCCAAAGATCGATGCATTGCCAATACAATAAACTTTGACGCCGTCCCGACTGCAACGTTTGACAATCGAATCCAACCCTTGGAAATCGTCGCCACGCTCGTCTGTCACGATGATAATCATCATGTTCGCCCGCATTTTGCGTTTGAATGGCGTGAAGATTTTCAGAGCTTCGTCAATTGCCGCAAACACGTTTTCTTTGCCGGATTCGTCGTTTTTAATGCTCTTAACGGCGTTCGTGAGTTCGGTGAGATCACTCGTCGGTTCTTTCACTAACACATGGACGTTTTCACCATAACCAATGATCCCCGTTTTTAGAGCGTCTTGGGTATCAAGGTCGTCAAGGAGGCCGAGTTGGCGATAGATGCTGTCGAAGCGATTTATAATCAGTTCACGCCTGTCTTTCAGCGACAATGATTCGTCAAATAACCAGACGGGAAGTGTCTTACGCTGACGCAGCGAAGACGCAATCTCAAGCGTGATGCGGTCGACCGCACCTTCGGTTCCCCCAGCTTGTTCGGTCGTGCCAGTCAGGTCGAGGGCATCGAGAGCTTCGGCTTCGTTCGGCGAGTCCATTGATTCGAACTGTGCAATCCGTGGATTGACAAGCTCTTCCTGAATGCGTTCGACCTGTTCGAGGTGATTATCCATCCCTCGGTTCTGAGCCATTGCTGCGGATTCACCTTGAATATTGAGCGTACTCAGACTGCCGAGTGTGTCCGTCGGTTCGGAGGAAATTTCATAAACTTCTTGGCGAATTTCTTCAGGTTCGATGGTTGAGGTGAGATTGATTTCCGGCAGAATAATGTCCGGAAGGGTGATCATCGCAACCAGCAAAATCATGCCGATATGAACCAGCAGACTCATGCCCCATGAGGGCACGGCATCAAGCATGGACCACACCGTTGAATCGACGTCCGATTCAAGCGGTTCCGCAGGAGAAGTTGGTGTCGCATGAATACTGCTCACGTTGATGTCCTCACCCTGACGTCCGCATCGTTCATTGAGCGTCAGTGATTGTGATGTTGCATAAATTACAAAACCGATCCAGCAGGAAACACTGTCAAAATCCTACCTCGTAATCGGCATAAAAACAATGTTTTGATCCAAATCTATGCTAATCCATCGGTTTTTTTTGAATTTCACTGTGGGAATGCACCTCGTGCTTTTCAAAAACATGGCTTTTGACGATGAATTGTGCGCTAGCGATGGGCGTTGTTGCTCAGATTACTCGATTTATGGCTGCCGGGGGGCGACTTTGAAGCTTTGAAGTGAAAAACCAGAGGCGGCAGATCTCCTTGAATCAGGCAACACCTACGGCTTGCCGTTCAATCAATTCAAATGTCGCACTATCATCCACATTCTTGCGAATCCTGCGACACTGCACGTGGGCCTGCGAGGAAGATAGAAGCTGACCGTACGTCGAATTCAAGACTCCCTAAAAACGAACCCTGTTTCCTGATTATGTAAAGCTCATTTCACCTAAATGTCACTGCTCAAAATCAGACAATTGTTCGAATACACAGCCTTTCAGATACTGCTCTTCGTGGTCAAGTGTCTTCCGGTGCGCGCGAGCGTCATGCTGGCAAAGAGTCTCGCATGGATAATGGTGCGGGTGCTTCCGCACAAGTTAAGTCGCTCTGACGTGGCGCAGGAAAATCTCAGACTGGCTTTTGGCGAATCAATGTCGGATGCTGAAGCGAATCGCATCATTCAGGGAATGTGGTTGCACCTGTTTCGCATGGTCTGCGAAATCATTCAACTTCCGCGTCGCTTCCGCCTCGCCAATTGTGCAGATGTCCTTAACTTCGAAGGCCGCAACGCCTGCGTAAGGGCCCTCTGTTCCGATCGACCAGTGTTATTCCTAGGGGGTCATTTTGGAAACTGGGAAATCAGCGTCAACACGTTCGGGCATTTCGGGTTTCCGATGGGTGTGGTCGCACGACACCTCGATAATCCTTTTCTGCATGCGTGGTTTAAACGTGTTCGTGAGTCCACGGGAAATTCGATGATCCTGAAACAAGGAGCGGGAGACGAACTTTCAAACATCATGGAACAGCGTGGCATGGCATCGTTGCTGTGTGATCAAGACGCGGGGCGCTCTGGTGTGTTCGTCGATTTCTTCAATCGGCCAGCATCTACGTTTAAGTCGATCGCATTGCTGGCGCTGCAGTATAACGCATTAATCGTCGTCGGCGGGGCGTTTCGACTGCCGGAAGATTTGCAAAAAGACTGTCGCTGGATTCGATTCAATCTCACGACGCAGGACATCATCGATGCGGCAGATTTTCAAGGTTCCAACGGTATTAATGAACTCACGCAGCGGTTCACATCGTCGCTGGAGGCTTTGATTCGAAAAGCTCCCGAACAATACTTCTGGGTTCATCGCCGCTGGAAAACTCCGCCAGATGCAAGGCGAAAACGCCGGGCCGCGGCTGCCTGAATTCTCAGCGACTACCGTTTCTGGCTAGGCCACGAGGTCTCAAATAATCCGTCTTCAGTTTTTCGCGTTGAAGGCTCTACAATTTGTGAGATCAGCATCTGTCTGTGTAACATGCGACCGCATTTGAACTTTTAACCATCACATTCCAGGATTCGAAGTATGAAATTCGTCAATTCACTTTTCGCTGTCAGTGCCGCAGTTGTTGCTCTTGGTTTCATGTACTCAACAACGAGCGATGCTTGGGCAGGGTATGCGGCAGTTGCCGCACCCGACGATGCCGCGCCGGTTGAAGACAGTATGCATGAATTCATGGAGTACGTTTTCCAACCGACTTACCTTCGACTGAAAGCCAGCATGGCAACTGCTCCAGCCGATAACAAGGGCTGGAAAGCCGTGAAATCAGATGCACTGATCCTTGCAGAAAGCTGCAATTTGTTGTTTGCCCGCAAGCCTGATCAACATGGAGAAGACTGGACCAAGCATGCAGCTGCGGCAAAAACATATGGTGGTAAATTGTACAACGCCGCGAAGGAGAAAAATTTTGAAGGAGCGGCCACAGCGTACATCTCGATGATTAACAACTGCAACGCCTGTCACAAACAATTTGAAAATGGCAAACACATTCTGCAGCCTTAAATTCTGCGTGTGGCAGCACGTCACGGAGTACGACACAGCGTGGCATCATGGCTTCGACGATTTCCATGGACGATCTTTATCGTCTGTCTTGCGATCACTGCGCTGGGACTGTGCGGACTCGTCCGCGCTGATGGACTGTATGGTCGAACGCAACTTGTCGAACGCCAAATAGTCTGGTGGTTTCTCGCGATGCTGGCCATGCTTGCCGTACTTTTGGTGCCGTATCGTTTATTGAGTCAACTCAGTCCTTGGTTTTTTCTCGGCACCTTGCTGTTGCTCGCTGTGACGCTTTTCATGCCGCCCATTAATGGTTCGCGACGTTGGATTCCGCTGGGACTATTTGACTTTCAAGCCAGCGAACCCGCACGGCTAGCCTATATCATGGCCTTGGCGACATATTTAATGTATCGCTCAAGTCAGCGGAACATGGGTGGGCTGATCCCGCCGTTACTCATGGCCTTTTTCCCCATGCTGCTGATTCTGCGTGAACCGGATCTGGACACGGCGTTGTTGTTTCTTCCAATTCTTTACTCCATGCTGTTTGCTGCAGGGGCCCGCACAAGACATCTTGTCGCCGCTGCCATCCCAGGTCTCTTAAGCCTGCCGCTGCTCTGGACTCAAATCAGCCCCGAGCAGCAATCCCGAATCGTATCCGTGTTTACGCAACGCGACGGGGGTGCCGCACCCACTGGCGATGGTTTTCATCTGCATCAGTCAAAACAGATCCTCGCTCTCGGAGGCTACTGGGGTAGTCGCTCTCAGGAAGAACCACCGCTCGATGATCCAGCGGCATGGCAACTTCCGGCATCACGTACCGACTTTATCTTTGTGATGATCGGCGAACGCTTCGGCTTTCCCGCCTGTGCCATCCTGCTGCTGCTGTATTGTGTCTTAATCTGCAAAGGCCTGCAGGTGGCACGACGAACGCGCGAACCCTATGGCAGACTTGTCTGTGTCGGGGTGATCACGCTCATCGCTGTGCAGACACTGCTGAATACCGGAATGACAGTCGGCCTGTTGCCCATCACCGGGACCACACTACCTCTCTGCAGCTATGGCGGCAGCAGTCTGATTTCAACATATGCAGGCATCGGTCTTGTGATGAACATCGCGATGCGGCAAGGATACGAAGTCACAGGAGAACCGTTTATGTTTCGGCGCGAAAAGATTGGTTCATCGACAAATTAAGTGCGCGTCGTAAGTTTCTGTCGGGGCAAGGGTGTACAGGAAGTGGCCAGTCGGTCTGATGAGCAGGGTTCAAATCTGACTTATCAAGAGATCCGAAATGACCACGCGAGAATTGGACAGTTCGATAGGCGTTTCAGGCTACGAGCATCAGGCCTGTTGGCGAAAAGGCCGGATATTTCATATTCAGATGGAGGCACCGCAGTCGTGTCGGCAAGAAGAATAAATTCTTCACGATTGTGATTGACTGGATGACCGGAGCAATTGTGTTTGTGGGCGACGGAAAGGGGGGGAAATCACTGAAACCCTTCTGAAAACGGCCGCGCGGCTCGAGGGCGAACATCAAAGCGGTGGCCACCGACATGGCCAGTGCGTACTACTCCGCCGTGCTGAAAAACCTTCCGAATGCGAAGCATGTGTTTGATCGATTTCACATCGTGAAGCTGATGCTGGCGATCGCCTACTATCTGAAAGAGGATCTCGGTCAGATCTGGCAACAGCCCAACAAAACCATCGCAGGCCGGTTCCTTAAAGACTGGTGTGCCCGCGCCAGGGCCTCAGGCATCAAGGTTCTCCAGACAATGGCCAACACACTGGAAGGGCATCGGACCGGCATCCTCAACTGGTACGACTTCCCGATCCCGAGGCACGCGTGGACACGAATGCCATGCTGCGACAACGGGCGGGGGGCACGACCCCTCATCCGGCCTCGCGGCCACCTTCTCCCCTAAAGACAGGGGAGAAGGGACACGAATGCCCATCCGACTGGCCGGCGACGCAGGGCGTTTTCGTAGGTTGGACATTCTTGTCCGACGCACCACCGTAGCCCTTAAGTTTCACCACAATTTTGTTGACAGCCTGACAGTCCGCGAAAATTTTTCTGTGAAATTTATTCAGATGAGGAAGTCTGTGCGGGTGTTTGTTGGGGAGTTGGGGTGTCGGTGAATGAGTTTAACGCGTGTTCATATCTTGACCGCCGACCGAGGGGCTTGACCGATTGCGTAGATTTCGAGCGAAGGAAACAGTACCAGCTCGATCACGCACGGAGGTCCCCCGATGAAAACGCAAGCCGGGAGTTTTGGCGAAGTGAATTTTTCCCACGCTCAACTGGGTGATGCAAGACGCACAAGGCGACTCGTGAAAACAGTCGATCTGATGTGTCGTCGGCCTGGCGGAACGCTGCCTCAGAAACTCAACGCTCCCAAAGACCTGCGAGCCTTCTACCGGTTGATGAACTGTGACGAGGTGACTCACGAAGCGATCCTTGCGGCCCATCGAGACGTTGTGCTGAAGAGAATCTCGCAGAGCCATTCCACAGTCCTGATCATCAGTGACGCAACGGAAATGGACTATACAAAGCATGAATCGCTGAGCGAACTTGGACAGATCGGCAACGGAAATCACCGAGGCTACATTGTTCAAAACAGTCTGGCCGTCGATGCGGAAACTCGCAATGTTTTGGGACTGTGCAATCAGGTTCTGCATCATCGCGACCAAGTCGGAAAGAAAGAAACGCAGGCTCAAAAGCGGCAACGTGAGTCGCGGGAAAGTTTGCTGTGGCTGAAGGGCGTCGAGCCGTTGCCGGCGAACTGGTCGCTTGTGGATGTCTGTGATCAGGGGGCGGATACGTTTGAATTCCTGGAGCATGAAGTCCACAGGGGGCGAAGGTTTGTGATTCGCGCCGCCTATGATCGGTGCATCTTCCAGGGACATGATGAGCCTTCGCTCCGGTCCAGATCAGACCGCCGAAGGAGAAAAACGGACACCACGGTATCACGCCGCTGAAGGTTTGGGTCGTGCGAGTCTGGGAAGTCGATCCGCCTGCGGGTGAAGAACGTCTGGAGTGGTTCCTTGTGACGAACGAACCGGTTCAGACATTCGACGATGCGTACCGTGTCGTTGGCTGGTATGAATGTCGCTGGATTGTTGAAGAATATCACAAGGGGATGAAAACAGGCTGCCAGATCGAAAGCCCGCAGTTCACAACTGAGGACCGGCTGAAGCCAGCGATTGCTGTGCTCTCGATTGTAGCACTGACACTGCTGGAGATGCGCGATGCAAGTCGTCGTGCTGATGCGAAGACTCGTAAAGCGACGGAAATCCTCTGCGAAGATTACGTGTCAGTTCTGAGTACTTGGCGACACGGTAAGTTCCAGCGTGACTGGTCGATTCATGATTTCTACTACGCCATGGCCCGGCTCGGCGGACATCAGAACCGAAAGAACGATCATCCGCCCGGATGGCAAACCATCTGGAGAGGTTGGCATGAACTTCAGGCGATGCTCTGCGGTGCCGATGCCATGAAAATGATGAATAAATGTGGTGAAATCTAAGGGCAAACCCCCTCATCCGGCCTCGCGGCCACCTTCTCCCCTGACGACAGGGGAGAAGGGACACGAATGCTCATCCTCCTGGCCGGCGACGCAGGGCGTTTTCGTAGGTTGGACATTCTTGTCCGACGCACCACCGTAGTCTTCCCCTTGGTCTTCAGCACCTCAAACAACAGGGCGAAGCTACAAGAAAGCAATAATGTGTTCCACTAGGATTATATGTGCTCTGGCACGTGGAATTCTGCGCTCCGGCACATGCAGCGCAAGCAGCACCGGGCACAGCACAATCAGGGCCTTAATGCAGGGCATTAAAGTGCCATCCACCGGTATGCTATAATCAACTATAATGCTATAAGCCCAACAACCCCAGTGCCTTGCGTCGAAAGTCTGCGACCACCCACCCCTTCAGAAAGCCTTGACTGAGGACCGGGATGCGCGGCGGGTGGTGCGGAAAGTTTGGCGGGTTTTGGGAAGGCCGGCCTCGTTCCGAAAGCGCTTCCGGA
>QWQG01000151.1 GCA_003670925.1 Planctomycetota bacterium | reverse complement strand
TGCTGCTGAACGCGGTGACTTCCGTCTTCACAACAACTGTCTTCGGGCCGTTCCAGGACTTGCTGTCATACTCTTCGAGCGACAGAAAACGCAGTTGCGAAGTCTGTGTTTTCTGCTGTTCGGCCTTCGCTTCCGTCAGATGATGTTCGTTCAGACGCTTGATCTTCGGGTTGAGTTTCATGCCGATCGTGTACGTGACGTTCGGCAGCGATTCGAGAAGGGGGAATAAAAGTACCATCCACCCTGTTGTGTGCTTGAAAAATCTGAAAATGATTTCAATCGCCCAGCGATAAGCAAATATCAAGGCAATCACATCCGCTGGCACGTCCAGCAGATTTGTGGCAATGCGAAGCATTCCGTTACTGTCCACGCCACTAGCCCCCCCGGCATACTTGCCGCGTGCTGTGTGAGGATTGATGCGTACACAAATCACTCAAACTTTGTGATCCAGCTTGCGATCCCCGTCGCCGTTCAACTCGACAATTTCGTCGCTGATGATTGTGTCGAGGCCCGCGTTGTCGTTGCGATAGTTCGTTGTGACCGTTTTCCAGACACTGTTGTCTCGCAATCGACAGACATAGCTGCTACCCGAGTTCGCCAATGATACCCTTGAGGCGCTCTGCATCGAACACCGTGGTGGATTCGGACAGCGATCCCAGCGACGCACGAGCACAGCCCAGCTTTGCCTGAACATTCTTCAATTCGCTGGCCTGCTGAAGTCCTCGCAGTGATGTGACGATCGGGTTGAAGAAAGACAGCAGCATCAACCTGCAGTACCCGTCATAGTGCAATGTGCGATTGCCTGCCGTGTCGCGATCACACGCATCATCGTGCAGCCGGTGAAGCAGCCGTGCAATCTGACCGAAGTACTTCAGGACGGTGATGTCCTTCTCGGTCAGCTTCGCCTTCTCGGTGGGCGTTGAATGTGTGTTGCCATCTACTTCCATGTGCGAAGCTTGGCAACTTCAAGGAAGGCGCGCAATAGCGGTCACAGAATTTTTCCGGATTTTGGTGCGACCACATCAAATGGCGTGCCGAACACTATTGGGATAGATGCTATCAAAATAATCTTGCGACTAAATCCATTCTAGCGTCAACAAGGGGGACAGTACATTTTTGCGATTCTTCGCAACTGATCGTGCCGCCGATGAGCCCGTGATTGCCGGATTAACGCGTTGCCTCCAGCTGTAGACAAACTCAAGCTCATCCAATCGCAAGTAACTCCGTTGCCACACGGCGAACCCTATCGGCCGCGGATTCTGTGATGCCGGAGAGCAACGGGAAATGCCGCCCGGTTTTTGCGATGTCGCAGAGTGCGATCGCCTCATGCAGTACCCGGATCGGGTGAATTTCGTTCCGGATGTCTTCTAGCGGCAGGAAGATTCTCCGGATTTTTTCGGCCAGATCATAGTCTTTCGAGGTGATTGCTCTGAGCATCTGCTGTGACAGCGCCGGATTGACGCAGACGCAGCCGGACGTGTACCCATTTAAGCGAAATTTTGTCATGTGAATCAATGCTGGCTGTTCGCCAATGCCGCTACAAATCAACGGCGTATCAACCAGTGAAACTAAGCGATCGAGGAAGTCATCGTCTGCCGGATCCTTGCGAACGATTGCGTACTTAATGAACGAAACCAACCCATCCCGGACGAGCTCGGCTGCGCCTTCCGGGCTGATGTAACCTTCTTCTTTAATATACAGCACGGCTGGACGGCCAAAGGCTTCGACAAATCTTCGGAAGCCGTTCATCAGTCCCGCTTCCGTCATGACGGCCTTTGTTGGCAAAACCATTGCCGTTGGAAACCGTGTACTCTTCAAGATTTCAGCCTGATCCATCATTAATCCGTACGACGGTCCGACTGACGGAATTACGAGAGTCTCTTTACCGGCAGTCGCTTCCAGCATCTCCAATAGGGATGCATATTCAGAAGGGCGAATGTGATAGAGATTGGCATTGCCTCCATACAGCAGCATTGAAACGCCACCGCCTTCGATGTGCCGCATGAGTCGTTCATTTTCCTGCCGACAAATGCGGTCGCTGTCGTCGCGTGCGAGAGGCGGCACCGCGAGGACGGATGAACGAAACTGTTCCATGCGGACGGGTGTGGTTTGCATAGATCTGATTTCTAGATTGAATCGCTGTTGCAAATCTGAAATTTCAAATTTCAAATCTAAAATCAAGGAATAGGGCACGGACCGGTTACATCATCATGTCCTGCAAGCGATGCAGATGAAAGTGATGCGGACCTAATTTTCCGCCATAGTTTCCGGCTGTGATTCTGAGCAATCCGGAAATTGTGGCGGCGGCATCAAGACCTGCTTGCATGGCCTTTGCCACAGCATTGCCCGACAAGCCATCAATGACGATTTCGTAAACGGCGTTCTCGGTGGAATTTAACGATGTCTCTGTCTGACCTACTAGGGTTGGACAGAATTTGTCATTTGTGCTGGCCCTCAGTTGCGGATACTTCGATCCGACCTTTGAACCGCTTCTCACAATCCCTGCCGGAAACGGCATGATCACATCCGGAACCTGTCGAATGGCATTCGCTGCGGCGCGGGCGGCATGAAGTGCCGCAAGTTGTGACACTCCGCAAAAAATCAGATTGCCGCCGCCGATTCCCTTGACCGTCCCGAAAAAGTCTTCGCACAGGAATTCACCATCCATTACCGGCAAACGCCAGAATCGTCGACGGCCTAGTTTCTTGCTGATCTGAAATCCATCACCAAAGTAACGCAACTGACCACCAACGCGAATCTGCTGATCCTTTGAGTCTGAAAGTAACCCGCAATAGCACGCAGTCGTGGGGCATGTGAGTACATTCTGCCCGATACGACTGACGACCGCTGCCTGCAATGATTTGGATTTAAATCCAAAAGCTAAGATAGAAACTCCCGGACGTCCATCTGGTGTTTCTTCAGCCGGCAGAACGCGTTCGACGCCTGCTTCCGTATCGCACCCGATCACGCTGGACGCATTGCCACAGAACTCCTGCGCAGCGGCCGACACGAGTTCCGCGTCCAACGCCGTAATAATGATGCGTGTGGCCGACATGGGAAATGCTTCCGCGAACGTGTCATCAATCGTCAGCGTCTGTGACATGGGAAAGCCTCTTCAGGAACGGTGAAAAAAACACGTGTCCGCTGCTTATCCAAGCAGAGTCTTCACAACCGCATCACCCATCTGAGTTGTGCTCACAGATGCTCCACTGCAGGCAATATCCTTGGTGCGCAGGCCGGATTTCAAGACGCGGCTGACAACATCTTCGATGGCATCGGCCTCTGCATTCATGCTCATCGAATATCGCAATAGCATGGCCACCGCCAGAATTGTGGCCAAAGGATTCGCTACGTTCTTACCGGCGATGTCCGGTGCCGAACCATGGATCGGCTCAAAGAGTCCCGGTCCGCTCGATCCAATTGAGGCTGACGGCAGCAAACCCAGTGAACCCGGCAGCATTGATGCTTCATCCGTCAGGATATCGCCAAACAGATTCTCTGTAACTACGACGTCGAATTCACGCGGTTTCGAAATCAGATGCATGGCCATGGCATCTACCAGAACAACGTTATAGGCCAGATCCGGAAATTCGGTCTTAATCAACCGCTCCGACACCTGACGCCACAGACGAGACGATTCTAGCACATTGGCTTTATCAACCATGGTCAGCTTACCGCGCCGCTTTCGAGCCGCCTGTGCAGCGACACGCACGACACGTTCAATCTCACCTGTAGAGTAAATCATCGTGTTCCAAGCCTCTTCGCCAGACGGATGAGGCCGACGACCGGATTCACCAAAGTAAATACCGCCCGTAAGTTCGCGTACAAATAAGATGTCCGTACCCTCAATGATCTCACGCTTCAACGGAGATGCATCCAGTAATTCATCCCATGTCTTCGTCGGGCGAAGATTGGCAAAAAGGCCCAACTCCTTCCGAATTCGCAGCAGACCAACTTCCGGCCGAGTCTTCGCGTTTGGATCATCCCACTGCGGCCCCCCCACAGCGCCCAGCAGTACCGCCTGAGAATTGCGGCACGCGGTGAGAGTAGCTTCGGGCAGCGGATCCCCAAACGCATCGATCGCGTTCCCGCCAATTGCATGTTCCGGCATTTCAAATGTGTGCCCAAATCGTTGGGCAACAACGTCTAGTACGCGCCGAGCTTGGGAAACAATCTCCGGCCCGATACCATCACCCGGAAGCAGGACAATCGTAGCGTCCATCTGGATAACTCCACCGCTCAATTGCGGCCATCGACAAAGAAGATAGTGTCAGAAAAACGCACAGCGTAAACGCTTATCATGGTGATTCAACCCATTCGCTCCCGATGCTCCCCATCGGGAATTCACGCACCGTTGCGACATGTCTCAACACTGCCTGAATTCGTGAATTGGGGCTGCAACTGGCCCCACGCACCAAAATCCTGTGCTGCTACGGGTGAATTGCGAGGAGCGGCTTGCAAGCCGGCGTTTGTGCGTGATAATCACAAGAGGTGAGACGGTCTCCGGGGACCGCAAAATTAAAGGATTTTCTGGGAACGTCGTATAAGACGTTAGCGGAGTCGCTGAAAATGAATTTGTCAGATCCGTTTTGGCCGATGCTGCGGTATGTCACTTCCGGAATTGTCGTTTGCTCTGCCGCCGCGCTGATTGGCTGTGGTGGCAGTGAAAAACCAGCAACCGCTGATGCCGCACCAACAACAAACCCAACAACAGCACCAGCAGTGAGTTCGTCGCCTTCTGGCGCCCAAGGTGGAGCCGCAATGCCAAGCATGGGAGCCGCACCAGGCATGGGAGCCGCACCAGGCATGGGAGCAGGGCCAGGCATGGGGGCAGGGCCAGGCATGAGCGGCGGGCCGGGGATGAGCGGCGGGCCGGGGATGAGCGGCGGGCCGGGGATGAGCGGCGGGCCGGGGATGGGAGCAGGGCCGGGGATGAGCGGCGGGCCGGGGATGGGAGCAGGGTTCGGCATGGCGGCCGCAACCACTCCGAGGCCAGACAGCTTTGACGCTTGGACTGATACCGATTTTCTGTCGGCAGCTCGCGAACATGACCCACGGGTACTTGACGCAATTGATTTTAAAGTGAAGTCCGCACCGGGCGATTCCAGTGTCGCGCTGTTGCTCACAAGTTTGCTCGACCTGCCGCCTTTGCCATCGCAGACAAATTCGAACGGGGATACATCGGGTTATCCCGGAATGAGCGGCCAGTCAGGCTCCGGCAGCCCATCTCCGGGTGCCGCTTATCCCGGTGCAGGAGGTTCAAGTGGCCCTCCTAGTGAAATCGGGATGCCAAATTCTTCAGGTTCAATGCAGGGGCGCGGTTCTCCCAAGTCAACACCAAGTTCATCAGCACCATCATCGAGTCCTTCGTCGGCTCCAAGACTCCCACCACAGAGTTTGCTTCAAAAACCGCAGCATGAAAATCTCAGCGAAGTCGCAAATGCTCAGTTACGTGCCATCGATAGTGTTTCAGCCATGATATTGGATGCGGCAGTCACGTACATGCCGCAAGGTGCATCCAGACAGCCAGCGAAGTCGCGTGGAGCGAAGTCGGGCGGAGGAATGCCGGGCGGAGGAATGCCGGGCGGAGGA
>QWQG01000080.1 GCA_003670925.1 Planctomycetota bacterium | reverse complement strand
GCAGGGCTTCCTGAATTCGTTCGCCGATTCGCAGTTGCAGAATTCGAGGAATCGCAGCCAATGGTGTTCCCAGACGCTTGTCGATTGCGACTTCAGAACAAGCCACCAGCGTCATGCCGCGCGTGAGCAGATACGCAGCGAGTGCGTTTTCGTTTTCAGCATCGAAAATGCCGAAGACCGAAACACCGGCCGGGAGAACAGATTGATATTTGTAAGTTGGCATTTTTGTAAGACTACTGTCCCAGATGTCGATACAACTCAGCCGCCGGCCAGAAAACCATCACTGAATACATCAACGCACAACCGCCCGCGATCACAACGAACATGACGAAAGGCATCAAGAGGCGGAGCCATGCGAAATTTCTTTCCAGGCGATTACGATAAAAGTCTGCGACGGCCCGCAGACGCAGCACCATCCGATCTTCACTGTGTTGAACCTGTTGCAGGCACACATCCAGCAGCGGCGGCAACGAATACCGTCGTAACCCGCGAAGCGCGATGTTCGTGTTGAAGCCGGGGCCGATTCCATCACCATTGCGGATATTCTGAGCGATCTCATGGCATGCCCGTTCCAGGCGCTGTGACCCCGAAGCACCGCCCGACAGCGTCAATGCTTCCGACAAAGTGATGCCACGATCCGTGAGTAGCGCCAACATGCGGGTGAGCGTGTAATTCTGCAGATCCCGCACAAGAGCACGCACGCCGGGCAGCAACAGGAAAAGTTTCTCCGGTCCTGAAAATGCCATCGTGGCCGCACGGCCGGAAATCATCCAGAACCCGGTGAGCAGTATCAGACCAACCGGTAAAACATATGTCCACCACGGTGCAGCCTGGTTCCATTCCAGCAGCTTCAGCAGGATCCAGTTGACCTCCAGATCCCACGACTGAATCGTCTCCAGAAATAACTCAAGAGTGTTCTGTACGAACAGGATCAACAGCACGCTCGCAACCAGGACAACCGTAAGCGGATACGCAGCCGCCTGCAGCAGACGATTTCGCAAATCGACGACATCGGCGGCGAAGTCGCCCATCATTTCCACAGCCAGATTCAGGCTGTTTGATTGAATTCCTGCACCGATCGCGGAGGCCAGCATTCGCGGTGCACCAATGGACTCTCGCTGAATAAGCTCCGGCAATGACTTACCCTGACTCAATCCATCGGACAGAGTCTTCATCACCTGCGTCAGCCTTGCGCCGCGTCCCATGCCAGCCTGAGCCAGCGATTCTTCCAACGGCATCCCGGCCTTCACCAGATGACTGATCTCTTCAGACAAAGCCTGCATGTCTTCGAGGCTGAGTTTTGAATGGAACATGAACAGTTTTCCGCTGAACAGGAGATTATCCCTTGGTTGCGTCGTAGCTGAATTCACAAGAATTTAGAGGATGATTGCGCAACGAATGTGGGGATTATGCTCCACGTGGTCATGAGTGAGAGAATTGGCGAGCGGCATGCGTCAGCTTGCCGGGATCACAACGAGGTATCGGAGGGCTCACGCCACTCCGCTCGCCTGAGCGTTCGATCCGAGGACTCTTAACACTTCTTCATACGTTGTTTCCCCATTGGCCACAGCGGTGGCCGCGCGCTGCTCCATTGTCTGCATGCCAGATGCGATTGCCAGCCGAGCCACTTCCGGAGCATCCAGTTTGTTCAAAATTGCTTTGGCAACCTCGGGGGAATTCGGATTCAGCATTTCTGCCAGAACCAAACGCCCGTGATAGCCGGTGGAACCGCAAATAGCACACGCGATGCGATGAGCGGGCGATGATACAAATTTGTCTGACGTTCTTTCAGATTCTGCAGACTGCGACAGAATGGCTCCCGTATGGTCCACTAGATCGCGGCAGTTCGCACAGATTTTCCGCAGTAATCGCTGACAAATGACGGTTCGCAGTCCGCTACGGATCAGGTAGGGTTCAATCTGCATTTCCAGCAGCCGGGTAATGGCTTCCGCCGAATTCCCCGCATGAAATGTCGTCAGCACAAGATGACCGGTCAGGGCCGCCTGAAATGCGGCCTCAGCCGTCGCGGGATCGCGAATCTCGCCGACAAAAATCACATCGGGATCCTGTCGCATCAATGATCGCAGGCCGGTCGCCAGATCAAATCCTGCGGCCGGTCGCACCTGTGACTGTGTCGCACCATCCACCGCAACTTCGACAGGATCTTCCAGACTCATGATGCACCGCGTGCCGACAGAATCCGCTATGATGTCTCGGAGACATGCGTACGCTGTCGTCGTTTTTCCGCTGCCGGAAGGTCCCGTGAGCATAATCACACCGGCTGTCGCGGCCAGATGACGGCGGAGTTCGAACTCCACTTCTTCCGGCAAGCCCAGCTGTTTCAATGTTTGCAACTGATCGTTTTCGGCGAACAGGCGAATTGCGGCCTTCTCACCGTGCAGTGTCGGGAACGTTGTGATGCGAACTTCCGTGCGACTGAATTCCCGCGACACGCGGCCTTCCTGTGGCACGTCCGTACGATATGTCAACAGTCCGGAAATCACTTTCAGTCGCGCCACGATGCGTGGTGCCAGATCGCGGTCGAACCCTGCAATCGGATGCAGCACGCCATCGATACGCCACTGCACAATCAGTGCAGATTCCGTCGGTACCAGATGAATATCGCTCGCCCGCGCTGTTCGCGCTTGGTCAATTAATAGCGTAACAATCGAGGGCACATAGCCATCTGATATTGCTGACAGTCGTCCAAGTGCCTCGACAAATCCCGCCGCCAACGTCGCCAACTGCATGATATCCTTTCTGTGGGCCTACAACTGCGATTCAAGTCGCTTGGACATTCATGTCCGAGATTTACCAGAAAGCGTTCTGCCGTCAAGCATCTCTCAATACCCAACAACCATCGCTTCGAACGCTTTTTTGACCGCCATGCGGCGGACACAAATGCCCAGCCTACTCTAATTCTACTGCCGCTGCCTCAGCACGTGCTTCATTGAAGCGAATGCGGTTGCCGAACGGATCGGTCACTTCAACGCACACGCTGTTGTAGAATGTTCGCTCGATACCGGGACGCATGTAGCCGTAACCTCGCGAAGTGATCGTGGCGTGGAAGTCTTCGATCCCTGTCATCCATACGAACACGGTGGAGCCTGGACAACAATCGCCATGATGTTCCGATAAATGCAGGATTAGATCACCTTTCGAGATCTGAAGGTACACGGGGGCGATGTTATCAAACCTGTGTTCCCAGTCGATGGTGAAGCCCAGAAACCCTATGTAGAAATCCTTCGCCTTCACCACATCAAAAATGCGCATGATGGGAATGGTGGTCAGGAAAGTCGCTGTCATAACGCAAATCCAATGGCTTATTCGCTTAATCGTTCAGTGCCCCTCACAAAACCGCTCTTCGTAGCTGGATTCGCAAGAATTCAGCCCGGATTTCTGAATTCTTGCGAATCCAGCTACCTGATTTTGTTGGGGATTCTAAGTCTCAAAACAGTTCGTGAATTTCACGATATCCGAAATCGACCAACGGAAACGGCCGACCCGCTGGGCCTGGCAAGTGCGTATCCTGTTTCAAGCCAAGACTATGAAACACGGTTGCGATTACGTCGCCTGGCTGGACAGGGCGATCCGCGGGAACGCCCCCGATCGGATCGCTGGCTCCCACCACCTGCCCACCCTTCACGCCGCCGCCTGCAAATCCCACGGTGAAGCATTGCGGCCAGTGGTCTCGTCCGCCTGCCGGATTGACTTTTGGCGTCCGACCAAATTCCGCCACATTGCAAACCATTGTATTCGGCAACAAACCTCGCTGAAGTAGGTCTTCGATCAACGCCGAATATCCTTGATCGTACAGCGGCGCGACGATGTCTCGCATGCCTTCAATGGACGTGAATGGCTTCGAACCATGAATGTCCCAAGTGATTTCATCAAACACGGTCAGGAATGTATTGACCGTGACGAATCGCACGCCGGCTTCAACCAGTCGTCGAGCCAGCAAACAACACTGACCAAATCGGTGCATACCGTAGCGTTCGCGGACGGACTGCGGTTCCTTCGATAAGTCAAACGCTTCCCTCGCTGCCGGACTGGTCATCAGGCGATAGGCGGCTTCAAAGTTGCGCCCCATCATCGTCGCGTTTTCGGTGGATTCAAAATCCTTCACGGTGTTGTCGACAAGATCACGCAGCCGTCGTCGGCGTTCCATCCGCACTTCCCCCAGCGATTCCGGTGGTAATAAGTCGGGCACTTTGAAATCGGCTTTTGATGGATCGGCCATCAACGCGAATGGATCATGCGCCTTCCCGAGAAATCCGCCCGCCTGGCCGTTGGGAAGATTTCCGCCGCCGCGACCCATGGGTTCCGGGAGCACGACGAACGGAGGCAGATCGGTCCGACGTCCTTTGAGATAACTGACGACAGAACCCGCGTGCGGCGACAGGACGCCGCCGGAAAATTGCCGTCCAGTCTGCATCATCTGCCAGCCGGCGTCATGGACAGCTGCGCCGCTGTGATGACAACTACGCACCAAAGCGAGGTGTTCCGAGATCGATGCCGTCTTCGGCAGAATCTCAGAAATCTGGTACGCACCGCAGCTTGTCGCGATCGGCTTGAAGGGTCCGCGTACCTCTGACGGAGCATCGGGTTTCATATCGAACGTGTCGAGCTGACTGGGAGCGCCGAGATTAAAAATCATAATGCAGGATCGCTCGTCATGGCCGTTCGCCACCTGCCCCTGTTCCTTGGCTTCGAGATATCCAGACAGCGACAGGCCAGCCGCACCCAGCGAGCCGACTTGCAGAAAGTCGCGTCGCGTTTGGCCGTCACAAGTGTGCGCAGTTCCACGTCCGACGAAATTTAACATATCAACCTCAATCCAAAATAGCAGATCCCGAGTCGCTCACTCACAATGGTGCCGGTTTTCGCCCAGATATAGTACTCAGCCTCGCCCGGCTTCACAACGGTTGACTGTTTTCAAATCGTCACAATCAGCGTACGATCTGCGGTTGACTGTGTGCTGACGTGTTCTGAATCTCTCCGAAGGAATCTTGTGATGAAGAAGTTTGCCATGTTTTGTGCTGCGTTGTTAATCGCTTCAGCAGGGTTGGGAGAGGAACTCAGTGAGGCAGAGATTACCGCGCGGGACGAGGCATTTTCCAAATCCATGACGAAGTGCGTGTTGGTCGGATCGTTTACTGTCGACGGGAAGGAATCTGAGGGGGCGCCAAAGGCGGAGCGTTACGAAATCGAAAGTGTCACGAAGGCGTCTGAGAATCTTTGGATTTTCACGACGCGGGTCAAGTACGGTAAACTCGACACAAAATTACCGATCACAGTCCCGATCGAATGGGCCGGCGATACACCTCTGGTTTCACTCACAAACGCGAACCTGCCGGGACTGGGCGATGGTTTTTCAGCTCGAGTCATGTTTTATGAAAACCGTTATGCAGGCACATGGCAGCATGGAGCAATCGGTGGACACATGTTTGGCAGGATTGAACGTGCGACAGTCGACAAATTCCAAAACGCCCAGTAACCGAAAGTTTTATTATGCGTCTACAAGCGGGAGCACCACCGCGGCGTTGCTAATCTGGAGTAGTGCGCCGCGTGGAATCTCGCGTCTCACTGGGACGTTGTACAAGGCTACGAATTGATTCTCAGCCCGGTATTGGCTCAGTGTCAACGGGAGCAGTGTGTCGAGAAAAGTAGAGACAAGTGAAGCGGACGCACGACTCATTGAACGTACGTGCACACATCCTGCGATACCCTTTCTGGAATCGTGAAACTCGAGCACACATTTTCAGCCACGCCTCAAATCTTAGGTGAATCCAAATTCACTAGTCGGCCCGCTGCGATTCACACAAATGATCAATTTTCTGGTCACCCTGTACGTGTGGTGAGCGTCCTGCCATAACACGTCAGGTCCCTCTTGATCTGAAATGATAATTCATATGGGTTTGGGAATTCCAATGGCAAAGATTAAAACGTGTGTCACGCTGTTGTTTCTTCTGATGAGTCCAGTGGCGTCGGCTGACAATTGGGGACATTGGCGTGGCCCCATCGGAAACGGTGCGGCTTCAACGGCGACTCCGCCCACAGAATGGAGCAGTACGAAAAACGTCAAATGGAAGGTTGAAGTTCCGGGAATTGGATCGTCATCTCCAGTCATCTGGGGTGATCAGGTCTTCGTGACCACAGCCGTCTCACAAGACGGGGGCGATGCACGCAGTCTGACGACGCTGCAATTCAAACTGCTGTGCTTTGACCGCAAGGATGGCAAATTGAAGTGGCAGAAAACTGCCGTCGTAGCGAAGCCCCATCAAGAAACTCACGGCACAAATGGATTCGCATCCGCGTCGCCCTGCACCGATGGCCAACACGTTTACGCGCACTTTGGATCGCGTGGTCTGTACTGCTATGCGATGAACGGCGATCTCGCGTGGAAGCGGGATGATTTTCCAAAAATGGAAACACGTAACAGTTTCGGTGAAGGAAGTTCGCCGACGCTTGAAGGGGATCTGATCGTGGTGCCGTGGGACCATGAAGGCTCATCCGCTTTGTATGCACTCGATAAACGCACAGGGAACACGATTTGGAAAACGGATCGCGACGAGCCAACTTGCTGGGCTACGCCACTGGTTGTGGAGCACGCAGGACGTAAACAGGTCATCATGAATGGCCAGACCTGTGCTCGAAGTTATGACCTTGAGACCGGAAAAGAACTGTGGCGATGTGCCGGCCAGACACAACGACCCTGTGCGTCACCAGTCGCTGACAAAGATTTAGTGTTTGTCACAAGTGGGCACAAGGGCTCATTCCTTGGCGCCTTTCGGCTGGACGGCCAAGGCGACATCCAAGGCACAAAAAGTGTGGCGTGGACAATTGATCAAGATACGCCGGACATCGGTTCGCCGCTGCTTTCCGCAGGTCGGATTTATTTTCACAAAGCGAAATCGGGACAACTGTCATGTGTTGATGCTGCGACAGGAAAGCCGTTCTACATGGCCAGTCGCATTCCTGGCCTCGATACTATTTACGCATCTCCCGTTGCGGCTGGTGGGCATGTGTACCTGACGTCACGAAACGGCACCACTGTCGTCATTAAAGATGCAAATGACCTGCAAATCGAAGCGACCAACAGCCTCGGCGAAACCGTTGATGCAACTCCGGCACCGGTGGATAATCAACTGTTCATCCGAGGAGAACAGCACCTGTTCTGTATCGCGGAATAAATGGACGATTCAACGACTGCGGAATCCACGCGGGCAAACAACAACACACTCTGTTTCAACAACCCATGAAGTGCCCAGCCTTGGATCAATGATGATTTGTTGCGATGGAACTTCGCGAGGTGGATTGAATCGAGTTCACCGATGAATTCATGGTGATGCCTCTCGCTATCGTGAATTCTTCGCAGGAGGATCGTTCACGGCTTGTCTGTCCAATGTTTGTGCGATCCTTCAATTCTTAACATCCCCTCGAGGGCTACTCCGTCACGCTCGACCACATAGGCGTCCGCGCCAGGAACACTGTCCCATTCGAGCGTCGCTAGGCCTTGGGTGTGCAGCGGTTCTGATGGCTGGCTGCGATCTCCTTGGGGTCCAATGGCGACAAGGGCATAGCGATGCGGGCCCGAGCCATCGTCGTGCGTCAACCGCGGTGGGGCTGGCTTCGGAAGCAAATGAGTTTTTACGACTCCGCCCCAGAGTTGCAGAACTTCGGAGGCATACGGCAAGCCACCGCCGCCGTAACCGCCACCGCCGATCGACATCATTCCCTGCCCCAGCATGACGTCCGTGAGCGGCTCCTGATGATTCGGGCGAAACGATTGAAATCGAATGCGGCCGGGATGATTACCGCCTGTCCATCCGCTGGATGACAACTCCGTGTTCTCAAGACCTTCGCCCTGAATAATGGCCATCTGTCGCCACGCATCGTCGAGCCAGACATTCCAAGAGATATGCCCTGGAGCTCGAAAGATTGTTCCGTCCCTGTTGATGGCGTGAAAACGATCATCAAAAGGATCATCGATTTCCGATTTAATCAGCCGACTGCGGACCCACAGACCGGCAATTCCAGGTTTTCCATCTGGCCCCGCAGCTAATGATCGAATCACTGCTCCTCGAGGTATTTGATGTTGTTCGAAACCTGTTTCCCATGGTTCACCCGTATCCGAAACGATCAATTCCTCACGCACAATTAGGCGATCAACTGTCAACACCCGGATTGATTCTTCGTCTGCCGCGAGCAATTGCTTTTGCGGAGACCGGTCGGCCATTTCAGTGATCGCGAGAGTGGTGGCGACGGAGATCGCAACCGTGATGAGAAAGTCTTTACTTTTCATTCCATAGCTCCATGCTGTCTGTATGATTTTTCGCGGTCTGACAAAATTAACGACAAGTGTCGATCATTGTGCGGTCTGTGGTTCCAAGGATTCAAGCGATGCCACGACCGCATGAAAGCAGAACACGCGGCATTAACGCCCCGCCTGAGCGAGTCTCTCCGAATGTTGGGGCCTGATCACAGCTTCAGAAAAGTTCGGCAATCGGTTGTCCCAAGTGTCCAAAATGGACAGGGCGTTGAGCCGATGTAAACAATGGCAGTGATCGGTCGACGCCCAGCTTTTCATAGATCGACGTCGCATAATCTTCAGGCGTGTAAGCCTGAGAGACAACATAGCCACCGTCGCGATCGGATTCCCCAATAATTTGCCCGCCGGGAGTTTTCGCACCGGCAAAGGCGATCGAATAAGCATTCGTCCAATGGTCCCGACCGGCGAACTTATTGAGACGCGGGGTGCGGCCAAATTCAGAGATAAAACAGACCAACGTCTCGTCCAGCAAGCCTCGCTCATCCAGATCATGCACCAATGCCGCGAAAGCGCGATCGGTACTCCCCATCATCACCCAATGCCCGATCCCATATCGTCCCTCGCCGCCAGCTTTATCTCGAACCGTACCACAGGAACCGGGTGTGTAAATCAAGTCATGATGATCCCAGTTGAGATTAAAGCCGCCAGGGGTCTCACTCGTCAGCGGCCAGCGAACATCGATTGTTACAAAACGGACGCCAGCCTCCAGTAGTCGGCGCCCCAGCAGATAACAAGAACCACGATGACCGCGACCGTATGCGTCCCGCAGATTTTCTGATTCTTGCGACAAATCAAATGCATGGGCAACTTCTTGGCTGGTCAGACTATTAAACGCCTGTTCGTAAAACCGATCCATCCCATGCAACCCCGCTTTGTCTAAATCAGACGCAAATCGATGATCGAGCGACTCCAGCAGTTGCTGGCGATTATTGAGACGAGAACCACTGTTGTCGACCCGGGCCAGTAGGTCGGCAACCTCCCATTTTTGATTCGACAAATCGCTTCCACCTGTTTTAAAGACGGACATCGATTTAGGCAGGAATCCTGTTCGTGTCTCCGCGGCCTGTTCGCTGTTACCCGGAATCATCACATAAGGTGGCAATGATGGATTATTTGCCCCCATCAACAGCGATACCACGGAACCCACATCCGGCATCTCAAGGATGCTCGAAGGATGAGCACCAGACAACGCATATTGCGTCCCATTCGGATGCGCGTCGGCCCCGCCTTTGTTGTGATGCATGGAACGGACGACCGCCAACTTGTGGGCGATGCGGGCCGTGCGCGGCAACAGGCTGGTGAACTGCATTCCCGGGACGGTTGTCGAGATCGGCCGAAATGGACTGCGATGCTCAGCCACTGCATCTGGTTTTGGATCCCACGTGTCAATGTGGGATAAACCGCCCTGCTCCAGAATGACGATCACGCGCTTCGCTGCTGCTGACCCCAGTGCCGCACTACTGGTTTCGACTGCCAGCAACTGTGGCAATGACATCCCAAGGATTCCAGCGGTTCCTGTAGTGAGCAGCTTTCGCCGCGTCCATTCAGAATCGATTGACTTAAAATTGGGCATCAGGATCAGGCTCCGCATTGGCTACGTTTCGTAAACGCGCATCCCGGGAGTGTACGGCACAGAAGGTGTCAAAGCGATTGCGAAATAGCACCATCGTGAGACATCGACACGAGTTAGCGGGCCTCCGCACCCAAGTTGTGATCCTCAATCTTCTTGTGCAGCGTATTGCGGTTGATGCCGAGCCGTGTGGCAGTTCTGGTCTGCACACCCTGACTCTGCCGCAACACCTGCAGCAGCAGCTCTTTTTCGACGATATTCATCACTTCGTTGTAGGTGTCGCTACTCTCTTCACCAAGCTGAGCCAGACGACGACTTACTAAATCTGCACACAATGATTCAAGATCTTCTGTCGCACGACGCCCGATCCGAACTGGTGCTAGCCCGCGGACATGCGGCGGCAGCAGATCGGCAGTAATTTCGCTACTCGTGGAGAGCACCAATGCTCGTTCAATGTAGTTCTGAAGTTCGCGTACGTTTCCAGGCCAGTCATATTGCTGCAAAAAACGCAGCGTGTCAGCCGCCATACGTGGAACTGGATATCCGTTTGCCAATGCGTAGCGCTGCACAAAGAAATTCACGAGGTCGCCAATGTCACTGCCACGTTCTCGCAACGCCGGCAGGTATATCGGAATCACATTAAGTCGATAAAATAAGTCTTCGCGAAATCGCCCGGCAACGATCTCATCCTGCAGATCCACGTTCGTCGCCGCAATCACACGAACATCCACGCGAATCGTTTTCGTATCGCCTACGCGTTCAAATTCATGTTCCTGAAGAACTCGCAGCAACTTCACTTGAAGTTGATAACTGACGCTGTTGATTTCGTCAAGGAAAATTGAACCGCCATGAGCGGCCTCAAACCTACCTGTTCGATTTTCAATCGCACTCGTGAAAGCTCCCTTGGCATGACCAAATAATTCACTTTCCAGCAGACTTTCTGACAAGGCACCGCAGTTCACGCGGATAAACGGACCCGTCGCCCGTGGACTCAATTCATGGAGCGCCCGAGCGATCAGTTCCTTGCCCGTGCCTGTTTCGCCAGTCAATAACACCGTGGCTGAAGTCGGCGCCACTTTGCGGGTCATCCGATAAACATCCAGCATCGGCGGACTACTGCCAATCAGACCGCTGATGAGCTTGGTTTCAGAATCAGACATATTGAATTACACGATACAAAAAGCCAGAATAGTGTGCACCTATACGCACACTGCTTAATTATAGGGCACATAAAGGCGAGCCATGAAAGTGGATGGCCTCCTTGGTTTCCGATTCTACAACCTCAATCCCGATTTTGTACCAGGTCGTTGCGCGATTCTTGAACGTGAGCGTAAAATCTATGCGATCCATTCGGTCTGAAGACCGCGGGGAACCTATCGTCCGGGAATGTTGGCCTCGGCGATTGCTGCTGAGGATACCCTACTTTCCGGGCGGACGCCAATACTGGCTGGCGGTTACGCTTTATCTGCCACGTGGCTGGAAATGAGTCCAGCGAGCGGAGTGGCGTGAGCCCAATGGCACTCACTTTGTAACCCGAAGCGTCAGCGAGGGGCTGAGGCTGTTTATTTTTACCGAGAATTCCCTCGCTGACGCTTCGGGTTGTTGAGTCCGGAACCAAAGTGAGTGCCAATGGGCGTGAGCCTTGCGGTACCTCGTTTTTGTACCGGCAAGTTGACGCATGCCGCTCGCCAATTGTTTCACTCATCACCGCGGGGAGCATACATGGAGAACAAGTGACGCGTCAGCCGATTGTACTGGCCGCTTGTGCTTCGAGCACGATTACGCCCTTGGGCATTTTCAAGACGCCATTTCGAGGGCTATCATCTGGACGATTTGCGTCAGTTGCGTTCAAAAAATATTGGCATGACCGCGTTCTGATAAAACGTCCCCAATTTGCTGTTTTGCGTACAACGCATCAGACAAATGGATGACTCCAAACTGTCGGCCCTCGTGCGGATTTCACGCTTGTTTCGGAAATGTCCAGAATTTATGGAACCAACCGAAGAAGCCGGAGACTCTAAGTGCAGCGGCAGATCGTATACAGTGAAAGTTCTGCAATCATGGTGACCTTGTCAGGAGATCGTGGAATGCTCACCCGATTCGCGTCGTTAGTGGCAATGCTAGCGTTCATGGCTTCTGCGGCGGGGCAGATTGCGATCGTAGATCGCTTACCGGGCACCCCGCAGGGCATTGAATTCCGAATCAGCCATGTTGAAGTGAATGCTGACATTGTCGATCAGGTGGCGGAGGTCCAGATGGCCCAGACATTCAGGAATGTCAGCCAGCGGACTCTGGAAACGCAATTCCTGTTTCCGCTGCCCGACGAAGTTGCCATCCATGGGCTGACCCTGATTGTCGATGGCAAAGAACTGACGGGGGAACTCAAGCCGAAAGATCAGGCACGCAGTGAATACGAAGCCATCGTCCGAAAACAGAAAGACCCAGCACTGCTGGAATATGCCGGCCAAGGATTGTATCGGACGAGTGTTTTTCCGATTCCTCCGGGACAGGAACGGCGTGTTGAGATTCGTTACACACAGGTGCTGAAAAACGATTCCGGCCTCATCGATTTTACTTTGCCACTGGGCACAGTAAAGCACGCAGGGCAGCCGATTGACGAACTCAATATTACGATTCGGGTGAATTCGAAGGACGAACTAAAAAACGTTTACAGCCCGACGCATAACTTTGCCATCACCCGCCCGAATGACAACAAGGCTGTCTGCCGTCTAAATTTGAAAAACGTCACTCAGCCAGACGACACTCGCTTACTGTACGGAGTCCGCGGCGGTGAATTTGGAATGGACTTGGTGAGCTACCAGCCTGACGGTGGTGAGCACGGATATTTCATGTTGCTGGCTAGCCCTAAAGTCAAAATGAAGGAGAAACATGACATTTCCAAGACCTTGCTGCTCGTTGTTGACCGTTCCGGAAGTATGTCGGGCGAGAAGATTGAGCAGGCAAAGTCTTCGCTGCGCCAGATGATCAATCAGCTCGGAGAAAAAGACACGTTCAACATCATCTCGTACTCTTCAGAAGTAACTTTGTTTCAATCTGAGCTGGAGCTCGTCAGCGACTCAAGCCGAAAGGCTGCGTTGAGCTTCGTTGAAGATATTTATGCGGGCGGAGGAACCAATATCAACGAGGCACTCTCGATGGCCCTCAAACAGTTGAATGACCATCATCGCCCAACCTACGTGCTGTTCTTTACAGACGGGCTTCCGACAGTCGGCACGACAGATGAGACCGCCATTGCCGCGAGCGTTAGCGCGGCCAACAAAGTCCATGCTCGGATTTTCAGCTTTGGAGTCGGCTACGACGTGAATAGTCGACTGCTGGATCGACTGTCGAAAGAACAGCGAGGAACGTCAGTCTTTGTTAAACCTGCTGAAGACATCGAAGTGGCGGCCAGCAATTTGTTCAGCAAAGTCAGTGCGTTGGTGATGACCGATGTTCAATTGAACTTTACCGGAGCCCATTCCGAAAACTCAGGCCAACTGGTGACCCGGATGTACCCTTCCGAGTTGACAGACTTGTTCCGTGGTGAACAGTTGATTGTGGTCGGTCGATACCGGACCAGTACACCTGTCACAGTGACGCTGACCGGAAAGGTGGCTGATAAGTCGCGAGAAACGAAGCTGGAAACAAGTTTCGGCAACTCAGATGCGACGCGCAGAAATCAGTTTGTCGAAACGTTATGGGTGACTCGCCGCATTGGTGAAATCATTGATGAGCTTGATCTGAAGGGACAAAACAAGGAACTTGTTGATGAATTGGTGGCCTTGTCGTTGAAGCACGGCATCATGACTCCATACACGTCGTTCTTGGCTGACGAAAATCTGTCACTGCACGATCGATCTGGATTGATGTCCGAAGCGGAATCTCGCTCTGAACAAGGGCTGTCTGTTGCATACGGCTCCGATGGATTTCTGCAACGCAGCTATAAATCGCAGCTGAAAGCAGCCATACGCCCAGGCTCGGATGCCCTGAGCGGTGCCGCCGAGGAAGTTGGCAATGCGCTGGACTCCGGCTCGCCCGCTCTGGCAGGAAGCGGTGGCCGGCCGGTTGGGCCAAATCGGGGAGCACGGATGAGTTCGTCGGGACTGGCAAGTCGTCTCGGAGGATTCCCTGTTGGAGGAGGCGGGCTTGGGGGATCTGGTTTAGAACAGAATGAATCAAAAAGCGATGCCAAAGATTCTGACGAGAGTAAGGTGACGGCGACTCAGCGGATTCGTCACATCGGTATCAAGACATTCTATTGGAAGAATGACGAGTGGCAGGATTCAGAATACGGAACACTGAAAGAAGATGCCCAGAAGGACGTTGTCGAAGTGCAGCAGTTCAGCGACGAATATTTCAAGCTGACAAACATGAACGATGGACGCTACAGCAAGTATCTGACTTTCACTGAACCAGTCCTGATTCGCGTTGATGGCAGAAATTACCGCATCGTCCCGCCTCAGGAAGAATAAGAACCCCTCACAAAACCCCTGTTCGTCGCTGTTTCGTTTGGGGTTCTAGAAATCGAATGATTCGAACGATGGATTCTTTCTTCTGTGGGGGCAGCCACCTGTATGAATTGAGTCATTCAACTCTGTTTTTGATCAGGATTACGACAACGCTGTCGGGGCGGCAATCGGAGGCGCGCCGTCAAGATACATCCGCTGCCAGAGTTCGAGGCACAGCAGATTCCAGAGGCGATACGCATGATCGAATTGGCTCGACGTATGTTCGTCGATCAGTTGCCGCACGGAGTCTTCTTTTAATAAGCCACGCTGCAGGCAGCGCGACGACAGCAGGATATCGTACAACATCGGTCTCAGTTCAGCCCGGAACCAATGATCAATCGGGACACCGAAGCCCATTTTTTTGCGAGTTTTAATGTCTTTGGGAATCAACCGGCTGAATGTTTCACTGAGCACTTTCTTGGAGTGCTTCAGCGTTTGTTTCACTTCAATCGGCATGCGTGCGGCAAGTTCGATGACATGGTGATCAAGCAACGGACTGCGGCATTCCAGCGACGCAGCCATGCTGGCGATGTCCACCTTGGCAAGTATATCGCCGGGCAGATACGTCTGGAGATCGGTGGCGGTGGTGCGTGTCACAAAGTCGCGTTGGGGATATCGCTGATAGGCATTCGTGATACAGTTCGCGGGATCGTCATGCTTAGTCAGCGTCCAGAGTTCGGGCGTGACCAGCCATTCCAGACGCGACGAACTGAAGATTGTAATCCAGTTCAGGTATCGGCGTTCCGGATCCTGCGCCAAAGATTCCAGCAGACGTTTCAGCCGGCGGCGGAAGGATCGATGTGCAACCGATGTCGGCAATCGCGAAATCACGGATGATGCAAAGTGACGTGCCCACCGTGGCACAAAGTCTGTCATCCCGGTAAGTTTGACAGCGCGATAACGATCGTAACCGCAGAAGAGTTCATCACCGCCGTCGCCGGTCAGAGCCACAGTCACATGCTCGCGGGTCATGCGCGACAGGTACATGGTGGGAATCGCAGAGCTGTCGCCGAACGGTTCGTCGTAGTGCCAGATCAGCTGCGGAAGAATCGAAAGCGCGTCCGGAGTGACAACGGCTTCGTGATGTTCCGTCCCAAGATGCTGCGACGCTTGCCGTGCGAAGGCGCGTTCGTCAAAGGCGGCGATGGGGAAGCCGATGGAAAACGTCTGCACTGGTCGATTGAGTTGCGTCTGCATGAGGCCACAGATCACAGTCGAATCAATCCCGCCCGACAGAAACGCGCCGAGGGGTACATCGCTTCGTAGTCGTAAGCGAACAGCTTCGGACAACGTGGCATCGAGTTCTTCACGCCAGTCTTCAACCGTCGCGCGGCTGAAATCCGGCTCGTCATACGGAGCGGACCAGTACGTCTCCAGTGACAGGTTGCCGTTTTCAAGGACTCCGATCGTCGCTGGCGGCAGTTTCTGAAATCCTTCCAGAATGCAGTGCGGATGCGGAACATATTGGAGCGTCAGAAACTGCAGCACAGCGTGACGATTGAGCGTTCGAGGGACATCCGGAATCTGCAGCAGTGCTTTGAGTTCACTCGAAAACGCCAGCCGACCATCTTCCATGCGATAATAGAACGGCTTCTTACCAGCGCGATCACGCGCGATCACCAACCGTTGCCTGTTTGCATCCCAGATCGCGAGGGCAAACATGCCGCGAAGATGTTTAACGAATTCCAGTCCATGTTGTTCGTAAAGATGCACAATGACTTCGGTATCACCGTCGGTGCGGAACCGGTGTCCGGCATTGATCAGCTTTGTCCGGAGTTCACAATAATTGTAGATTTCACCGTTAAACGTAATCTGTACGCTGTTGTCTTCATTGCCCAGCGGCTGTGCGCTGCCGGTGACGTCGATGATACTCAATCGTCGATGGCCAAGCGCCACCCCAGACACACCTGTGGCCGGGGAGTGCTTTGACGCGTGTGCCGCGTCTACTGTGGGCCAAAAATAGTGTCCGTCAGCATCTGGTCCGCGATGGCGAATACTGTCTGTCATCCGTTGCAGTGTCTGCGGCGAGATTTCCCGTGAAGGCTTCCACCAGAGGGCTCCAGCAATTCCACACACAGAGGTTATTTCCGAAAAGGGGGGTGAAATCGTTCGCAGGCGCAGGTGTTATCCGCGAATTTTGTCCATGAGGTCTTGCATAAGCCAAGCACAGAATTCTCACGAATCCCGATACCTGTCCGTCGGAGCCGCACTAGGGAGTGGTTGGTGGTGGAGATTGAGAATATTCTCGACGATTTTTTTGACGTTTTGACGACTCCACACGGCACATGCCAGACCACGCGGAGCATCATCCGACACTACGGCAACAATCGTTGAATCGTTGGATGCATATGGATTTTCACTGGCTGCACTCCGCCAGACTTCGATTCGTGGCGCCGATGCCTGAAGATCACCTTCGACCAAAATCAGGTCGCAGTCTGAAAACTGAACCTCAAACTGCGCATACCTCGATTCGCCGCGCTGCTCACGTTCCGTCGGAATAAAGAGAGCCGTCATGTGAGGCGATAGAATTCCGATTGCGACGGCACCAGCTTCACGATGCTTATAGGAATCTTTCCCTGGGGTATCCAATTCATGATGGTGGTGCGTATGCTTCACGGTCGCTACTTTTAGGCCTCGCGCCGTGAATTCACGGACAAGCTCACAGACCAGCGTAGTTTTGCCGCAGTTTTTGCGACCGACAATATGAATGCGACGTGTCATGCAAGTTTTTTCGTCAAACGACAGTCAGCCGTGAGGCTGTTTTCGATCCAATCCGCCTCGCTGCTAGCCTAGATTAAGCAAGGTGATGACTGAATTAAGGCAATCCGGGGAGTATATCCACAACCTGTTTGGAGAAGTAAGTCGGGCAGTCATGTTCCTTGGCAGAGTGGCTCAAGTGGCCAGATCCTGAAATGGACAGCCAATTTCAGAATCTGTGTTGCCAGCCTGTCACGTCTAGGATCTGACTGTTCCCCGACGAATCAATCAGACGTACGCCTGAACCCGTCGTCACGCGCCCGATCTGAAATAGCGGGATCGCATTGTCGTTGGCCGCAGCTTGCAATGTTTCAGCTACGGCTCCACTCACGCTGAACAGTAGTTCAAAATCTTCCCCGTCGCTTAACGCCGCAGTCAGCCGTTTGTCGGATGACCATTCTGCAGACACATCAGAATGAATCGGAATTCTGGAAGTGAAAATTTCCGCCGCGGTACCGCTCGCTTCCATCATGCGATGGAGATCAATTGACAATCCATCTGAAAGATCCAGCATCGCCCGCACTTCCACCGTCCGCGCGAGCCATGCTGAAATCTGCAGTCGCGGCATAAAAGTAAGATGACGACCACCATCGAGACTTCCACCAAGGGGACCAGTCACAAAAACTGAGTCTCCCGGTTGCGCATCTGAGCGGAGAAATGGTCGTCTCGAAAAGGGAACGCCTGTCAGGCAAACATTGATCGCGAACGGGCCATTCCATGAATTTGTATCGCCACCTGCCAAGGAGAACTGAAACTCGTCGGTCATCTGCTGAATGCCTCGATACAACTCACACAGAAAATCGGTTGCTGCCTGCGGACGACCGCGAGGAATAGCTAAGGACACAAAAGCCGCCGTCGGTCTGCAGCCCATCGCCGCAAGATCACTCAGATTGACAGCCACCGCCTTGCGGCCTGCTAGGAACGGGCTCGTCACATTGAGATCAAAATGTACACCATCTAGCAATAGATCAGTGACGACCACCTGTTCCGAATCTCCAGAGACGTCGAGGACGGCACCGTCGTCCCCAATCCCGATCTTCACAGGAGGGACTGTCCCAAACTGGGCCTGCAAGTCGCGGATGAATTGTCGCTCGGTCGTCACTTGAAGAATTCTAGCTTATCGCGAGTTCGGTAGATCCTGCATCACACACCATGGCTGACTGCTGTCGGAGAATACCGCAAACGTCAAATGATGAAAATTAGGCGGCGTCCGCAGTCGCTGTAGGTGAAATTGATTAAAAAAAGTAGCGTTATGTCTTGGAATGGCGCAGACAAGTCGGCGTTAAGTTTAGCGCATTGGCACCAATCCCAAAGGCAGAAAAACGCGACTCCACGCTCAACGTCATAGCTTTAGTCTTGCCCCCTAGCGACAGCGCTTGGGTCGGACATCTGAGTTTCTTTAGCCTCCGCGCGGCCATTGCCTAGAGTACCGGCACTCTGGAGTGGCCGCAATCGGAAGGGTAACAGTTTCATCCCTCTCAGATTGATCAAGTGGGAATCGTTCGAGACGAGCCACCAAGTTTTTGTTGACATCCTGCCCGCCGTTTTACATGTTTGTGCCTAAGTTACATCTTCCGGCGTCAGGTCTCGCACGCTTCTGCTAATCAAAATCGACGACAAAATTCCGGACCCAAGTCGGATACCGCTGGCCGATTTCAAGCAATGAATCTGCTGCTGTCGAAGGATCTCGCTGCCGGGCGACATGTTCGTGGGGCGACCCATTGGTCTGCTGGTCAATTGTTTCAGCCACGGCCTGCAGCGTTTGGTTGGCGAAGTTGGCTGGATCTATCGAACCCGCAACTCCAAACTGACGAGTCGCAGCCGAAATAAGCTCTGCGGCCTTAATAGAATCCAAGTTCAAGTCGTCGAGGAACCGGCTTCCCGGATGAATGCGGCTTGCCGGAAATCCAGTGCGTTCTCCGGCCAGCTTTATCAGGAAGTCGATGGCACTTAATTGCAGATGCAAT